>JBDTYA010000194.1:0-42942 GCA_040005915.1 Ilumatobacteraceae bacterium
ACATCTTCCTCGACGAGGTCACCGAGTTCAACGGGCCGCTGATCTTCATCCCGCAGTCACATCGCGATGGTCCGCCGGCTACTGCGCTCGACGTCACCACCACCAGCTATCCGCTGTGGACCGTCGCCCATGACGTCGTGAAGCCGCTTGCCGAGCGCGGAGGTCTCTATTGCCCGAAGGGCCCGCCGGGCACGGTGCTGATCTTCGGCGACTCGATGGTGCACAGCTCGCCGCCCAACATGTCGCCGTGGGATCGGCGGATCTTCTCGTTGATCCTCAACCCGGTCAGCAACCGGCAAACGACGTTCCGTCGGTCCGAGCACCAACACCACAGCGACTTCACGCCCGTGCAACCGCTCGAGGGATCGTTCCTCGAGGAATCGACCGTCTGAGCACTGGCGCTGGGCGACTCGGGCCTAGCGCGGCAACTCCGCCCTGGGCAGTACGGCATCGACGAGCGACGACTCCAGCGACCCCAACTCCTTGTCGACTCGCATGTGGGCTTGCTTGCGCTTGATCAACGGCAATGGCTTGGCTACGGCCAGACCGAGGCGTAGGCGCTCGATCGCCGTGGTCAGCTCGGCTCGCCCCGGATCATCGGCGCGCGGGAACGCCATCGCCAGCGCGCCCGCGAGAGACTCGACCCGACGCTCGAGGCCGCGGTGGCCGAATCGCGCCGCAGGGTCGAATCGGTTCGTGTCGGTCGCTCGCCGCTCGGCCCTTCGCTCCTTGGCCCAGTCGAAGACTCCGGCGGGCGCGTGGGTGAGCCGGCGGCGGATCTCGTCATTCGCCAGGATCTGTTGCGCCACCGCCAGCGCACCGGCCAGCAGCGTTGCCTTCGATTTCTTGGCCACCATTCTCGAACCTCCTGGTCGTTCACTCGGCAAGGAACGTACCCAAATCCCAGTGCCGCTCGTGGGTGTGTGACCGAAACTGCTGACGTGGTGGGTTAGGGAAGTTTGATGTCGACCGGGATCATCACCGATTCGACGACCAACACGCTGCCATTTGTGGCTCGACCGGCCCTCGTCACGGTCAGACCGTTGACCGCAGGCAGTTGCTCGGTGTCCTGCAGTGCGATGCTGGACCCTTCGGCCGAGGTCACACCGCCGGCGAGGAGGTCTTTCTTCGACACACGCCCGTTGATGATGTGGTAGTCGAGGAGCTGCTTCAACACGGTGGGATTCTTGGTGATGCTGTCGAGCGTGTCGGGGTCCATCTTGGCGAAGGCCGCCTCGGTGGGTGCGATCAATGTGAATGGGCCGTCGCCCTCCAAGGTCGTCGTGAGGCCGGCAACATCGAGCAGGTGCAACATCGTCGTCAGCGAGCCCTCCTCCGCGGCGAGTTGCAGGATGCTCTTGGTCGGTGCCGGCTGCGATGACGTCGAGGCCGGCGACGTCGTACCCGGAGCGTCAGGCCCATCTGCTGCCACCGTCGACGCCGACTGTGGCGAGACGATCGCGCCGGTCGTCGAGGTAACCGATGCAGCGACAGTCGCCGTCGTCGCTGTCGTCGTGGGTGAGGCGGCGTCCGACCCGCCGCATGCGGTGGCGACGAACGCGAGCGCTCCTACAAGGATCGCCGCTCGGGTGCGGATGCGATTCGACCTCATGAGATGTCCTTCCGTCACTGGCCCATCGAGCGAGGCGGCCGACGATACAGCGCCACCATCGTGGGCAACGTTCACTGCTCCGCTCGAACTGTGATCGTGCCCGCGCATCTGCCGGGTGGAGCAGCCGAGATTTCCCGCACTGTTTCCCTTCCGGGTTGCGAACGTACGTTCGTGCCGATAATCGGGAGTACATGGCTTACACACCTCTCAGCGCATTCGACGCCGCTTTGTCGTCGTGTGCGTCGCTCGATCTGGCGGCGTTGTCGCCTGCGGATCTCGGTTCACTGTTCATCGATCTGCGGCGGGTTGTGGGCCGCCTCGAGGCGCAGATCGCCCGTGTCGTGCACGCTGCCGCGCAGGCCGAGGTGTGGCACTCCACCGGCGCGACGTCGATGGAGTCGTGGCTCGCCCACGAGACCAACGTGTCGTTCCTCGACGCCTCGACAACTCCAACTGGTGTCGTCATGAAGCGGCGCCTACGGCTTCACGCCCATCTACATCGGAAGCTTGACGACGGCATCGGCGAGTCGTTCGATGTCGGCACGATCGCAATAGATCTGAGCCGAGATGCGGGTGGTCAGTTCATCGTCGCCGCCGTAGATCGGCACTTCGAGGCCTTCTGCTTCCAACGCGGCCCGCACCTGCTCCGCATCATCGCGGGTCGTGCCCAGTCCTGTTGGCAGGCGCACGTTGACCATCGAGCCGATCATCTCCTCCGGCGTGGTGAACCGCGTGCCCCATCTGTCGGCCAGGTACTGACCAGCCCACCACGCCAGATCGTGGTTGTGGCGGTAGATCGCATCGACACCTTCGTCGCCGCCGAACTCGTTCATCAGCTCGATGGCGAACGGCGCGGTCAGGAAGTGGGTCGGGTCGCGAGTGCCCAGCAGATCGAACTCGGCCGCGATCCCGTGATCCAGCCCCCACGAGATCACGGTCGGGTGCAGGTGCTCCTGATGCTTCTCGGCCGACCACAGCAGCCCGGCACTTCGCGGCGTCCACGCCCACTTGTGCAGGTTGGCCGTGTACCAGTCGACGTCGAAGGAATCTATGTCGACGGCGATGTTGCCTGGCACGTGGGCTCCGTCCGCCAACACCAGCACGCCCCGCTCGTGGCACAGTGCAGTGATCTCGGCCAACGGCAGGATCAACGCCGAACCCGGTGTCACGTGGTCGACGATCAACATCCGCGTCCTCGGGCCCAACCCCTCGTCGATCGCCGCGACATACGCGCTGCGCGCGGCACCGGGTTGCGGCAGCTCGATCGTGCGCAGGGTTCCGCCGATCCTTCGGGTCACATAGGTCGCGGCATTCACGACGCCGCCGTAACCCAGGCTGGTCACCGCGATCTCGTCGCCGGTGTCGAACGGGAAGGAGCGCAGCACGGCGTTGGCGCCGGTCGTGATGTTGTCGACGAACATCAGGTCGTCGCCGTCCACGCCCACGAAGTCGGCCACGGCGGCCGCGGCAACCCGCATGCGCGACGGCGAAGTGAAATCGCCATGCGAATCGGCCAGCTCGCGGAGCATGAACTTTGCCGGTTGACGTTCGATCTCATCGGTGATCGCCCGCTGATGCGCAAGCACTCGGCGAGGTGTCGCGCCGACGGTTCCGTGATTCAGATAGGTGACGTCGGGATCGAGCAGCCATTCGCCGCGCATTGCTGGACCGAAGTTGGGCATCGCCGCAGAGTACCCGGCGGCGGATGGTGGGGCTCGGTGCTTAGGGCCGGGCGGCGGGTGTTGCCAACACCAGGGTCGGGGTGCTCATCACCAGTGGTCGTCGTTGGGGATCAGGCAGCTGTTGTCGCGGTCGAACAGCTGATGCCGTCGGTCATGGCGCGGCGAGGGGCACGTCGAACGTGACCGCCGTGCCCCCATCGGGAAGGTCGTCGATCGAGAACCGGCCGCCCAGCGATTCGGCGCGGACCAGCATGTTGTCGAGTCCGCTGGAGCGTCGACCGGGCGTGGCTCGGAATCCGTCGCCATCATCGGCGACACGTAGGGTCAGCCGGCCGTCGTGCACACTCACCCTGACGTCGACCGCCGAGGCGTGGGCATGACGGGCAACGTTCGACAACGCCTCGCGAATGCAGAGCAGCACGTGGGCGCCGGTCGCTTCGTCGACCACGCTGTCGACCGGCCCGGATATGTCGCACGTCGGCTTGAAACCGAGCGCCTGCGCCGACTCGTCGCTCACCGCGAAGATGTCGCTGCGCAGGCTCTGCTGGCCGGTCCACCGGTCGTGCAGCTCGAAGATCGTCGACCTCACCTGGCGGATCGACACGTCGATCTCGTCGACGGCGCGCATGATCCGCGCCACCGTCGCCGGATCCTTCACGATCTGGGCTATGGCCTGCAGCGACAGACCGGTGGCGAACAATCGCTGGATCACGTCGTCGTGCAGATCGCGGGCTATCCGCTCGCGTTCGTCGAGCAGACCGGAGGAGCGAGCAAGCTCGTGCAGCCGGGCGTTCTCGATTGCCAGACCGGCTGCCGCAGCCAGCCCGACCGCCAGCTCTTGATCGACGTCGGTGAACATCTCGCCGTTGGCCTTGTCGGTGAGGTACAGGTTGCCGTACACGACGCCGCGCTGGTGGATCGGCACACCGAGGAACGACGTCATCGGCGGATGGCCCGGCGGGAACCCGAAACTGTCGGGATGAGCATGCAGATCAGGGAGCCGCAGCGGTTCCGGTTCGAGGATCAGCAGCCCGAGGATCCCGTGTCCCTCCGGCCGTGCGCCGATCCGTTCGGTCTCCTCGTCACTCAATCCGACGGTGATGAACTCGGCCAGTCGCGAGCCCGATTCGTCGAGAACACCCAACGCCGCGTACCTCGCGTCGACCAAATCGGCGGCGGTTTCGGTGATGCGCCTCAGCGCATCTGCAAGGGTCAGCTCCGACCCGATCGCCATCACCGCGTCGAGCAATCGGAGGAGGCCCGACGCACCGACTGATTGAAACCGATGGGGCACCCCAGTGAGGCTACGACGGATCGCAGCTAGCTTGTGACGGTGATGATCCCGCGGGCGCTGTCGTGATACGGGTCTTCCTGCTCGACGATCACGAGGTGGTGCGCCGCGGAGTCCGCGAACTGCTGGAGAGCGCCGACGACATCGAGGTGGTCGGCGAGGCCGGCACTGCGGCCGACGCACTGCATCGCATCCCGGCCACACTGCCCGATGTGGCGATCCTCGACGTCAGGCTCCCGGACGGAACGGGCATCGAGGTGTGCCGCGACGTCCGCTCGCAGATGCCCGATCTGAAGTGCCTGATGTTGACGTCGTTCAACGACGACGAAGCGCTGTTCGACGCGATCATGGCCGGCGCTGCCGGCTACGTGCTGAAGGAGGTGCGCGGTTCGGACCTCGTCGAGAGCGTCCGTCGAGTCGCCGCCGGCCAGTCGCTGCTCGACCCCGTCATCACAGCGCGGGTGCTCGAACGATTGCGTAACCCGCAGCGCGATTCGTTGACCGCGTCGCTGACCCCGCAGGAGGCGACCATCCTCGATCATCTCGCCGACGGTCTCACCAATCGCCAGATCGCCGAGCAGATGTTCCTCGCCGAGAAGACCGTGAAGAACTACGTGTCGAACCTGTTGTCGAAGCTCGGCATGCATCACCGCACGCAGGCCGCCGTGTACGCGGCCCGGCTCGCCGAACGGCGCGCCCACAAGCCCGAAGGCTGAGAACCGGTTTGGCGGGCAGCTCGCAGATTGATGACATTGGTCCCTGGGTGCGTTGCCGGCGGGAGCGCAGAGTGAACGGAGGGAGAACTACTCCCACGACTCACCAACACTCAAAGGACAGGTGACGTGATGAAGGCTCTTGTGTACCACGGCCCCGGCAAGAAGGCATGGGAAGACGTCGCCGATCCGGTGATCATCGATGGCACGGACGCAATCGTGCGGGTCGAGGCCACCACGATCTGCGGTACCGATCTGCACATCCTCAAAGGCGATGTGCCGATAGTGACCGAAGGCAGGATCCTCGGCCACGAGGCCGTCGGCACCGTCGTCGAAGTCGGCGACAGCACCCGACGCGTGAAGGTCGGCGACCGCGTGCTCGTGTCGTGCATCTCGTCGTGTGGCACATGCGAGTACTGCCGAAATGGTCACGCCGGCCAATGCCTCGGTGGCGGAGGATGGATCCTCGGTTACAAGATCGACGGCACGCAGGCCGAGATGGTGCGCGTGCCATTTGCCGATCTCTCGACATACCCGATCCCCGATGGCGTCAGCGATGAGGCGGTGTTGATGCTCGCCGACATCCTGCCGACGGGTTACGAGGTCGGGGTGCTCAACGGGCACGTGCGTCCCGGCGATGTCGTCGCCGTCGTCGGTGCCGGGCCCGTCGGCCTGTCGGCGATCATGGGATCGCGCCTCTACAGCCCGACCACCGTTGTCGCGATCGACCTTGCCGACACCCGGCTCGAGGCGGCGAAGCTGTTCGGCGCAGACGTGACGGTGAACAACTCCCGCGAGGATGCGCTGGAAGTCGTGCGCTCCCTGACCGGCGGGCTCGGTGCCGACGTCGCGATCGAGGCGGTGGGCACACCGGCAACGTTCGAACTGGCCGCAACCCTGATCCGCCCCGGAGGCCATGTCGCCAACATCGGCGTGCACGGTAAACCGGCCACGTTGCACCTCGAGGACCTCTGGATCCGCAATGTGACGATCACGACCGGGCTCGTCGACGCCTACTCGACGCAGACCCTGTTGCGATTGGTCGGCAGTGGCCAGCTCGATGCAGGCCGACTGGTGACCCACCACTTCGATCTCGACGAGATGGAGAAGGCATACGAGGTGTTCGGTGACGCTGCGAACAGCGGTGCGTTGAAGGTGATGATCTCGACGACACCGGGCTGAGACCCGGCTCAGTACCAGCCAGCACCGGTCAGCACCAGCTGACGACCCGGGGCACATCCAGCAGGGCACAAGGTCCCGGCCGGATGTGCCCCGGTCCTCTAACCCCGATCCGCCGAAATTCGTACGGTGAAGCCAGAAAGATCTGAACAAACCCGGAGGAAGAAAATCATGAGCACAGTCATCGTCGAACAGCCCCCACAAACCAGGCCCGCCGCCTCGACGGCAACAACGAGTACCCCCGCAGTCGCGTTGAAGCGTCGCACGATCGACGCCATCCTCATCGGCTTCGGCGCAGTCGCCATGGCCGTGTTCGCAGTCGCCGGGGGCCTCCTGACATGGGGCCACAGCTTCTCGAGTGATTATGTCACCAAGGAACTGTCGTCACAGAACATCACCTTCCCGACAGCGGACGGCCTCACCAAGGAAGGTCGCACCGACCTGCTCGGCTTTGCCGGCCACCGGCTCGACACCGGCTCCGAGGCCCAGGGGTACGCCAGCTACATCAACGGCCACCTCGCCAAGGTCGCCGCCGGCGCAACCTTCGCTGACCTCGGTGGACCGGAGTCCGCGGCGAAAGCCGCAGTGACCGCAGCGGTCACCGCTGGTGACTCGACCGACAAGGTCGCCGCCCTGCAGGCCACGGCCGACGGGATCACCGGTCAGCGCAACACCCTCTTCAAGGGTGAGACGCTGAGAGGCCTGCTGCTCTCGGCCTACGCATGGTCCACGGTCGGAACGATCGCCGGGATCGCCGCAATCGGCGCCTTCATCGCCGCCGCAATCATGGCAGTCCTGGTCGGGCTGGGGATCGTCCACCACCGTAGGACCCCCAAGACCGCCTGAATCCGGCAGTGCGGAACGACAAGTGCCCGGCCACAACGGCCGGGCACTTTCGCGCGTTGCGGGCTTGGGCCCGGACGTGGGTCGCGTGTGACACCCCTTTACTACGGTGGCGGCATGAGCACGGGTCGTTGGCAGGTCGAGCAGGTGTTGGCGTTGGCACCCAGGCCATCGTCCGTCGCGGCTGCCCAACCCCTGGCCGTTCCCGCTCGCTGGATCAGCTCCGGGTGCGATTCCCGTGCGCTGTGGGGACGATGTGTCGGCACCGGCGCCGAGCCGTACGAGTGTGCTGTCGACCACGTCGAGGTCGCCTTTCGCTGCAGCTGCCCCAGCCGCATCCTGCCGTGCAAACACGCCCTGGCGCTGCTGTTGTTGTGGGCCCGCGGCCAGGTTGCAGAGGCCGCCGCACCGGCGTTCGCGACGACGTGGTTGGCCAAGCGATCGGCGCGCGCGGAGGCCGCGGCGGCTCCTGAAGCGACTGCTGCCGGCGCATCGAGCGGGGAGGTTGTCGCACCGGCTGTCGGCGCGGGCGCCGAGCCGTCGCCACCCATTCCACCGCTTCCACCGCTGCCGCCCATGGAGACGAACAAGACCCGCGATGACCGGATCGCCCGCATGTCGGCTGGCCTCGCTGAACTCGATCGCTGGCTCGACGACAGGTTGCGCACCGGGCTGGCCGACCCCTCGCTGGCCAGCTACAAGACATGGGACGGTCTCGCTGCTCGGTTGATCGACGCACAGGTCGGGGGGCTGGCCAATCGCGTCCGCCGCCTGGCCGGGCTGGTCGGCGCCCATCCCGACTGGCACTCACAGGTGTTGGCCGAACTGGGCGTGTTGCATCTCCTGGCCACGTCGGGCCGTCATCTCGGTGCCTTGCCAGTGGGCCTCGCCGATTCTGTGGCCGCCACCATCGGATGGCAGGTCCGCCAGGCCGACGTGTTGGCCGGGGTACCCGAGACCGATCACTGGGTGGTGGTGGGTCGCAGCGACACACGCGAAGACCGCATCGAGGTTCGCCGAATGTGGTTGCGCGGAGCCACGTCCGGGAAGTGGGCGATGATCCTGTCGTTCGCAGCGTTTCAACAGAGCCTCGACACCTCGTTCACGGTCGGCACACAGGTGCACGCCGATCTGTTCAGGTATCCGGGGGCGGTAGCGCTGCGGGTGCTGGTCGGGCCGAGGCACGGCGAGCCCGATCAGGCTGGCTCGATCGCCAGCTCGTCGATCACCGAGGCGTGTGCGCAGATCGGTCGGGCTCTGGCCGCCGAGCCGTGGCTCGAGCGCTATCCGATCTGCGTCCTGGCAGCGCCCGCCCGTTCGGCGGGGCGCTGGTTGCTGACCGATTCCACCGGTTCGCTGCCGCTCGCCGAGGGCGCCATCGTCGGCACGTTGTTGGCCTGCAGCGCCGGGCGTCCGGCGATCGTGATGGCCGAGTGGACGGCTGCCGGATTGGTGCCGCTGGCCATCCACCTCGCCGATCGGGCAGTCGACATCGGCCCGGTCGCCGAGTCGTCGTTCGTCAGGGCCTCATGACTTCCGTGGTCGATTCCGTGGTAGCCGATCACCCGATCTCGTCGCTCGGCGACTACTGGCGGGAGATGGTGACGGTCGCGCTGCTCGGTACCGATCGTCGCGATCCGCCGCCGGCGCCGGCGGGAGGTCTCGCCGATCTTGCGGCCGACGATCCGCAGCCGACTCCGTCGCAACGGCTGCTGCAGCAGGTCGCCGGGTGCGCAGTTGCCCAACGGGCGGGTGTGCTGCCCGGTGTTCGGGCACAGCTCATCGCTCCTCCCGCCGGCGATACGCGGCCGATCACTCCACCCGCGGCGACCGCCACATGGCGCCGGATCATCTCCGATTGGCCGTTGCTCGAGGACGAATGGATGCTGGCCGTGCTGCACGGCGGCCGCCGGCTGGCGCCCGAACTCGTCGTGCCGATTCTCGGCCGTCACCGAACCGACGCCACCCGCCATGCGCGTGCGCTCGTCGCCGCCGGAACGTTGGGCGCGTGGATGATCGATTGGTCGCCGCGGTTGGCGTGCACCGCCAAGAAGCCGGCGGTGATGGAGGCGATCGGCGAACTGCCGGAGCTGGCGATCGTGCCGGATCTGCTCCCGGTGCTGTGGGCGTCGCCCGAACAGGCCGCGCGCACCATCGCCGGCGGCCTCTCCTCGGGCGTCTTCGGTGTCAGCCATCGCGCCGTTTTGGTCAACCTCGTGGCCCGGATCAACCCGGCGTCACTTCCAGCGCTCGGTGAGGCCATCGGCTGCATCGATCCGTCGCAGCCGACCATCGGCCTGGCGTTCGCGCTCGCCGATCTGGCTCGCCTCCGCCACCGGATGCTCGTCGAATTGGAGACATCGTGAACCCGTCGTCCGCCACCCAATCGGTATTGCGGCCGCACGCCGAGCACGAGTTCGCCCACGAACTCGCCGCACTGGCCGCTGCCGACGATCGCGGGCGGCCACCCAGCTGGCGACTCTCGCCATGGGCCGTGGTCACGTACCTGCTCGGGGGTGTCCTGCCCGACGGCACTGTGATCAGCCCGAAGTACGTCGGTCAGCGGCGACTGATCGAGATTGCCGTCGCCACGCTGGCCACCGACCGGGCGCTGCTGCTGCTCGGCGTACCCGGCACGGCCAAGACGTGGGTCAGCGAACACCTCGCGGCAGCGATCAGTGGCGACTCGACCCTCCTCGTCCAGGGCACCGCCGGCACCGCCGAGGAAAGCCTGCGATACGGCTGGAACTATGCCCGATTGCTGGCTGAGGGTCCCAGCGAAGCCGCCCTGGTTCCCAGTCCGGTGTACCGGGCGATGCGCGCCGGCTCCATCGTGCGCGTCGAGGAGCTCACCCGCATGCCCAGCGACGTGCAGGACGCACTGGTCACGGTGCTCAGCGAGAAGACGTTGCCGGTGCCCGAACTCGCCAGCGAGATCCAGGCCGTGCCCGGCTTCAACCTCATCGCCACGGCAAATGATCGCGACCGCGGCATCAACGATCTGTCGGCCGCATTGCGCCGCCGGTTCAACACCGTCGTGCTGCCGTTGCCTGCCGACCCCGACGAAGAAGTGGCCATCGTGCAGCGTCGTGTCGCCGAGATGGGCGTTGCCCTGCAACTGCCCAAGGTTCCCGCTGCCGACGAAGAGATCCGTCGCGTCGTCACCGTTTTCCGCGAACTTCGCAGTGGTGCGACGGAGGATGGGCGCGTCAGCTTGAAGGTGCCCAGCGGATCGCTGTCGACGGCCGAGGCGATCTCGGTGGTGACCAACGGATTGGCGCTGGCCGCACACTTCGGCGACGGTCAGCTCAATGCGGCCGATGTCGCCGCAGGGATAGTCGGCGCCGTCGTGAAAGACCCGGTGCACGACACCGTCGCCTGGCGCGAGTATCTCGAAGCTGTCGTGCGCGACCGCGCCGGCTGGGGCGACTTCTACGACGCCTGCCGCGAGCTGTGACGGCGACCGGATGCCATGTGACGAGGTGACCGCGACGGTACAGCTGCTGGGGATACGGCACCACGGGCCGGGGTCGGCTCGCTCGGTCGTGCGCGCCCTCGATGCTCTCCAGCCCACTGCGGTGCTGGTCGAGCTGCCGGCAGATTGCGAAGCAGCGCTGGCGTGGGTCGGTCACGAACAGCTCGTGCCTCCCGTCGCCCTCCTCGGATATGTCGTCGATCAGCCGCAGCAGGCTGCGTTCCTGCCGTTCGCCGAGTTCAGCCCGGAGTGGCAGGCGTTCGTCTGGGCCCGGCAGCACGACGTGATCGTGCGGGCGATGGATCTGCCGATGCAGCAGTCGCTGGCGGGTGGCGATGATGCAGCTGCCGCACGCGAGCTCGATCTGTCGATGGTCGTCGGTGATCCGCTGGCGGCGTTGGCCGAGGCCGCCGGAGATCCTGATCCGGAGCGTTGGTGGGACGACGTCATCGAGCATCGCGGCGATGGCGCGCCGGCCTTCGAGGCGGTGGCGGAGGCGATGACTGCGGTGCGCGGCGGTCGAGACCCGTCGACGCTGCGCGAGGCCCAGCGCGAGGCACACATGCGCCAGACCCTCCGCCGGGCGATCGCCGATGGGCACCAGCGGATCGCCGTCGTGTGCGGGGCATGGCACGTGCCGGCACTGGCCGGTCCCTTGCCCCCGGCCAACACCGATGCCCAAACGCTGCGCGGCCTGCCCAAGGTGAAGGTCGGGTTGTGCTGGGTGCCGTGGACGCATCGGCGCCTCGCCGCTGCCAGCGGCTACGGCGCAGGGGTCCGCAGCCCGGGCTGGTACGCCCACGTGTTCACGAACCCGGGCGCGCTCGGCGTCAGCCGTTGGTTCGTCGGTGCGGCTCGGCTGCTGCGCGATCGCGGCATGTCGGCGTCGCCCGACGATCTGATTGCCGCCACGCGCGCCGCCACCGCGTTGGCCACACTCCGCAATCGGCCGCGCCCCGGTTTGGCGGAGGTGCTCGACGCAGCCGACACGGTGATGGCCGGGGCGAGCGGGATGACGTTGATCGAGCGCGAACTGATCGTCGGTGACGCCGTCGGCGAGGTGCCCGACGACGCTCCGCAAGTCCCATTGGCGCGAGACCTCGCCGCGCAACAGCGCCGGGTCCGATTGAAGGCGGCGGCCACCGTCCAGACCGTCGAGCTCGATGTGCGTGCGCCCAACGGCCGGGCCCGGTCGGTGTTGCTGCATCGACTGCGCGCGCTCGGCGTCCCGTGGGGAACGGTCCAGGAAGGGCGTGGCAGCAGCGGCACGTTTCGCGAGACCTGGCGCCTGCAGTGGGAGCCGGAGCTCACCATCCGGGTCATCGAGCTAGCGGCCCACGGCACCACGATCCCGGCCGCGGCGACCCATCGACTGCTCGAACGGGCGCAAGCCGCAGACGCGTTGGCCGACCTCGTCGCAGTGCTCGACATCGCCCTGCTCGCCGACCTGCCCGATGTGGTGCAACCGGTCGTGGCTTCGGTCGAGGCCCGAGCAGCGCACGATCCCGACATCGTCCAGGTCATCGACACCCTTGGGCCACTGGCCCGGGCTCTGCGCTACGGCGATGTGCGCGGTACCGACGCCAGCGCGTTGCGCAGGGTGTTCGACGGATTGGTGGTGCGCGTGGTGGCCGGCGTGGTCATGGCCTGTCGCTCGCTCGACGACGACGCCGCGGCGGCGATGGTCGAGCGACTCGCCGGGGTGCAGGCTGCGCTGGCGTTGGTCGACCATCCGGCTCGACGCGGCGAATGGCCCGCGGTGCTCACCGTCATCGCCGAGCGCGCCGACGTGCACGGCTTGGTGCAGGGCCGTGCCACGCGGTTGCTGCACGACGGTGGTACGTGGAACCGGGCATTGGTCGGCGCCCGGCTGTCGCGAGCGTTGTCCGTGGGTACAGCACCCGCCGTGGGTGCCGCGTTCGTGGAGGGATTCCTCGCCGGCAGCGGCACGGTGCTGGTGCACGACGCAGAACTGCTGGATGTCATCGACGGATGGGTGTCGTCGCTGGCGCCGGATGCGTTCATCGCCACGGCGCCGTTGCTTCGTCGCACGTTCGGTGCGTTCGAACCGGGGGAGCGGCGTCAACTCGGCCTGCTCATCGCCGACCAGGCTGCGCCGGCGTGGTCGGGCTTCGGAGCCGACGTCGACGGTCAACGGGCGAAGGACGCGCTGGGCACCGTCCGGCTGCTGCTGGGGGTGCCACAATGAACGGCCCGGCCGGCGACACCGCCGCGCTCCGCGTCAGCGATCCCGAGCGGATGCGCAGATGGCGGATGGTGCTCGGCGGTACTGACGACAGTGGCGACAGTCGCGATGGGCGTGACGGCGCCGGTGCGACCAATCTGCAACTCGACGGCAACGACGCGCAGATCGACGCCGCGCTCGCCGCGGTGTACGACACCAAGCCGGGCAGGCGAGGCGGTGGTGGCCGCGCCGGCGGGCTCGGGTCGTCGGCGCCGTCGGTCGCACGCTGGCTCGGCGACATCCGCCGGTACTTCCCGACGACGGTGGTGCAGGTCCTGCAGCGCGACGCCATCGACCGACTCAACCTGCGCCAGTTGTTGCTCGAGCCAGAGATGCTGCGCGCCGTCGAGCCCGACCTTCACCTCGTCACGCTGCTCGTCGAGCTCAACAAGTTGCTCCCCGACGCGACCCGGGCCACGGCCCGACAAGTGGTCGCCCAGGTCGTCGAGCAGATCGAACAACGGCTCGCCTCGCGAACCAAGCAGGCCGTACACGGCGCGTTGGCGCGCAGCCAGCGCAGTCGCCGGCCGCGCCTCAGCGACATCGATTGGGGCCATACCATCCAGGCCAACCTGCGGCACTACCTCCCCGAGCAGCGCACCGTGGTGCCCGAGCGCCTCATCGGCTACGGCCGCCGCCAACGGAGCCTGTCGCGCGACGTCATCGTGGCCATCGATCAGTCGGGCAGCATGGCCGACAGCGTCGTGTACGCCGCGGTGTTCGGCGCGGTGTTGGCATCGATGCCGGCGCTTCGCACCAGCGTCGTCGCCTTCGACAGTGCCGTCGCCGACCTCACGCCGATGCTGCACGACCCGGTCGACGTGCTGTTCGGCGTGCAGTTGGGCGGCGGCACCGATATCGCCCAGGCGATCGGCTACTGCCAACAGTTGGTCACCCGGCCCGCCGACACGGTCCTGGTGCTCGTCAGCGACCTGTTCGAGGGCGGCAACACAGCTTTGCTGCACGACCGCGTCTCCGCCCTGACTCAGGCGGGTGTCACCGTCGTCGTGCTGCTGGCGCTCAGCGACGAGGGTGCGCCGGCGTACGACCATGCCCAAGCCGCGTCGTTCGCCGAACTCGGTGTGCCTTCGCTGGCTTGCACTCCCGAGGCCTTTCCCGACCTGCTCGCCGCGGCCCTCGAACACCGCGATGTCGGTCGATGGGCCAACGAACATGGGTTGCACACTGCGGTCCGGGCGCAGAGCGGGCTTGTTTAGGGGATCCGCTGGGTAGGGTCGATCACAATGACGATGACCCCCAACGCCGGCACGATCGCGACCGCGAGCGTCCCCGCCTCCATCAACTCCATCAACCCGTCGGCCGTTCAGTTCTACTTCGATCCGGCTTGCCCGTGGACATGGATCACTTCGCGATGGATGGTCGAGGTCGCTCATGCCCGAGACCTGCAGATCACTTGGCAGCTCTTCAGCCTGCGCTCTCACAACAAGACGAACCCCGACTACGACCGCATCCGTGCCGAGCTCGACGACCAGCACCCGGCGATGCGGATCCTCGCCGCGACGAAGCAACAACACGGCAACGCCGCAGTCGGCCGGTTGTACACCGCGTTGGGCGTGCTGATCCACCACGATGACGACGAGCACCTCACTCGTCTCCCCGAAGCCATCGCCGCCGCAGGCCTGCCGGCCGACCTGATAGACGCCGGCGACAACGAGAGTTGGGACGCGATCATCGAGGAGTCGACCGAGCGAGCCCACGACATCGTCGGCAAAGAGGTCGGCATCCCCATCGTGGTCATGGACGGTGCGACCAACACCTACTTCGGCCCGGTCCTGTCGCCGGCGCCGACCGGCGACGAGGCCCTCAGGCTGTGGGATGCCTACGTCGTGCTGGCCGGCATCAACGGCGTGTACGAGATCAAGCGCACCCGCGAGCTGGGCCCACAGCTCCCGCCCCGTCCGCTGCTCGGATAGACGTCGGGTGGTTCGCCGTCACGCCTGCTGGGTGCCGACCTTCAGCTCGCGGAACGGCGACTTCGAATCGATACCGGGGTCCTTCGGCAATCCCAAGACCCGCTCGCCGATGATGTTGCGCATGATCTCGTCACTGCCACCGGCGATCCGGCCCCCGGGGGTTCCCAGCAGCAGCATGCCCCACGCATAGGTGCCCCACTCGCCGGTGTCGGCCATCAACCTCGGACCCAGCAGATGCGAGACGAAGTCGCCGAGGCGGCGCATGTTCATGGTGCCGGCGAGCTTGGCGATGCTCATCTCCGGGCCGGGCAGCTGCCCGGCCTTGATCTTGTCCATCGCCCGTTGGTTGTTGTAGTTCGACACGCGGGCGTGGATGATGAGATCCGCGAGCCGGTCACGCACGAGCGGATCGTCGCTGAGGCCGAAGTGACGAACCATCTCGGTGGCCCGGGCATAGAGGTTGACACCACCACCACCCGCGCCAATCGCAGCTCGCTCGTTCATCAGCGTCGTCAGGGCGACATTCCAGCCATTGTTCAAATCGCCGAGCCGATCGGCATCGGGCACGCGGACCTCGTTGAAGAAGACCTCGTTGAAGCTGGACCCGCCGGTCATCTGGCGCAGTGGCCGCACGTCGACACCGGGGGCCTTCATGTCGACGATGAAGCCGGTCAATCCTTTGTGCTTCGGTAGGTCAGCGTCGGTGCGAGCGATGATCTCGCCGATGTCGCTGTAGTGCGCACCGGTGGTCCACACCTTCTGGCCGGTGATCACCCACTCCTCGCCGTCGCGTTCCGCCTTCGTCTGGAGGCTGGCCAGATCGCTGCCGGCACCGGGCTCGCTGAACAGCTGACAGCCGACGATGTCGGCCCGGTACATCCCGGTGAGGTAGCTCTGCTTCGCCGACTCGCTGCCGTGGGCGAGGATCGTCGGCGCGACCATCCCGAGCCCGATGGTGAACACAGCCTGGCTCGGTACCTGATATTGCGCTTCCAACGCGTTGTACGCCTTCTCGAACGCGCCGGCGAGACCGCGGCCGCCGTACTGGGCGGGCCCGGTGATCCACCCGAAACCGGCGTCGTACTTCGTGGCCCGCCAATCGCAGGCCCGACGCAGATCGTTGTGTTCCTCGTTGCGGTTGCGCTCCTCGAACATCGCGACCTTGTCGGAGCCTTCGCCCCACACGAACTTGCGCGCCGCCTCCTTCTTGCTGGCATTGGCATCGAGGAAAGCGCGTGCTTCGGCTTCGAACGATTCGAGCGTGATCTCGGTCATGTCCGCACCGTAACGGGACATCTTCGAACAGGGCGTGGCGGAACCGACATGGCAGAGTGGCGCCGATGGATCTCGACAACTATCTCGCGGTGATCGCTCCCGAAGCAGAGCTGCTGGCGGCGACGGCCGACGAAGCCGGACTCGCAACACCTGTGCCCAACTGCCCGGATTGGACGATCGCCGATCTGGTCCTGCACGTCGGTGAGGTGCACCGCTGGGCGACGGCAGCGGTGGCCGGCAAGGCGATGAAGCTCGGCGATGTTCCCAGCGATTCGCGCGGGCCGTCTCCCGAGCCGGCCGACACAACCGAGTGGTTTCGTCGCGGCGCTGCCGCGCTGTGCGACACCTTGCGTTCGGCTGACCCGGAGGTGCAGTACGCCACCTTCCTGATGGATCCGCCGGCTCCCAACCTGTTGTTCTGGGCCCGGCGTCAGGCGTTGGAGACGACCGTGCACCGTACCGACGCCGAGTCGGCTGTCGGTCGTTGCACGCCGGTGGCCAACGACGTCGCCCTCGACGGGATCGACGAGTTCCTCACGGGCTTCGTGCCACGGTCGCGCACGCCGTTGCGCGCCGACGTGCCGCGCCGTCTGCAGATCGCCCCCTACGACAGTGCGCAGCGATGGACGGTGTCGATCAGCAGCGAGGCACCCGTGACCCGACGTCACGTCGTCGGTGCCGGTGATGCGGCAGATGCCGACTGCGTCGTCTCCGGCCCGGCCGGAGACCTCTACCTGGCACTGTGGAACCGGGCGCCGCTCGACACGTTGACGATCGACGGCGACCGGGCGTCGATCGACCTGCTGCGCGACAACGTCCACATCCGCTGGGGCTGACCGGTCTCGGCTACAACCAGTCGCGTTTGCGGAACACGCGGTACAGGGCGAAGCTCAGCAACACCATCATCCCCAACGCCATCGGGTAACCGAGCTGCCAGCCGAGTTCGGGCATGTGCTGGAAGTTCATTCCGTAGATGCCGGCGATCAGCGTCGCGCCGAACACGATCGAACCCCACGCCGTCAACTTCTTCATCACGAAGTTCATCTGGTTGCTGATGACCGCGAGGTGCGCATCGACGGCGTTGCCCACGAGCTCGCGTTGCTCGTCGACGAGGTCGACGGCGCGCAGCAACTTGTCGAACGCGTCACGACACGTCACCAGGGCGTCGCCTTCGATCCATTGCACTTCGCGGCGCAGGATCGCCGACAGGACTTCGCGCAATGGCACCACCGCACGACGAAGCTCCAGCAGCTCGCGGCGGATCTCGAACAGGTCGTGCTGCAGGCCCTGCTCCGTGCGCGCCTCCTCGCTGAAGATGGTGTCCTCGATCACCTCGAGCTTGTCCTCGAGTGCGTCGGTCGTGTCGAAGTAGCCGTCGATCAAGTCGTCCATCAACGTGGCGAACAACTGGCCGGATGTCGTCGTGGTGTTGTCGTGTCGCTCGAAGACGTCGAGCAGCGGTTGCGGATCCCACTCGTGCCCATCGGGATCGTGACGGCGCACCGTGATGAGCCACGTCGGGCCGAGGTACATGTCGATCTCGGCCAATGAGCCGGAGAACGCGACGACATAGACATGGTCCTCGAAGCGGCGCATGCTGGGGCGGGCAGCACGGCGGTAGGCCTCGTCGAAGGTGCGGTCGGCCAAGCCGTATTCACCCGCCAGCTTGTCGAGCTCCTCGACGGTGGGGTCGACCACGTCGATCCACGTCGCACACGGATCACCGAACTCGTGCTTCGTTTGCATCGGACGTGAGCGTAGGGCCGCCGGGCCAGTAGGGTCGGGACATATGGGTCAACAGGTTGCAGTCACCGAACGACCGAGCCCGCGCCCCGGCGTGTTGAGGTTCGAGACCAACCGCAGCCTCACCGGCATGGGCCACGAGCACTTCACGTCGATGGGCGACGCGGTGGGGCCGCGACCGGCAGCGGCTTTGGCCCGCGAACTGCTGTCGACGGGCAAGGTCGACTCGGTCTACATCTACGGCAACATCGTCACGGTCGATGTCAGCAAGGGCTACAACGCCGACGGTCTCGGCGATGTCGTGCGCAACATGTACCAGTACTGGAAGCCGGGCATGGAGTTGCCCACCTTCGATGCCCCGGCCGAGGAGGCTGCGCCTGCCGCTGCGGCCGGTGGCGACGCAGGCGGTGGCCCGGTCGAATCCCCGTACACCCAACTGGTGCCGCAATCGCTGCGCGAGCGCAGCGCCGCGGCCCTGGCAAAGTGGCAGGCGGGCCAGTAGCCGTTCAAGACCGGGTCGGTGCAAGCCGATACTGATGTGTGAAGCCCGGATCGCCCTCGACGAGTCGGGTTCGCGCGTTCCTCGCCCTGGCGCTCGTCGGTTCTGCGCTGTACTTCTTTGCGATCCACGGCACCGCCGCCGCCGTCTACTGGGACGTCGCCGTCGCGGCCATGCTGGCGTACGGCTTCGTGATCGCAGCGCGGTTGGAGCGCGACCGGGCGGCGTGGATCGTGATCCTGCTGGGTCAGGCCTGCTTCCTGATCGGCGACGTGTGCTTTGCCGTGCTCGAGCATGTGTTCCACAGCGATGCCTACCCGAATGTCGGGGACGTCTTCTACGTCGGCGGCTACCCGTTCATCGCCGTCGGTCTGGTGATGTTGCTGCGATCGCGCGGTAGGTCGGGTGACATCGGGGGTGTGATCGACGGCTTCATCGTGGCCACCAGCGCCGGTGTGCTGCTGTGGGTGTTCTTCGTCGAGCCGACCGCGTTCGACAACACCTTGCCGCTGTTCGAACGACTGATCAACGTGGCGTATCCGGCGGGAGATCTGCTGCTGATCGCGATCGGGGCCCAGCTGGCGATTCGCCAAGTGCGACGACAGGCGCCGTACTGGATCCTCGCTGTAGCGCTCGTGGCCCTGCTCGTCTCCGACCTCGGTTACCTCTACCAATCGCTGTACAGCGTGTACAACGAACGCGACCCGATCGACTTCGGCTGGTGGATCAGCTACGCACTGATCGTCGCCGTACTGCTGCACCCGCAAGTCGGCGACATAGCCGCCGCGCCGGCGCGGACGACGCCTCGTCTCTCACCACGCCGGATCGTGTTGCTGTCGTTGGTGACGATGGCCGCGCCGGTCACGATCGCCGCTCGATCTGCTGCCGGCGCCAGCTTGCAACTTCCGGTGCTGCTCGGCGGGACCATGGTGCTGTTCGGGCTCGTCGTGTTGCGCCTGGTCGTGATGGCCCGAGAGTTGGAGGACAGCCGCACGCTGCTACTGCACGAGGCCACGCACGACGGGCTGACAGGCCTCGGCAACCGCACGTTGTTCAGCGATCAGGTCGGCAGAGCGCTGGCGGACGGCGTCCCGGTTGCGGTGTTGTGCCTGGACCTCGACGATTTCAAGCTCGTCAACGACAGCCTCGGTCATCCTGCGGGCGACGTCGTGCTGCGTGTCGTCGGCGAGCGGTTGCGCAGCCTGTTGCGGCCCGGCGACGGGGTGGCCCGTCTCGGCGGCGACGAGTTCGCGATGATGGTCAGCGGGCCCGATGCGGCGACCGGTGGTGCCGTCGCCCAACGCGCCATCTCGGCGATCCGTCAGGCGATCGGGCTTCCCGATGGTCCCACGGTGCACAGCAACGTGTCGATCGGAATCGCCCACAGCAGCAGCGAGAGCTCCGTCGAGGCGTTGTTGCGCGATGCCGACATCGCCATGTACCTCGCCAAGCAGTCGGGCAAGGGGCATCACGAGGTCTTCCAACCGGGCATGCGCCAGGAGATGATCGATCGCCTCGAGCTGCGCGGCGATCTCACCGAGGCCCTGGCCCGCAACGAGTTCGTGTTGCACTACCAACCCATCATCGAGGTCGAGACGGGCCGGCCGGTAGGCGTGGAGGCGCTGCTTCGCTGGGAGCATCCGCGGCGTGGTCGTGTCGAGCCGCTGCAGTTCATCCCGCTCGCCGAGGAGACCGAGCTGATCGTGCCCATCGGCCGGTGGGTGTTGATGGAGGCCTGTCGCCGCGCTGTCGAGCTCGATCCGCGATCCGATGGATTGGAGATGGCCGTCAACGTGTCCGCGGTGCAACTCCGCGACCCGGGCCTCGTCGACGACGTGCAGCGCGCCCTGGAGAGCGCCGGCCTCGATCCATCACGGTTGATCCTGGAGCTGACCGAGTCGGCAGTGATCAACGACATCGACTCGGCGGCGATCACGTTGTGCGAGTTGCGCACCCATGGCGTGCGGATCGCGCTCGACGACTTCGGCGCCGGGTATCGGTCGCTGCAACACCTGCGGGCGTTCCCCGTCGACATCGTCAAGCTCGATCGCAGTTTCGTCATCAGCAGCCTCGAACAGGATTCGACGGTGCTCAGCGGCCTCATCGACATGGCGGCAAACCTGGGCATGGAGACGGTGGGCGAGGGGATCGAGGAGCCCGGCCAACTCGACATGTTGCGGTCCTTGCACTGCCGGTACGCGCAGGGATTCCTGATCGCCCGGCCGATGCCGTCGGATCGCCTCGACGAGGTCTACGCGATCGGTGAAGCGATGGTACGGCCGGCCGTTTCGCCGTTCGCGCCGCCGCAGTCGTTCCCGGCGCCGCAACCCGAAGACGCACGACAGCCGATGATCGACGTGTATTCCTGAGAGTTTCCAGCCGGGTCTTGTGAAGCGAACATCTGTTCGATACAGTCCGCTTGGTGTTGACGCTCGCCGAACGCTTCCCTGTGCTCACGGCAGTGGCCGCGAGCGAGCGGACGTTGCCTGTGCACGAGTCGCTCGTCGAACTGTTGCCTGCTCTGCAGCGTGGTTCGACGATTGCCTGCAGCGGCAGGGCGGCCGTGTCGTTGGCGCTCGCCCTGGCCGCTGCCCCATCGCAGGAAGGGGCCTGGGTCGGCGTCGCCGGCCTTCCTGAACTTGGCATCCGTGCCGCCGCCGACATGGGGTTGGCGTTGCAGCGGTTGGTGATGGTGGCCGGCGATCCACCATGGGTCGATGTGCTGGCGGCGATGATCGACGGGTTCGACGTCATCATGGTCGGCCAGGGGGTCGGCCGGCTGGCCGGCGGCGCGGTCCGACGACTGCAGGCCAGGGCGCAGTCGCGCGGTGTTGTCCTGCTCACCGTTGGTGTCCCTGCTCTCGGCGCCGATCTGCAGGTGAAGGCCGACGACGACCGGTGGGGCGGGCTCGGCAGTGGTCACGGGGTGGCGACGGGGCGTCGTGTGTCCGTCGAAGTGGGCGGCAGGCGGATGCCTCGCCCGCGGCGCGCCGCGATGTGGCTGCCCGGTTCCGACGGCTGCATGGCTTCGGCAGGCGAGAGGGCGGTCGACGCCATCCGAACCCCCGACCCGGTGTTGGTGGCGAAGTGGGCGAATTGAATCGCCCTGACGCTTCGCATCTCTTGCTCATCGAACAGGTGTTCGCTACTGTGCTGCGGTGACCCGACCCGCGATCCTGTCGCCGCCGCCGCCGTCGACGGTCCCGCGGCTCGGGGTGTTGTGGTGCCCCAACTGGGCTGTCGTCGCTGCCCAGGCGACGCTCGACGAACCGGTCGTGGTCCTGCAGGGCAACCGGGTGATCGCTCACTCTCTTGCTGCCGCCAGCGAAGGCATCTCCGTGGGTCAGCGTCGACGGCAGGCCCAGGCCTGCTGCCCGCATGTGCGGTTGGTTGCCCACGATCCCGATGGTGATGCCCGTCGATTCGAGAACGTCGTCGCCGCCATCGCCGCGTTGATCCCGCGGATCGAGGTCACCGAGCCCGGCATGCTCTCGTTCTTGGCCAAAGGCCCGTCGCGATACTTCGGTGGTGAGCCGGCAATGGCCGAACGGATGACCGCCCTCGCCACCGCCGTGATCGCCGAAGCCGAAACAGCCGGGTCCACCGGGTCCGCCGGGTCCAGTTTCGTCACGGACGATTCACGAGGGCTGGAAACCGCTGGTAGGCCTCCCGGGACTCGGCCGACCCCGACGGCGTTGGCGGCTGTGGGTGGTTTCGGAATGGGCATCGCCGACGGCCGGTTCGCCGCCGGCATCGCTGCAAGGAGAGCAGCGGTAGGTGGCCGGCCGGTGATCATTGCCAGCGGCGTGCAGGCGACGGCCGCCTTCCTCGCCCCGTTGCCGGTGCAGCTGCTGGCGTCGGTGGCCGGCCTCGACGACGAGTTCGTCGAAATGCTGAAGCGCCTCGGTGTGCGCACGCTCGGCCAACTCGCCACCTTCTCGCTCGCCGATGTGCTGGCTCGCTTCGGGCGGCTGGGGGAGTTCGCGCATCGCATCGCCGGCGGCGGCGATGACCGCCCGCCCGACACCGTCGAGCCTCCCAGCGGGTTGGTGGCGATACAGGTGCTCGACGATCCGGCGCATCACGTCGACACATTGGTGTTCATCGCCCGCCAGCTCGCCGACGAGCTCGCCGCCGCACTGGGCGCCGACGGCAAGGTCTGCACGCGCCTGGTCATCACCGCCGAGACCGATCACAGCGAACGCAACGAGCGGCTGTGGTACCGCTCGACAGGCCTGTCGGCTGCGGCGATGGTCGAGCGCGCTCGATGGCAACTCGATGCCTGGGTCAACAGCGCTGCCCTCACGGCCGGCGTCATCATGTTGCGGTTGGAACCCGTCGAGGTGCGCAGCGACGCCGGCGTGCAACTGGGCCTGTGGGGCGGCCGCACGCAGGCAGACGAGTGGGCGGCGCGCGCCGTAGCTCGTTTGGCCACGTTGGCCGGGGCCGAGCAGGTCTTGGTGCCGGCGGCCACGGGCGGCAGGTTGCCCGGCGATGCCTTCACTTGGGTCCCAGCAGTCACCGCTGATCTGGCTGAGCCGGCCCAACGCCTGACAGCGGCCGAGGGGCCATGGCCTGGCAGCCTTCCCAGCCCATCGCCTGCGATGGTGCACGCCCAACCGTTGGCGATCGAGGTGCTCGACGACGATGGCCGACCGGTGCAGGTCACCGCCAGGGGAGCGGTCAGCGCCGCCCCGGCGACCGTGCAACGCGGCGCAATCGGCGGCAATGGCAGTAGCAGCAGCCGAGAACCGGTCGAACCCGTCGTTGCCTGGGCCGGCCCGTGGCCTCTCGAAGAACGTTGGTGGGATGCGGCACGGGCCCGTCGATCGGCGCGGTTCCAACTGTTGACGGGATCAGGATCGCTGCTGCTGGTCTGCCTCGAACATCAGCGGTGGTGGCTGCTCGGCGACTATCGCTGAGAGTGGAAGCCGCTGGTTCAGCAGGCGCATCGCTCGGCTCGCATCCGTTTCGGCCGCGCCGCTCGAACATCGTCGCTCCCAAGTCGTTCAGCGACGTGCCAGTGACAAAGTTCGGCCGGGGTACGCCGGAGCGGGTCAGGCGGGTCAGGCAGGGACGAGTTCGCGACGTTCGACTTCGGGGCGAAGTACGTCGTTGCTCAACCTGAAGCCGACACCGCGAACCGTGTGGATGAAGCGCAGTTCCGGTGCTCGCAGTTGCAGCTTGCGTCGCAGGTTCGAGAGGTGCACATCGACCACGTGAGTGTCGCCGACCCAGTTCGGGCCCCACACTTCCTCGAGCAGTTGGGTTCGGGCGCAGACCTCGGAAGGACGGCGGCACAATTGTTCGAACAGGGCGAACTCGATGCGGGTGACGGGGATGTCGTGGTTGCGAACCCGGATCTCCTTGCGACCGACATCGACGGTCAACGGACCGAGCGTGATGACCGAGGCGTGGATCGGGTCCCAGCCGCTGTGCAGCCGACGCGGCCGGCGCAGCAACGCCTGGCAGCGAGCGGCGAGCTCGTCGGGGTTGACAGGAGTGGACACGACGTCGTCGGCCCCGGCACGAAGGGCCCGGATCCGCATGTTGTCGGCATCGGGGGGAGCGATGCCGACAACATACGAGTCCGTCAGCTCGCGCATGGTGTCGAACAAGCTGCCGCCGTGCGGGCTTGGCAGTTGCAGATCGACCATGACGACGTCAGGAGAAAATGAGGTGGCCAGCGTCAGGGCAGCTGGTCCCTCTGTCGTGGCGCTGACAGAGAACCCCCGAGTGCGCAACGCAGCCGAGGCAACGCGACGCAAGAGAGCGTCGCTGACTGCCAGCAGCACACGTGGTGCTAGTTGTGCATCCGGTTCCATTGGTTCTATCTTCCGCCTCGTGATTTGTCGGTTAGTACCCCGAATATTCATTGCCTACACAGGAGTTATCGGCAGGCAATGGCCCAGCTGAAGCACGGATTTGAAAGATTGGACGAACGGGAAACGCTGCGGGCCGCCGTGGCTGACAGGAAGCCTGTCGACGCCAGGGAACGGGACGCGATCACCATGTTCCTGCCCGAGTTCGACGCCCTCGGCCGGCCCTTCGACGAGCAATCCGCGCCGACCCATGTAACCGCCTCGGCGATCGTCACGAGCGATGCCGGCGTGGTCTTGCATCTCCACAAGCGACTTGGAATCTGGTTGCAACCAGGTGGCCACGTCGACGCCGGCGAGGCCCCGGTACAGGCAGCGATGCGCGAGGCGCGCGAGGAGACCGGGCTGCCGGTGAGGGCGAGCGACGAGATGAGAGGACAAGCAGACGGAGTGCCGGACAACCCGTTGATCCATGTCGACGTGCACCCTGGTCCGCGTGGACACACCCACCTCGATGTCCGTTACCACTTCACGTCCGCTCCGGTGGACCCGGAGCCACCCGCCGGGGAGAGCCCCGATGTTCGCTGGTTCACGTGGCCGCAGGCGATCGCCATGGCCGAGCCGGGGTTGGAGGGTGTGCTGCGCGCCATGCAGCCCGGCACCCCGATCATCCGGCGGGCAGTGGTCACCGATGCGTCGGCGTGTGCTCACGTGTACCTGCGTTCCAAGGCGTTCGGGATGCCCGACGTGCCCGAACCGCACACGGAGGCGCAGATCGGCACCTGGATGGCGGCCGTCGCGATCCCGGCGATGGAGGTGTGGGTCGCCGAGGTCGACGGTGTCGTCGTCGGGCAGGTGATGCTCGAGCCCGGATGGCTGCACCACCTCTACATCGATCCGGCATGGATGGGGCGAGGTGTCGGCGATCGGTTCATGGCGATCGTGCAGCAACGTCAGCCCGGCGCGATGGAGCTGTGGGCGTTCCAATCGAACGCCGCGGCTCGGCGGTTCTACGAGCGACACGGTTTCGCGGCGGTCGAATTCACCGACGGGTCCGGCAACGAAGAGCGTTGGCCCGACGTGCGCTACATGCGGTAAGTGGTGGAACGGGCGACTAGCATTTCCATCATGGCCACCATGGCTGAGGTCGCAAAGCACGCAGGTGTGGGCATCGGCACTGTTTCGCGTGTCCTCAGCGGCAGCACCAAGGTCAGCGAGGCGACCCGCGCCAAGGTGCTGTCGTCCGCCGAGCACCTCGGGTACAGCCGCCCCCGCAAAACGTCCTCTGACCAGGGCAAAGGTGGCCGCCTGATCGGCGTTTTAGTGCCCTTCTTCGACGAGAAGTCTGCGTTCCAACGCATCCGCGGGATCGTGTCCAGGCTCGCCCCCCATGGTTGCGAGGTGGTGCTGCACAACATCGAATCGCCGGCCCAGGCCCGCACAAAACTGGTGGAACTTCCACGCAGTATGGTGCTCGACGGCCTCATCGTCATCTCCCTGCCACTGGTGGGCGACGAGGGCGAGCGGTTGATCAACGCCCGGTTCCCCACGGTGCTGCTCGACTCCTCGTACCCCGGTCTGCCCAGCGTCTGCATCGATGATCGGGCGGGCGGCGCGTTGGCCACCAGGCACCTGTTGTCGCTCGGCCACAGGCGCATCGCCTTTGTCAGCGAGCCCCCACACAACGCATTCGGGTTCATCGCCGGGGCGCGGCGCGAAGAGGGTTTCCGGACCACGATGGCCGACGCCGGCCTCGATGTGCCGGCGTCGTTCGTGCGCTACGGCGCCTACCTCCACTCGGCGGCGCGGCAGATGGCCACCGAGCTGCTGTCGTTGCCGGATCGCCCGACCGCCATCGTGGCGGCCAGCGACGTACAGGCCGTAGGCTGTCTCGAAGCGGCTACGCAGCTCGGCATCAAAGTGCCGGAAGAGTTGTCGGTGGTCGGCTACGACGACATCGACCTGGCCGGCCTGATGGGCCTGTCGACGGTCCGTCAGCCACTGGTCTATTCGGGTGAGCGAGGTGCAGATCTCGTACTCGAGGCGCTGTCGATGCGCAATCGTCAGCCGAACAACGAGATGTTGGAGTTGGAGTTGGTCGTGCGGGCGACCACAGCAGCAGTCAGAGGAAAGGGAACACGATGACGAACACCCCTCAAACCGGCACAGGCAACAACGGCGGCAAGTTGTGGTGGAACGACGCCGTCGTCTATCAGCTCTATCCGAGATCGTTCGCCGACAGCAACGGCGACGGGATCGGTGACTTCGAGGGGATCCGTGGTCGCCTCGACTACCTCCGTGATCTCGGGGTCGACGCCATCTGGCTGTCGCCGTGCTTTCCGTCGCCGCAGGCCGATCACGGCTACGACGTGGCCGACTACTTCGACATCGAGCCCAAGTACGGCACGCTGACCGACTTCGACCACATGCTGGCCGATGCCAAAGAGCGCGGCATCAAGATCATGCTCGACATCGTGCCGAACCACTGCAGCTCCGAGCATGCCTGGTTCCAGGCCGCACTGAAGGCCGCGCCCGGCTCGCCGGAGCGCGCCAGGTATTGGTTCAAGGACGGCAAGGGACCGAACGGCGACGAGCCGCCCAACAACTGGCGGGCCATCTTCGGCGGGCCGGCATGGACGCGGGTCACCGAGGCCGACGGCACCCCGGGTCAGTGGTACGAGCACACGTTCACCCCGGGGCAGCCCGACTTCAACTGGTACAACCAGGACGTCATCGACTACTTCGACCGCATGCTGACCTTCTGGTTCGATCGAGGCGTCGAAGGCATTCGCGTCGACGCAGTTCCCGTGCTGGGGAAGGATCCCGACCTACCCGATGCCCCGCCATCGCCACCGGGGCTCACCGACGCGCAGGCCTGGGGCTACAACCCATACGCCCACTTCTACCCGTCGGCCCACGTCGTGTGGAAGCACTGGCGCACACTGATCGACAACTACGAGGCCGCCCACCCTGGCCGGCACATCGTCACCATCAGCGAGGCCTATGGCACGCCGGAGGTCACCCGATCGTTCCTGCAGGGCGACGAGTTCCACCAGAACTTCGCGTTCGAGCTGATGCTCATCACTTGGCTCGCCAAGCCGATGCGTGACGCGATCTCCGGTTCGCTCGACATGCTCGAGGCCGTCGGTGGCGATCCGGCATGGACGCAGAACAATCACGACACGCAGCGCATCGTCACCCGACTCGGCAGGCTCAATGCAAACGACCCTGCGGCCTGGACGGGCAACAACCTCGTGTACGTCGACGCACCGATCGACCCCGCGCTCGGCCGCCGCCGGGCCCGCGCCGCGATCACGTTGACCGCCGCCCTGCCCGGCGCGCTCTACCTGTTCCAGGGCGAGGAGCTCGGTCTCGAGGAGTACCTCGAGATGCCGGCCGACGCCCGGCAGGACCCGCTGTTCATCCGTACCGACGGAGCCGAGCTCGGACGCGACGGCTGCCGCGTCCCGCTGCCCTGGACCACCGACCCTGCTACGGCGTTCGGTTTCTCACCGACCCCGGCTACCCCGTGGCTGCCCCAGCCCGACGACTGGGGGGAGCATTCCGTCGAGCGCGAGGTCGCCACCGCGGACTCGATGCTGGCGTGGTATCGCACGCTGCTGGCGCACCGCCCGTTGCTGACGGGAACGCTGAAGTGGATCGACGTCGACGTCGACCTCGGTGAAGTGCTGGCGTTCGAGCGCGATGGGGTGCTCGTCGTCACCAACGTCGGTGGTGAGGCAGTCGATCTGCCGGCTGACCTGGTCGCCGGGCGCAGCGTGATCCTGGCCACCCAGCCCGATACGACGGCGACCCATCTGCCGTCCGATACCTGCGTATGGTTGTCGCCTGCCCACTGAGCGTCGAACAGGAGCGGTTGCGTCCATTCGTCCGTCGTAGGGTTTCCATCGGATTTCCACGAGGGGATCTCGCGAACCCGGGCGGATCAGCCGATTGGAAGCCGCACTGCGGTGTCCCGTGACGACGTACCGATGCGCAGCTCGTAGTCGCCGTCGGCGCGCACCCAATCGTGATCGGCGACGCTCCACGTGTGCGCCGCCCGAGGATCGATGTCGACCGTAACCGTTGTGGTGCCATGTGCCGGCACGCCGACCTTGGCAAACCCGACGAGCTGTTGGGCGGGCTCGTCGCCGCGCCGCTCGGCGCCGCCGATCCTGGCGGCGTACACCTGCACGATCTGCACGCCATCGCGCGCCGAGTCGTTGGCGACGTCGACCTCGACGCCGGTCGGCCGCGTACGGTTGCCGATGATGCGCGCTGCAGAGATGGAGACCTCGGCGTAACCGAGTCCGAACCCGAACGGGAACAGCGGCTGGCGCCCCACGGTGTCGTACCACCGATAGCCGATCAGCCGGCCTTCGAGGTAGTTGGCCACGCCGTTGCGGCCTGGATGGTGTTCGAACGCCGGCGTGTCCGCGAGGCGGGCCGGGAACGACACCGGCAGCCGGCCCTGCGGCTCGACATCTCCGATCAGCACGTCGACCAGCGCGTCGCCCATCTCCTGGCCGGGGAACCAGGTGAAGACGACCGCGTCGACGTCGTCGATCCACGGCATCGACACCGGCGAACCAGCATTGACGACCACGATGGTGTTGGCGCAGGCCTGGGCGACGCCGGCGATCAGTTCGTCCTGGCGACCGGGCAGGTCCATGGTGTCGCGGTCGTAGCCTTCGCTCTCCCAATCGGCATTGGTGCCGACGATCACGATGGCCACGTCTGCGGCGGCGGCGACCTCGATGGCCTCGGCCACCGGATCCACTTTGCTCGGCGCGAACGCACCGATGTTGAGGCCGCTGAGCGCGTTGTCGGTCGGTGGGCGGCGCATGACGACCTCGAGTGGATACGCCTGGCCGGCCGCGAGATCGATCGTGCCGATCTGCTCGGCCTTGCCGATCCCGAAGAACGAACCACCGGCCTGCACGCCGGTGTTGTCGACCACGACCTGCCCGTCGACGATCATCGACGCGTCGGCCACTGCACTGACGCCGAACTGCCAGGTGCCCGGGACGTCGGGTGTGAACGTGGTGTGGAACCTCACCGAGAACCCGGGTGCGGCGCTGCCGGCCGTGGGCACCGACGCATCGATCGGGTCGGTCATCCACATCAGCCGGCTCGAAGTAGCCGTCGTCGACGCGTCGGGCTCGGCGCCCGCGGTCTGCGCACCGTCGAGGGAGCGGAATAGGTCGACGACGAACGGGGTGCACAGCGCCGGCGACAGCGTGGGGAGTCGCTTGTGGGTCGGGCACCCGACCGCATGCATCACCTCCACACCACTACGGCCAAGTCGCGTCGACAACGCCTCGAGCGGGTGGGAGATGTGCGTGGCGCGCACGTGCGCGCTGCCGCCTCCTTCGGTCTGGCCGCGCGCAGCATTGGGCCCGATCACCGCGACGCGACGAAGGTCGCCGACGCGCAACGGCAGCAACGCCTCGCCACTCGCGCCGCCGACGCGCTCGTTGCGCAGCAGGACCATTCCCTGGGCGCCGGCGCGGCGTACGAGCGCGCGTTCCTGGGGTAGATCGCGCGTCAACTCCGGCCCGGGCTGCCCGTCGTCGAAGGCACCGAGACGCAACATCGTGGACAGCACCTGGCGTGCCGAGCGGCGTACGTCGGCAGCCGATGCCTGGCCGGCGGCGACGGCTTCGATCAGCTTGTGGCCACGGTGGATGGTGGGCCCGGGCATCTCCAGATCGAGGCCGGCGGCGACTCCCTCGGTGGTCGAGTGCAGGCCGAACCAGTCGCTGACCACCAGGCCGTCGAAGCCCCACTCGCCGCGGAGCACGTCGTGGACCATTGCCACGCTGTCGGCAGCCCAGGGGCCGTTGATGCGGTTGTACGACGTCATGACCGCCAGCACGCCGGCCTCTTTCACAGCGGCCTCGAACGGAACCATGTACAGCTCGCGCAGCGTGCGCTCGTCGATGCGCGAGTCGATGCTGTTGCGTTCGAACTCGGTGTCGTTGCCGATGAAGTGCTTGATGCACGCGGCGACGCCCTCCGCCTGCAGCCCGCGCACGTAGGCGACAGCGATGCGCGCCGTCAGGTAGGGGTCCTCGCTCATGCACTCGAAGTTGCGGCCGCCGACCGGCGTCCGGTGCAGGTTGACGGTCGGCGCCAGCAGCATCCTGGCACCCTTGGCGCGACCTTCGAGTCCCAACAGATGCCCGATCTCGTCGACCAGTGGCGGATCCCACGTCGCAGCCAGGGACGTACCGCACGGCACGTTGACCGACGCCGGCCCGCCCTCGAACAACGTGCCGCGGGCTCCCGCCGGCCCGTCGCTGACGCGCATCGTCGGGATGCCGGCGTGCTCGATGGGGACCGTGTGCCAGAAGTCGGAGCCGGCCAGCAACGAGACCTGCTCGTCGAGTGTGAGTGAGTCGACGAGAGCGTCGATGTCCGCGTCGGTCCGCGGCCTACTCATCCCTTGACTGAACCGGCGAGCAATCCGCGAACGAAGTAACGCTGCAGAGAGAAGAACACGATCAGCGGCATGATCATCGAGATGAACGCGGCAGCGGTGAGGAGGTGCCAGGACTGCCCTCTCGAGCCCGAGACCTCCACCAGCTTGGCGATGATCGGCAGGTTGTTGGAGCCGCCGAAGATGCGCCCGATCAGCAGGTCGTTCCAGATGTAGACGAACTGGAAGATCGACAACGACGCGACTGCGGGGACCGACAACGGCAGCACGAGCTTGCGGAAGATGTCGAGGTGGCTCGCGCCATCGACACGCGCCGCCTCGATGATCTCGCGCGGCAACGACGACACGAAGTTCTTCAGGATGAAGATGCAGAACGGCATGCCGAAGCAGGTGTGCGCGATCCAGATCGGGACGACCGAGTTGCTGAGGTTGAGGTCGGGGAAGATCGTGAACGTGCCGATGTGGGCTCCACCGTTGAACAGCCGGCTGAGCGTGACCAGAGACATCTGCAGCGGCACGACGAGCATGCCGATGACCGCGACGAAGAGCCATTCGCGACCCTTGAACGTCATCCACGAGAACGCGTATGCAGCGAGCAGGGCGATCCCGACGGAGATCACCGTGGCGGGAACCGTGATTCGAACCGAGTTGAAGAAGAAGTGCGAGAGGTTGTCGCCGCCGCCGCCGCTCTGCAGCACGCTCTTGTAGTTCTGCAGGGTGAGGTGCGGGTTCCAGAAGACGGTCCACCACCCGGTGGACTTGACGGCGATCTCGTCGCGGAACGACGAGGCGAACACGCCGAAGGTGGGGATCGTCCACAGGAACACGAGGAGGTAGACGACCTTGCGCCCGGTCTTGCTGGACAGTGCGGCGCTGGCCGAGCGGCCCATCGGCTCCTCGAAGACCGGTGGCCCTGGCGGTAGTTCGATGCCGGTGGCAGCGACCGGGGCTTGCTCGACGATGCTCATGCGCCCATCAACTCCTCTGCGCGCCGCTGCGAGCGACGATTGATGATGACAACCGGGATGACCAGGATGAAGATCAACACGGCCATTGCCGAGCCGAGCCCTTCCCGGCCTTGCAGGAAGATGGTGTTGTAGAAGTCGTTCGCCAATGTGCTTGTGCCGAAGTTGCCGCCGGTCATCGCCGCGACGATGTCGAACGCCTTCAGGGCGGCGATGGTCGTGAGCGTGGCGACCGTGACGATGGTGGCCCGGATGTACGGGAGTGTGACCTTGTAGAACACCTGGCGGTTGGTGGCGCCATCGACCCGGGCCGCCTCGATCAACGAGTCGGGCACACCCTTGATCGCCGCCGAGAGGATGACGGTGGAGATGCCCGCAGACGCCCAGATGAACACGACGATCAACAAGAACGTGTTGAAACCGGGAGCGGTCGCCGGCGGCGTGACCCCGGCGATGCCGCGTTCGAGCAGCCACAGGTGATCACCGTCGCCGCCGACGCTGTTCGGCAACCCCGGGATCGACTTGGTGACCTGGTTCAGCAGGCCGACCTTGAAGGGCGGGCCGGCGTAGACGAAGCGCCAGATGATTCCGGCACCGGCCAGCGAGATCGCCGCCGGAAGGAAGATCAACGACTTGGCCACCTTCTCGCCCTTCATCCCATCGGCGAAGCGGGCGATGGCCAGCGACAGGACGGTGGTGGCGACCGTGCCGACCACAACCCACGTCAGGTTGTTGATCACCGTCAAGCGGGTGTCCTTGCGGGAGAAGATCTCGCCGTAGTTGGCGAACCACTTGAACTGCGGGATGGTCTTGTCGATGAACAGGCTCTTGTAGATCGTGCGGCCTGCGGGCACCAGCAAACCGATGAAGATCACGAACAGCGCCGGGAACAGGAAGACCGTGATCTTGCCGCGTTCCTTCCATCGTCCCGGCAGCAGCGACGTCAGTCCGTAGATCACGAGCAGCGCGACGACGAGCAACCCCAACCCGATGGCGACCGTGAGCAGTGTGTTCAACACGTCACGCATGCGCAATTCCCCCCAACTCTTCCGTACTGACGGCTACCCCCAAACACGGTTGCCTGCAGATCCCGGAGGACCTGCAGGCAACCAACATTACGTACTTCTGTGTTGCTCGCCGAACGTCAGCCGGCGGGCAGCGCCTTCCATGCTGCTTCGATGTTGTTCAGCATGTCGTCGGTGCTTCCACCTGCGATCCAGGCGGTCACTTCCTTCCACTCGGCGCCGGAGCCGATTGCTGCGGGCATCATGTCGGAACCGTCGAAGCGGAACACGTCGGAGGCCTTCAACAGGTCCGCGAAGCCCTTGATCACCGGGTCGCTGAAGTTGGAGGTGTCGAAGTCCTTGCGGGTCGACAGGCTGATCTCGCCGTCGGCCACGATCGCCGCCTGGTACTCGGACGAGTTCGTGTAGGCCAGGGCATCGAACGTCTCCGGCTTGTTGGTGCCGGCGGCGATGAGGTCGCCGCCACCCAGCATGTACTTCGGATCGCCGGCCTTCACCGGGAGGTAGAAGGTGTTGACGGCGCCATCCGGGCCGACCTTCGTGCCTTCCGGCCAGATCGTCGAGTAGAAGCTGGCCTGCTTGTGCATGTAGCAGTTGCCCTGGAGGATCGGGAAGCCGCCCTCTTGGAACTTCGTCGTGGCTTCAGCCTTGACCGCGTTGTCGCCGCCGATGTAGGCGGGGTTCTTGACGAACGCACCGACGGCGTCGGCAACTGCCTTCACCTTCGGGTCGTTGAACGGGATCTTGTGCTGGACCCACTGGTCGTACACGTCGGGGCCGTTGATGCGCATCATGAAGTCTTCGAACCAGTCGGTGATCGGCCAGCCGGTGGCGACACCTGACTCGATGCCGACGCACCACGGGATTCCGCCGTCCTTGACGATCTGGTCGGACAGCGTGGTCAGGTCCTCGAGCGTGGTCGGGATCTTGTAGCCCTTGTCGGCGAACATCTTCGGGCTGTACCACACGAGCGACTTGATGTTGGCTCGTGCCGGCACGCCGTAGACCTTGCCGTCGACCGTGGCCAGTTCGGGCCAACCGGCGACGTTGTCTGCAGTCACGGCTGCACCCAACGCATCGGGGAACGGGAAGACCTGACCCTTCTTGATGAGGTCGAGGAAGCCACCGGGCTGCGGAAAGTCGATCAGGTCTGGCGGGTTGCCACCGTCGACGCGCACCTTGACTTCGGTTTCGAACTGGTCGGTGCCGTCGTACACGATCTTGAGGCCGGTGCAATCCGTGAGCGGCTTGTACCCTCCGGCCAGACGCGTTGCACCCTTGTCGGTATCGGTGTCGCGCACCGGCGAGAAGATGTGCACTTCCTTGCCGGCGTACTGCTGCGTGCACTTGATCGTGCCGTTGAGCAAGCTGTCTCCGGTTGCCCCACCCGTGGTGGCGCCAGGTGCTGCCGTCGTGCCGCCGGGTGCGCTGGTGGCGCCCGGTGCTGCGGTGACCGACGGTGCTGCCGTGTCCGATGTCTTGCTGTCGCTGCCACATGCGGCAACGAGCAGGACGCCGGCCATACAAAGCGCGCTGTACGCGCCTGTGCGTGTCTTCATGAATTTCCCCCTCAGGAACGGATCACGTCGATGGACGTGGTGGAAAATTGTGGAAATTCTTGAGAACTTCCACCAGGCGACCCTAGCATGCTGTTCGCCGGAGGGAAAGACCTATGCAAGACTTCCGGCGCACATGCCGAACTGGTGAAGGATGGGGGTCCTGTGGCAACGATCACGCTCAACGACATCGACAAGGTGTACGACAACGGGTTTCAAGCGGTTACCGGTCTGTCGCTCGCGATCGACGACGGCGAGTTCCTGGTCCTCGTCGGTCCGTCGGGTTGCGGCAAGTCCACGGCGCTGCGGATGATCGCCGGCCTCGAGTCGATCAGTGGCGGTGAGCTGCGCATCGGCGATCGCGTGGTCAACGAACTCGAGCCGAAGGATCGCGACATCGCGATGGTCTTCCAGTCGTACGCCCTGTACCCGCATCTCACCGTGCGCGACAACATTGCGTTCGCGTTGAAGCTGCAGAAGATGCCGAAGGATGAGATCGAGCGGCGCGTCGCCGACGCGGCTCGCACGTTGGAGCTCACCGACAACCTCGATCGGCGCCCTGCACAGTTGTCGGGCGGGCAACGTCAGCGCGTGGCGATGGGTCGCGCCATCGTCCGCCAGCCGCAGGCGTTCTTGATGGACGAGCCGCTGTCGAACCTCGACGCCAAGCTGCGCGTGCAGATGCGTGCGGAGATCGCCAAGATCCAGCACGACCTCAACGTCACCACGGTCTACGTCACGCACGACCAGATCGAGGCGATGACCATGGGCGACCGCGTGGCGGTGATGTCGAAGGGCACCTTGATGCAGGTCGACTCGCCGCAGAACCTGTACGACCACCCCGACAACCTGTTCGTCGCCGCGTTCATCGGGTCACCGCAGATGAACCTGCTGCGCGGCCGGTACGAGGCCGGCGCCGGCGGCGGCACGCTGCGCCTCGGCAGTGCGACGATCGCGATGGCCGAGGCCCCGGCCGGCCTCGCGGAGTACAACGGCCGCGACGTTGCAGTGGGGATCCGCCCCGAGCACTTGACACAGGACGCAGTACCCGGCGCGGCCAACACCCTCAGTGGCAAGGTCACGGTTCGCGAAGGTCTCGGCTCCGAGGTCATCCTGCACCTCGATGTCGACGCCGACGGTGTCGACACCGAGGCCACCCGCGATGCGATGGAGGGCGAGAAGCCCGTCCAGTCCGTGTCGGTCCGCCTTCCACCGGCCACTCCGTTGAAGCTCGACGACACCGCTCACCTGTTGGTCAACCCCTCGCAGCTGCACCTCTTCGACCTCGACACCGGCCTCGCCATCCGCTGACCGTTTGACGCCGGGCGCCCCGTATGGGGGCCGCAGCCGTCAATCGAACGAGGACGACCAATGCGTTTGACGCCTGGCGCCCCACAACGGGGCCGGAGGCGTCAAACGCCGAGCGGCAGGTTCGCGTACCGTGCGGTCACGCCGAGGCGGCACTTGACCGATCGAACGGGTGTTCGATATCGTCGAGAGTCCTATGGGGTTCAACAACCCGAGCATGCCGTGGTGGGAGTTGGAAGCAACCCTCTCCGACAAACCGGCCGACCGGCCGGTGCCGAGCCGCGGCAAAGATGGTCGTGCCCCGGGTTCGCCGTCTTGGAACGCCGGGGGCGACGGCCCTGCCTGGAGCCGCAAACGCCAGCCGTACCTGCCGCCCGGCGAGCCCGATGCCACCCGTCCCCTCATGCGTCCCGACTCGCCGGCGGTGCCCTATGCCGAGCTGCACTGCCACACCAACTTCTCGTTCCTCGACGGCGCCTCGCACCCCGAGCAACTGGCGGAGGAGGCGTCCCGCCTCGGCCTCGAGGCGTTGGCCGTCACCGACCACGACGGCCTCTACGGCGTGGTGCGGTTCGCCGAAGCGGCTCGGGCCGTCGGCCTGCCGACCGTGTTCGGTGCCGAGATCACACTGGGCGCCGGCACCACTCGTCAGGTGCTCAGCGAAGACGACACGCAGCGACAGATCGCTACCGGTCTGGTGCCCGATCACCATGCTCCCGATCCGCACGGCGATCATCTGCTCGTGTTGGCCGATGGGCCCGGTGGGTACGCCAAGCTGGCTCGCGCCCTCAGCCTCGGGCACCTGGCCGGCGAGAAGAGCGCGCCGCGGTTCACCATGCTCGACATCGCCGATGTGATCGCCGGGCACTGCTGGGTGTTGACCGGTTGCCGCAAGGGCGCTGTGCCGTCGGCGCTGATGGATCATGGCCCTGCGGCGGCCGCCAGGCAGTTGCAGCGGTTGATCGAGCTGTTCGGGCGCGAGCGGGTGGTGGTGGAGCTGTGGGATCACGGGGATCCGCTCGACTCGGCGCGCAACGATGCCTTGGCCGAACTCGCGGCACGGCACGATCTCTCGTGTGTTGCCACCAACAACGTGCACTACGCGACGCCGTCGCAACGTAGGTTGGCGACAGCGATCGCTGCGGTGCGCGCCAGGCGCAGCCTCGATCAGCTCGACCCGTGGTTGCCGGCATCGACGGGTGCGCATCTTCGCAGCGGCGCCGAGCAGGCCCGCCGGTTCCTGCGCTATCCGGGCGTTGTCGAGGCCGCTGCCGAGATCGGCCGGGCGGCCGCGTTCGATCTCTCTCTGGTGGCGCCGAACCTGCCGCCGTTCCCGTGTCCCGCGGGTCCTGACGGCACCCCGCTCGGTGAGATGCAGTATCTCCGCGATCTCGTCGAGAAGGGCGGCCGCCATCGGTACGGCGATCGCCCGGCGACCCACGAAGACCTGTCGCTGCGCGCCAGGGCCTGGAAGACGATCGACCACGAGCTCCACGTCATCGAGCACCTCGGTTTCGCCGGTTACTTCCTGGTGGTGTGGGATCTCGTCGAGTTCTGCAACCGGGCCAACATCTTCTGCCAGGGCCGCGGCAGCGCGGCCAACAGCGCGGCGTGCTACGCGCTGGGCATCACCAAGGCCGACGCTGTCTCGTTGGGCCTGCTGTTCGAGCGGTTCCTGTCGACCGAACGCGATGGGCCGCCCGACATCGACATCGACATCGAGAGCGATCGCCGCGAAGAGGTGATCCAGTACGTGTACCAGCGCTACGGCCGGCACCACACCGCGCAGGTGGCCAACGTCATCACCTATCGGGCGCGGTCGGCGGTGCGCGACATGGCCAAGGCGCTGGGCTACGCGCCGGGTCAACAGGATGCGTGGAGCAAGCAGATCGACGCATGGGGCAACGTGTCGACCACTGCCGACCAACCCGATCACGGCATCCCCGCCGCGGTGCTCGAGCTGGCGGCGGAGATCGAGGATGCGCCGCGACACCTCGGCATCCACTCCGGCGGCATGGTCATCTGCGATCGCCCGGTGATCGAGGTGTGTCCGGTGGAGTGGGGTCGCATGGCCAAGCGCAGCGTGTTGCAGTGGGACAAGGACGATTGCGCCGCGGCCGGGTTGGTGAAGTTCGACCTGTTGGGCCTCGGCATGCTCAGCGCCCTGCACTACGCCGTCGACCTTATCCGCGATCACCGCGGCTACGAGGTGGATCTGGCCACGATCCCGCAAGAGGACGACGTGTACTCGATGTTGTGCCGCGCCGACACGGTCGGTGTGTTCCAGATCGAATCGCGTGCCCAGATGGCAACGCTGCCGCGTTTGAAGCCGCGCCGCTTCTACGACCTGGTGGTTGAGGTCGCACTCATCCGTCCCGGGCCGATCCAGGGCGGATCGGTGCACCCCTACATCCGCCGCCGTAACGGCCTGGAGCCCATCACCTATCTGCACCCACTGCTGGAGAACTCACTGGGCAAGACGCTGGGCGTGCCGCTGTTCCAGGAGCAGCTGATGCAGATGGCCATCGACGTCGCCGGTTTCACGGCCACCGAGGCCGACGAGCTCCGCCAGGCGATGGGCTCGAAGCGCAGCAAGGCGCGCATGGAGAAACTGAAAGCTCGGTTGTACGACGGCATGGCCGAGCGCAACATCACCGGCGATGTCGCCGACGAGATCTTCACCAAGATGGCCGCCTTCGCCAACTATGGCTTTCCCGAGTCGCACAGCGTCAGCTTCTCGTATCTCGTCTACGCCTCCGCTTGGATCAAGTTCCACGAGCCCGCGGCTTTCTGTGCGGCGTTGCTCAACGCCCAGCCGATGGGGTTCTGGAGCCCGCACTCACTGGCCCAGGACGCGGCGCGGCACGGTGTCGTCGTGCGGTCTCCGGATCTCAACGCGTCGCTGGCGGCGGCGACCTTGGAGCCGTGTGCCGAGTCGGTCGGCGGTGTCGCCGTCCGATTGGGGATCGGCGCGGTCCGCGGCATAGGCAGCGAACTGGCCCAAGAGATCCAGGCGATGAGAGATGAGCCCGACGCCGGCGCACATCTCTCATCGCGGTCCGGATACGAGTCGCTGGAGGATCTGGTGCGCAGGGTGCCGTCGTTGCAGTTGCAACAACTCGAGGCGATGGCCACCGCCGGCCTGTTCGAGCAGTGCTTCGGGCTCGAACGTCGTGAGGCACTGTGGGCGGTCGGCGCGGCCGTGCAGTCGCGGACTGATCGTTTGCAGGGGATCATCACGGGGGAGCGATCGCCGCGGTTGCCGGGGATGGATCCGATGGAGACGGCGGTCGCGGATCTGTGGGCCACAGGTGTGGCGCCGAATGGCCACCCAACCAAGTTCCTGCGCGAGGAGCTCCGTAGCCGCGGTGTCGTGACGGCGAAGGGTTTGTGGGACTGCGCGCCGAAGAGCAAGGTGTTGATCGCCGGGCTCGTCACCCATCGCCAGCGGCCGATGACTGCTCAAGGCGTCACGTTCATGAACCTCGAGGACGAGACGGGGCTCATCAACGTCGTCGTGTCGAAGGGATGTTGGGCCCGCTATCGCACCATCGCCCGCAGTGCTCCGGCGCTGTTGATACGCGGCCGTCTCGAACGCGCCGAAGGTGTCATCAACATCGTTGCCGACGAGCTCACCCTCCTGCCGATAGCGGCCTCGATGGCCAGCCGCGACTTTCGCTGAACCTCCACTGAACGGCGCGAAGGCTCGTCTACAGTCGTGGCGAGGGAGGTCACGACGATGGATTACGTCTTGCAGAACGCCGCGCCGCAACCGACGTTGCAGCATCTCGTGCGCGACATCGACGGCAAGCGCATCCGGGTGATCGTCCTCAGCGGCGTGGTGGTGGTCGCACCGGCGCAGCAGCGCGGCATCGTCGTGCGCACCACGCCCGAGCAACCCGGCGCGCCCGTAGGTTTCTACGTTCCCGAAGCCTTCGGCATCGCGTTCGACGGCGCCATCGCCGTCGCCGAGGCGAACCTGACCCAGGTCGTCGTCGATGGTCGCACGCAGATGGCGACCACGTACGGGATCGCTGACATCGGCGTCAGGCTGGTCGAGTCCGAGCAGTCACCGGGAATGGGCTGGCCATACCTCAGTTTCAGCTGCCACTCCAACGACCTGTCGCTGGGCGTGCACTACCGGGTCACCATCCAACACCCACTGGTCAGCGACAAGCCGCCGGCCGCCTGACGCCGTCAGGCTGTGCGAGGCGGCGCGAACCGACTTCGCGCGTCCTTGCCTTCATGGAGAACGCTGGCCTGGGTCAGTCGTGCAGCGCCTCGGCAGTGAGCTTGCCCGAGAGGAACGGCTCGTTGGTGTTGATCACGCCGTCGTCGCGCAAGCGCTCGGCGGCGGCGACCATCGCGCCGTGGGAGATGCGTGACAGCAGGCCGCCGGTCGAGATGCGGCGAGCACCGGCGCCGCCCAACTGCGAGACGCCGGGGCCTCCCGGGAGGATCAGGACGTTCACGGGGACACCGACGGCCCTCACCAACGCGGCGATCTGGTCGAGGTCGACGAGGCCCGGAGCGTAGACGACCTCGGCACCGGCGGCGACGTACGCCCGCAACCGGGCGATGGTGTCGTCGAGGTCGTTGATGCCATGGAGGTGGTTCTCGCAGCGCCCGGTCAACACCAGTCCCGTTTTCGCCGCGCCGGCCGCCGCCGCCCCGACGCGCTCCGCGGCGATGCCGATGGGGTCGATCGACTTGGTCGCCGGGTTCCAATCCTCGATCGAGCACCCGGCCGCGCCGGCATCCGCCAACAGTTCCACCGTCTCGGTGACGCCCGGCAGATCGTCGGCGTAACACCGTTCGGAGTCGACGTTCAGTGGAAGTCCGGTCGCCGTCGCGAGAGAGCCGACGTGAACGATGAGCTCCTCGCGCGTGACCATCATGTCGAGCCTGCCGAGCGTCGCCGCGAACCCGGAGCTGGTCGATGCCAACGCGGGGAAACCCAATGCCGCCAGCAGGCGGGCAGACCCGATGTCGTACGGGTTCGGCATCACGAAGGTGCCTTCGGTGTGCAGGGATCGGAATCGGTCGGCGGACGTCGTCATCGCCTCAGCCTGCCAGTCGCGCGGGCCGGTCGGCGATGTCAGGGAGTCTGCAGGATCGTCCGCAGGCGGGCGTCGGGTTCGGGGCGCGCGCCGAGGTGCTCGATCACCCACGCCGAGATCGAGGTGGCGAACCGTGCCGAGTCGACGGCCGACACGCCGCTGAGGTACCGGGCCAGGAAGCCTCCGGCGAACGAGTCGCCGGCGCCGGTGGCATCGACGAGGTTGTTGGTGGCCGGCGGCACGTGCGTGGCGACGCCGCCGTCGTACACCAGAGCGCCATCGGCGTCGAGCTTCAGCATGATCAGGGCCTGGGGATACAGCTTGGCGAGGGCAGCGGCGATCGCCTCGGGCTCGTCGAGGCCGGTCAGCACTTCGCCCTCTTGGTAGTTGGGCAGGAACACATCGATGCCGAGGTCCTGGGTCACCGCCAGGAACTGGGGAACACCCATCTCCTCGATCATCTGGAACGAGCCGGGATCGAACGACAGTGTGGCCCCACTCTCGCTGGCGAGTCGGGCGGCAGCGCGCGCCGCGGCGCGGGGCGGATCGACGAAGAAGGACCACGCGGTCATGTGCAGGTGCCGCGCATGGCGAACCGAGTCCTTCGGGATCTCCGACGGGAGCAGATAGAAGTCGGCGCCACGGCCCGAGACCATCGAACGCTCGCCGGTCTGATCGACGAAGACCGCCACACATCCGGTGAGGTGCTCGTCGGATTCCACGAAGTGGGCGGTCACCTGTTCCCTGTCGAGGTCCTCCTGGGCGAGTTGGCCGAAGCGATCGCGGCCGATCTTGCCGATGAACTCGGTGCCGAGGCCGCACCGCTTGGCCCACACTGCGACGTTTGCGGCACTGCCGCCGGGGCTCAGCATCACCTCGCCGAACGTGTCGCCACCAGTCAACAACTTGCTGTTCGTGCGAATCAAGACGTCCCAGGCGAAGTCGCCGATGACACACAATGGGGCTGACACGCCGGGCACGGTAGCCGTTGATCGAGCTGGGCAAACTGTCGAGTCGGCATGTTCTCCCGCCGCGGCGCGGTCACCCGTCACGTCACGGATCGGGCGTATCCGCTATCGAGGATCCGAACGCAACACGGCCTCGCCGCGTGGCGAGAGCCGGTAGCCGATCTCCAGGCTCTCGGTCAGGCCGAGCTCTTTCAACTTGCGTACGTTGAGCTTGAAGGCCGGTCGATCCTGCCCGGCATGACGGGCGAGGGTGGTCGAGACGATGCCCGGGTAGCGCTCGATCAGCTGCAACGTCGAACGGGTCCAGGCGCCGTTGCGATCGAGCCGCCTCAACCGCTCGAGCACATCGACGAGATCGTTCTCGGACGTGTCGTTGCGCCGGGCAATGCGATCGTCGGGCCCGACGTGGACGAAGTCGACGCGCCACACGTGGTCGTGATCGCCGAGCCGTGCGAGCAGTGTCTCCAGAGCGGCGGCGCCGGCGTTTCGCGCATCCTCGGCCGTGATCTCGGCGGTCACCACCTGCCGGACAGTGGTGGCCTCGATCAGCATCCCGCCGACTCGGTAGCGACCGCCGACCTTGGCCTGTGGTCGGGCCCATGACCGGAATGTCACGGTGAGCGTGCCATCGGCGATGCCGGGCCACGAGTCGGCGCTGAACAGCATCGACGCCGACCCTATTCGTCCGGCCGTCGGGCGCTGACGTCGACGGGGTCGGTCGGCGGCCCGTCGCGCAGCACAGATCCCAGCAGAGCATGCAGCTCGCCGGGGACGAACTGGGCGTCGCTCGCGGCGATCTCGTCGAGCGTCCACCAACGCAACTCGTGCACGAACTCGGCCTTCATCTGCTCCCACGACAGCCGTGGAACGGGATCGAACGGGTCGCAGCGGATGAGGTGGATCCGTTCGCGTTGACCGTCGAAGTCGCCGTTGAGGAACGGCACGATGTGCAGCCTGCGCCAGATCTGCGGGCCGATGTCGGCATCGACGAGACCCACCTCTTCGTCGAGTTCGCGGTGCAGTGCATCGACATGGGTCTCTCCAGGTTCGAGCCCGCCGCCCGGTAGAGCCCAACGGGTTGCGGAGGGGAACTCGAAGCGCACCAACAGGACCCGTTGCGCGGTGTCGATCACCAGGCCCCGAACCGCCTCGCGGATTCGCAACCCGTCGGTGCCGGTCGATTCGGTCGGGTTGCTCGTCACTCGTCGGGCGAGTTGTTGAGGCCGTCGTTGAACATCCGGTACATCTCGTACACGCTCTTGCACGCCTCGCACAGCGGCAGTTGTTTCGGGTCGCGCGACGGAACCC
>JBDTYA010000195.1:0-34237 GCA_040005915.1 Ilumatobacteraceae bacterium
GTCTTTGCATCCACGGCCAACAACCCATAAAGGAATCCCCCACAATGACCACATCAACCTCCAGCAACCGCGGCGCGCGCCGTCGCAACGGCGGCCGCCATTCCGGCGCCGATCGTTCCCCCCGCACCCCCGAACAGGGTTTCCCGGTACGTCCCGAAGCGACGCCTTCGACACCGGTCACGCCGCTTGCCCCGATCGACTACATCACCGACTTCGTCGCGCTCGGCGTGCCGGCCCCCCTCATCAAGGCGCTCGCCGACCGTGAGGTCTTCACCGCCTTTCCCATCCAATCCGCGACACTCCCCGACTCGCTCGAGGGTCACGACGTGTTGGGTCGCGGCAAGACCGGGAGCGGCAAGACCATCGCGTTCGCCCTGCCGATCGTCGCCCGGCTTGCGGCCAGCGGCAAGCGCCGGGAATCGAGCCGTCCGCGTGCGTTGATCCTGGTGCCTACCCGTGAACTCGCCAATCAGGTCATGACGTCGTTGAAGCCGTTGGCAGAGGCGATGTCACTCCGAGTTGCGACCGTGTACGGCGGCGTCGGCCAAGGCCCTCAGGTGTCGGCACTGCGTCACGGCGTCGACATCGTCGTCGCCTGCCCCGGCCGGCTCGAAGACCTGATCGCTCAGCGGCACTGCCGTCTCGACGCTGTCGAAGTGACGGTGCTCGACGAGGCCGACCACATGGCCGACCTCGGCTTCCTGCCCGGCGTGAAGCGCATCCTCGATGCAACCCCGGTCGGCGGCCAGCGCCTGCTCTTCTCGGCAACGCTCGACAAGGCCATCGACGGCCTCGTGCGCCAATACCTCGTCAACCCCATCGTGCACTCCGTCGATCCCGAGGTCTCGTCGGTCAACACGATGACGCACCATGTGCTCGCCGTCGCCGCCGGCGACAAGGCAGCCGTCGTCAGCGCGTTGGCCAGCGGGCTGGATCGTTCGCTGCTGTTCATGCGTACCAAGCACGGCGCCAAGAAGTTGGCGAAGCAACTGTGTGCGGCGGGCATCCCGGCCGTCGAGTTGCACGGCAACCTGTCGCAGAGTGCGCGCGAGCGCAACCTGGCCGACTTCAGCAGCGGTCACGTTCGTGTTCTCGTCGCCACCGACATCGCCGCTCGTGGCATCCACGTCGACGACATCGCGCTGGTCATCCACGTCGATCCCCCGGCCGAGCACAAAGCCTTCCTGCACCGCTCGGGTCGCACGGCTCGCGCCGGCGCCGAAGGCATCGTCGCCACGGTCATGACCCCGGATCAAGCGGGCGATGTCCGCTCGCTGGCCCGCGCTGCCGGTATCACACCGACGGTCACCAACGTCACCCCGAACCATCCTCTCCTGGTCGAGCTCACGGGCCCGACGGCACCGAAGGTGGCCCCTCGTGCGCAACGTCCCGAGGATGCCGAAACAACACGGCAGCGCCCTTCGCAACCCGGACGTCGCCGCGGACAGGGTGCAAGCTCGTCGCGAGATGCCGGGCCACGCAGCGGTGGTCGCCCCGGCGGCCCGCCCCAGAAGGCACGCTCTGGTGGCCGCAGCTCCGGTTCGGCACGTGGCTCGGGCGGCGGACGCCGTTCGGCACCCACCCCCCGCTGATCCTGCCTTCAGCGACCGGCCCTAGAGGTCGTCTCCGAAGTTGATCCCGATGTCGCGCGCCGCCAGCACTGTGTCGCAATCGAGCGGCACGGTGCGCATCGAACCGATCGCGTCCTTCAGCGGCACATAGTCGACGCGCGGTTCGTTCAGCGCGACCATCACACCATCGAAGCCTTCATCCAGCGCGCGCACGGCTGCTGCACCGAATCGGGTGGCCAGCAATCGGTCGTGCGCCGTCGGTGTGCCGCCGCGCAGCAAGTGCCCCAACACCATCGTGCGCGCTTCCTTGCCTGTGAGCTCGGTCAGTCGGCCGGCGACCGCATGAGCGACGCCGCCGAGGCGCTCGGCCTGGTCGAACGACTGGCCGAGCACAGAGCGTTGGCCATCTTTCGGTATCGCCCCCTCCGCCACCACCACGATCGCGAAGTTGGCGCCACGCTTGGCGCGACCCTTGATCATCGCTGCAACCGATTCGAGCCGAAACGGGATCTCCGGAATCAAGATCGCATGCGCACCGGCAGCGACGCCGGCGTTGAGCGCTATCCACCCCGCGTACCTGCCCATCACCTCGACCACGAACACCCTGCTGTGCGATGTCGCCGTCGTGAAGATTCGATCGATCGACTCGGTAGCGACCTCCACAGCTGTGTCGAAGCCGAACGTCACCGCGGTCTTGTCGAGATCGTTGTCGATGGTCTTGGGGACACCGATGACACTGAGGCCGGCCTCGAAGAGGCGCTGCCCGATTGCAAGCGATCCGTCACCGCCGATCGTTATCAGGGCATCGATCCCTGCATCACGGAACAACGACACGAGGTGCTCGGTGCGGTCCTCGTGCACGACGGTTCCATCGGGCTGCTCGACGGGGAAGCGACACGGATTGCCCCGATTGGTACTGCCCAGAACGGTTCCACCGAGGTAGCCGATGCCTCGCACCATGTGACGCTCGAACACGAACGTGCCGCTGCCCTCCTGATACAGGTCGGGGAACATCAGGCCGTTGAACCCGTCGCGGATCCCGATGACCTCCCATCCGCGTCGAAGCGCGCACAAGGTCGCGGAGCGTATGACTGCGTTGAGACCGGGGGCGTCGCCACCACCGGTGCTGATGGCGACTCGCATCGGCGCTTTCTAGCACCGGCCTCGAAGCATCCGTGACCGAGGCACTCGGCGCCGGTCCTGCTACTCGGGCGCGCGGTCGTCTCCGGTCGTCTCACCGTGGGCGGAGTTGCCCGGCGCAGTTGCGTCGTCACGATCGTCGCGCAGGCCCTTCAACACCTCGGAGTCCTGCAGAGTTGCCATCGGTCCGAAGCCGAGCACGACGGTCCCCTGAGCGCCGCAGTAGGGGCACGTGATCGCCACGACCGCCACCATGTCGTCCGGATCGGACGCTCCTTCCAGGCGGCGCAGTGAGCTCATCGACACGATCGGCGGATCGGAGACCGTGTCACATTCGTGACACTGGAGTTGCGACTCCTCGGTCACGGTGAAGGACGAGTCGAAGCCTCCCTGTGTGTACGCCGCCAGCACGCCCGTCATGGTTGTCTCGTCGCTGGGCGTGGTCTGGCCCGGGATTCCGACGCCGTCATCGGCCGTGGGTTGGTTGGTCATAGCGCGGTGTACCCACATCGCGCCGCGCCGAACCATTCGCTCAGCGAGCCTGCATCCGGACGGGAGCATGCCTGCGGCGACGTACGCTCCTCGTGTGGCAACCGCAACTCCTTCCTCGACACCGAACCCAGACGCGACGAAGTTCACGCTCGACACCAAGCTGGAGGCGATGTTCAACGCCAAGAGCGCTGCCGATGCAGCCGGCAACGCGTTCATAGACGACGTCTTCGCGGCGGGAGGCGTGGCCACCGTGTTCGGCGTCAACGACTTCGTGACGATTACTCGCCAGCCGGGCGCCGAGTGGGAACCGATCATCATCGCAGTCCAAGCGGCGGCCGAGAAGTACCTGTGATGGACCGCTTCTGGCGCAACGCCGGAAGTCTGCTGAGCCGCCGCACAGCGGTGACCCTGCTCGTCGCCATTCTCGTCACGCTTGGCCTCGGCGTCGGCCTGCAGCGCCTCGACTTCTCGACCGGGCAGAACAGCTACATCGATCCGGCATCCCAAGTGGCCAAGGACAACGAGCGCTACCAGAACCTGTTCGGCGGCGAGAACATGGTGGTGTTGTTCACCGTCGACGAGGGCAAGTCGCTGGTGGATCTGTTCACGCCGGCCAACATCACCCAGTTCGCACAGATCACAACCGACATGGCGGCCAGCGACGCGGTGCAGTCGGTGGTCACGCCATTGACGCTGCTGCAGTGGACTCAGGACCTCATCACCAAAGGTGTCGCCAGCGAGATCATCGCCCGCACGATCACCCGCGAACCCGATCCGGCTGCGGCCGCGATTCGCCAGCAGGATGCAGTCATCACCACGGTGCGGCTCGGTGCGGCCGGTGCGCAGAGCATGGACAACCCTGCCTGGGTCAAGTTCCTCCTCTTCGGCAACGACGGCTTTTCCGTCGATGCTCAGAAGCACCTGATGGCTCCGGCCGACAGCAAGCTGGTCGTGCGCAAGCCGCTGCAGGCATTCATCCCCGATGGACGCCACGCCGTACTCGCCGCAGTGCTCGTCGGCAACGCGCCACTCGACACCTTGGCCAAGGGATCTGCCGCTGTGCAGGACGTGTTACGAGACCGAACCTTCGAGAACGCCAAGGTGATCGTCACAGGCACACCGACGTTCCTGACCGACATCAACAACTACCTCCAAGGCGGGATGTTGGTCCTCGGCGGAATCGCCGTGGTCGTCATGATGATGATCCTGCTCGTTGCCTTCAAGGTCCGTTGGCGGCTGCTGCCCCTCGTCGGGATGGCAGTTGGCATCGCCTGGGGGTTCGGTGCCTTCGGCTTCACGGGCACGAAGTTGTCGCTGGTGACGATCGCCGGCCTGCCCATCCTGATCGGTCTCGGCATCGAGTTCGCCATCCAGATTCAGAATCGGATCGAGGAGGAGCGCTGGCTCGAGCACGACGGCAATCCGTTCGCATCGACCATGCGGCACATGGGTCCGCCCCTTGTCGCGGCGACGTTTGCTGCAGTCATCGCGTTCCTCACCGTGAAGATCTCGAAGGTGCCGATGGTCCAGGACTTCGGTGTGCTCCTCTCGATCGGGATCGTCGCACTGCTCGTCGCCGGTGTCGTCATTCCGACTGCGGTGATCGGGGCCCGCGAGCGACGATCGCCGACGATCGCCGAGCCGGTCGAGAGCTGGGTCGAGAAGACGGTCGATCGCCTCGGGAGCCTGCCGCGGATGGCCGTGCTGCCGCTCGTGCTCGTCGCCGTGGCATTGCCGGTGATCGGGCTCATCATGGAGACGGGATCAAGGATCGAGAGCGATCCCATCAACTGGGCCAATCAGTCGAGCGCATCGATCAAGAACGCTCGCACCCTCGAGCAGGAGACCGGCTTCGCAACGACGCTCGGCGTGTTCGTCGAGACCGATGGCGCACCCAGCAACGGAGTTTTCACCGACCAGATGGGTGCATTCGTGTTCGATCTCGTCGAGCGCTCGTCGACCGAGAACGCCGAGCTCGCCGGCGCATCGAGCCTGGCGACCACGGTCGGTTGGCTGGCCGAGGTGCCCAAGACGACCTCGCTGCCGCCGACCGGCCTCGACATGCTGCAGGCCTACAACATCGCCCCTCCCGCCTTGCAACAACTGCTGGTGGCCGACGACGGAAATGCGACACAGGTGCTCTTCCAGGTCGGTCCGTCGTCGCTCGATCGGCGGGCCGTCGTGCTCGACAAGATGCACCGGGCCATCGCCGATCCGGGCGCCGGGGCGTTGCTGCCGGCCAAGGCCTCTGCCACCACCGGCGGGCTCGCTGTCGTCGGCGTCGGGCTGTTGAAGAACATCACAGCCAATCGCGCCCAGCTGACCATCGTCGCTCTCCTGCTCGTCGGGGCGTTCGTGGTGCTGCGCTATCGCGACCTGGCTCGCGGGCTGCTGACGATGATCCCGGTCCTCGTCGCGGTCGGCACGTCGGCGGTGTTGGTACGCGTGCTCAACATCACACTCAGCCCGCTGTCGACGGTGGGCGGCCCGCTGGTCGTCGCGACATGCGCCGAGTTCTCGGTGCTGCTCATCGCCCGCTACGCGGAGGAACGTGATCGCGGCCTCGACCCGGAGGTCAGCACCCACATGGCAGCCCGCAGAACCGGTCGGGCGTTCTTCACGTCGGCGCTGACGACGCTGGGTGGTTTCGCGGTGTTGATCTTCTCGTCGCTGCCGTTGCTCTCCGACTTCGGAACGGTGGTGACCATCAACATCGCCGTCGCCTTGCTGTCGGCCCTCGTCGTCGTGCCGCCCCTGGTGAAGGAAGCCGACCGTCGCGGCCTCCTCGAGATGGGTGCAGCGAGAGCGGACCGGTCACGGCGCAGCAAGGTCCTGACGGGCTGGGTCGGTGGCGCGGTGATCGCCGTGGTCGGGATCGTCATCCTCGTCGCGTCCGTGCGTGACGACACTCCAGCTGCCGCCCAGGTCCTCGCGTCGGACACAGTCGAGGCGCCCGCCACGATCCCCCCACCGACGACCGCTCCCCCGTCGACCACATCGCTGCCACCAGGCGACACCTTGCCTGCCGGTCCGACCGACCGGCCGACTGGTCTGGTCGCCGGCGCCTTCTGGGATGCGTTGACGGGTGTCGGTGTTGATCCCGGGATCGCCCGCTGCGCAGCCGACGACCTGCTGGCGAACACATCCGAGCCAGATCTGCTGGCCCTCGGAATCGCAGCCGTTCCGCGACCGGAGGCGGTCAACACGCTCCTCGACACGTCCGCGAAGCGGTGCGGTGTCACGCAGGAGCAACTCGATGCCGCCGCCTCCGGCTAACTGCTGCGTCGCCTGGCGCGCTGGCGTTCGAACACGGTCACGTAGCCCTCGACCATTCGCTCGACCGAGAATCGTTGCCGAGCCTGTTGACGGCAGACCGCGCGATCGATCCGATCGATGGACAGCAACCCGTTGATGAGCTCCGCGTCACTGTCGCCGAGGAAGCCGGTGAGCCCGTGCTCGACGATCTCGGGGGCTGCGCCCTGCGGGCATCCGACAACGGGCGTGCCACAGGCCAGTGATTCGAGCATCACCATGCCGAACGGCTCGCGCCAACTGATGGGGTTGAGCAGTGCGGTTGCCGATGCGAGCAGCTCCCGCTTGCCGGCGGCATCGACCTCGCCGAGGAACTCGACGTCGTCACCGAGGTGAGGTTCGACGAATTCTTCGAAGTAGGCAACCTCGTGCGGCTCACGCATCTTCGCAGCGATCTTCAAGCGCATTCCGGCGATACGCGCGATCGCGACCGCCCGATGCACCCCCTTGTTCGCGGCCATGCGACCGAGCAGCGCCACGTAGCCGCCGTCGCCCGCGCCGAACGGGTAGTCGTCGACGTCGACACCGTGGTACACGACCGCTTCGACCGGGAGATCCGTCGACGATGCGTGGGATTGCGAGATCGCCACCAGCGCGACCCGCGGCACAGCGGCGCCGTACACAGCATTCATGGTGCGGCTGAACGGCCCATGATTGGTCGTCACCACGGGAAGGTTCGGGTAACGCTCCGAGTAGATCGGCCCGGCGAGCGTGTGGTCGTGCACGATGTCGAAGCCTTTGGCCAACTCGTACGCACCGATCACGTTCTCCAACTCGATGCTGGCGCGTCCCATGCGCACGGCGTCCTCTGCCGGGATCACGGAGGCCTTCGGGACAGGACACCGAGAATCCGGATGACAGATCAGCAACACCCCGTGCCCTGCGGCCTGCAGGCCGCGGGCCAGTTCGTCGAGCACGGCCTCTGTGCCTCCGTACGCTGGTGCTGGTACAGGCACCCACGGCGGGGCGATGATGGCGATGTCCATGTGGTCTGCTCCTCGGCGCCGGCGACTAGCGGAGCGTGCGCACTGTGTCGGGGTTGGCGGCAGAGTTGACGACGCTCGCCGTGATCGCGTTGGTGTCGGTGCCGACAGCGTGGACCGGCGACGATGCCTCGAGGCGATCGAGGAACGTGCGCGCCCAACGATGGACGTCGTTGTGCTGCACCGTGGCGCGCATCGTCTTGAGCCGCGCCGCCTGTTCGGCCACGGGCATCTCGATGGCGGCGAGAAGCGCAACCTTGATCGCCTCGATGTCGTACGGGTTGACGATCAGTGCTCCTTCGAGGTCCTGCGCTGCGCCGGCGAACTCGCTCAGCACGAGGCTGCCACCGAGGTCGCCGCGTGCCGCGACGAACTCTTTGGCGACCAGGTTCATGCCGTCGGCCAGTGAGGTCACCACGAGAGCGTCGGCGGACCTGAACCAGCCGGCCATGCCCGCTTCGTCGAGAGATGAATCCTTGTAGACCACCGGCGCCGAACCGTCGGCGCGCCGGTGGGTGGTGTTGATCCGCTCGATGATCGACTCGACCTCGTCTCGCTCGTCCTCGTACGCGGCGACGTCGGCACGGCTCGGCACTGCGACCTGGACGAACGCGCACTTCTCCGGATCGATCCGGCCCTCGTCGAGCAGTTCGCCGAACGCCCGCAGCCGTTGCGAGATGCCCTTCGTGTAGTCGAGCCGGTCGATTCCCAGCAGCACGCGGTCGACGCCGAGTTCAGCGCGATGTTGCTCAGCCTGCGCACCGGCGCCGTAGCCCAAGGCATTCCAATGATCGAAGTCGATCGAGATCGGGAAGGCGTCGACATCGACGGCGTGGGTCCCGTCGTACACGGTGTGGCCACGGGAGTGCGTCTCGACGATGCGCTCGGCCGATGCGACGAAGTTGGCGACATCGTCGGCCACCTGGAATCCGACGACATCGGCGCCGAGCATGCCCGAGATCACTTCCTTGCGCCACGGCAGCATCGAGAACAGTTGTGCGTTGGGAAAGGGTATGTGCAGGAAAAGCCCGATGCGCAGATCGGGCCGCTTGGCGCGGATCATCGCCGGTGCCAGGAGCAGGTGATAGTCGTGCACCCACACCGTGCCACCCAGTGGGGCGATGCGTGACACCGCGGCCGCGAAGCGCCGGTTCACGACCCTGTACGACTGCCACCAGGCCCGTTTCAGTTCGACCTTCCGCAATCGACCATGGAACAGCGGCCACAGGATGGCGTTGGAGAATCCGCTGTAGTACTTGTCGACCTCGTCTGCGCTCAGCACCACGGGATGCAGACGAAGGTCCTCGTGGTCGAACTGCTTCAGCGGACCTGCCTCAGGCCCGGCCCAACCCACCCAGTGGGTGCCCGCCGCCGTCACCGATGACAGGGCCGAGGACAGGCCTCCTGGACTGGAATGGAGGTCACCATCGGCTCCGACTTCGACAGGCAGCCGATTAGCTGCCACGACGAGTCCTTTCATCAGTTCGGGCCTTTCACGATCATTCAGCGACCACATCCGGGGTACACGATCGTACCCCGGGCGAAGCGGCGCCCCGACCAGCGAGCAGGCCGGCGTTCGGACGAGGTGGCTGCCAGGCAGTAAGAAAGGGGTGTGACCGAAATGGTGATCGCCGTCGATGTCGACGGGACGCTCTACGACGGAGTGGGTGTCGATCCGTCGGCGATAGCAGCATTGCGTCGAGCGCACGCCGACGGTCACACGCTGGTGATCGTCACCGGTCGGCGTTGGGAGGAGCTCGGTCACGTCGTTCCGGAGATCGTTGCCCTGGCCGAGCGAGCCGTCTGCGAAGAAGGCGGAGTGCTGGTCGATGTCGCCACAGGGCGCGTCACCCTTCTCGCCGAACCGGTCGAGCCGGGGCTGGTGGCCGGACTCGAGGCAGCGGGAGTGCCCAACCTCGATGTCGGCCGCGTCGTGGTGGGTGCGCCGACCGGATCGCTCGCCGCGGTCACCGACGTCCGTGACCGGGTCGGCAGCGATCGCAAGATCATCACCAACAAAGGCTCGATCGCGCTGACACCCGCACGTTGCGACAAGGGCACCGGCCTGCGCGCAGCCATCGCCGACCTGGGTGTCGGAAAGCGGCCGATCATCGCCATCGGCGATGCGTCCAACGACCTTGCGATGTTCGCGATCGCCACGATCGCGGTCGCCGTCGCTAACGCTGACGACGTTGTGCGAGCTTCCGGCGTGCCACTGACCACGGCCAGTTTCGGGGCGGGCGTTGCGGAGGCTCTACTTCGCCATGTGCCCAACCGTTCATCGAGCTGAGGTCGGTGATCCCATCGGTGGCGACCGGTCCGTTGACGGACACCGGCACCGAACCATCGGGCTTCAGTTCGCGTACGGAGACAGCACCGTCGTCGATCCGGATGTTGAACCGCCGGTCGACCAGGCGTACCCCGGCGAACAGCAGGTCGTCCTCGATCGCGCCGGCGATCGGGTCGACGCGCAGCCCGTCGTGGTCATCGGGCTCCAGGCCCAGCATGATCCGCAACAACAGGAACGGCGTCGCCGCTGCCCACGCCTGGGGCGAGCACGAGGTGGGGAACGGGATGGGCGTTTCGACGTCGGCACGGTCGAGACCACTGAACAGCTCTGGGAGGCGGCCCTGCCACGCCTCCGACGCGGCGAGCAGCCCATTGGCGACCCGGAGGGCGTAGTCGTCGTATCCGTAACGCTTCAACCCTGCGGCGCACAGGGCGCCGTCGTGGGGCCACACGCTGCCGCAGTGGTAGCTCATCGGGTCGTAGGCGGGCTCGTCCTCGGCGAGCGACCTGATCCCCCACCCGTTCCACATCGGCTGCGACATCAACCGCGCCGCGACCAGCGCCGCTTTCTCGTCGTCGATGATTCCGCTCCACAGGCAATGGCCGATGTTCGACGTCAGCGAATCGACCGGGTTTTTGTCAGGCCCCAGCGCCACCGCGAACCAGCCGAGATCGTCGAGCCAGAAGTCGTGGTTGAACCGCGTCTTCAGCTCGGCTGCGAGCTGTTCGTGCTGTGCCTTGATGTCGATTTGGCCGAGCCGATCGGCGATCGCCGCCCTGGCACGGTGGGCGGCGTAGGCGTAGCCCTGAACTTCGCAGAGCGCCAACGGTGTCTCGGCGATGGCGCCGTCGTGATAGCGGATGCCGTCGTTCGAGTCCTTCCAACCCTGGTGCGTCAGACCGCGGTCCGAAGACTTGTGGTACTCGATGTAGCCGTCGCCGTCTCGGTCGCCGAACTCCTTCATCCAGGCGAGGGCGCGGTCCGCGTTGGGCACCAGTTTTCGCAACGCGTCCTCGTCGAGGCCCCATTCGCTGAGCTCACCGAGCAGCACGACGAACAACGGCGTGGCGTCGGCCGACCCGTAGTAGGTGCTGCCTCCGGTCAACGTCGGCGCGTCGACACCGAGGTAGCGGGTCTCGTGCATGATGCGACCCGGCTCCTCCTCCGTGACGAGGTCGACCTCGTTGCCCTGTAGCTCGGCAAGTGCTTCGAGCACTCCCATCGCCAGCGTCGGATCCACAGGCAGCGCCATGTACGCGCTGATCAACGCGTCGCGGCCGAACAGAGTCATGTACCACGGCGCACCTGCCGCGATCACCGGCCGACGGCGTCCTGTTGGGTCGTGAAGTCGCAATGCACCGATGTCCTCGATCGAACGGTCGTATGCCGCGCTGAGCTGCCGATTGGCGGTACGCAACTTCGGTGCCGACGACAACCACCCCTCGTTGCGTTTGGTTGCGTTGGGCAGGTTCGGGTGGTGGTGACGTCGTTCGATCCACGATGAGCCCAACGCAACGGTGAGGTCGAGTTGTATCAAGCACGATCCGTGCCGGTCGACGTTGACGTGCCAGACGAAGCCGCGCGTCGACACCTGCACCGCAGGACCATCCACGCTGAGCTCGGCCTGCCGGTGCACGTCGCCCAGCCGCCAGCTGAACAGCAGGCTGCTTTCCTTCACCTCGAGAGAGTGCTCACCCTCACTGCTCGGGCGACCCTCCTTGATCGCGAAGACGTCGGCGAAGTCGGCGGCGACCTCCAGCTCCACGGTCGCCGAGATCGGCGACGGGGTGGTGTTGCGCAATTCGATCTGCTCGTGCCACACCGAGCCGAGCTGCCGCCGACGCACGACCAGGATCCGCGGGTCGGCCTGGTGATGGGCGATCGAACGACCCACGAACGTGCAGCCGCTGGCATCGCTGAGGCTGACCGCGAGCGGCTCGACCGTCAGCCCACCGACCAGCAGGCGAGCCTGGCTGAGCACACGCATGTCGGCGAAGAAGACGCCATGGGTCGGATTGTTGCTGAAGTCGCCGGAACGGCCACTGAGGCAGAAGGTTTGGCCGTCGACCAGTGTGATGAGACCGGTCGGGTCACCGAGGCTGGTCGGTTCGCCGGCCAGGACCCACGGGCTCGGTTGCACTTGACCGGTGTTCATGGGTTCATCCTGCCTGACGCGTCCGGTCGGAGTACCGCAGCCGCGTACTGCGGGCGCCACTTGCACGCTTCCACCGCCCTGATGATCTTCTCGTCGTCGTGCTCGTCGTAACCCTCTTCGGCGCACCCTTCGGCGACCGCTTGCCGGGCGACCGCGAGGGCCACCGCGTCCGCGACCTCGCCGACCTGAGACAGCGGTGGAAGCAGGGTCAGTGGCGCGCCTTGACTCCGCGGGACGACGGAGCCGATCGCCGTTGCGGCCGCGCTCAACATCGCGTCGCTGACGTGCTTGGCGCCGACGGCGATCACACCGCGACCGAGTCCAGGGAACAGGTAGAGGTTGTTGACCTGTGTGATCGGATACGACTCGACACCGACCATTGCAACGGGAAACGGGCTGCCGGTACCGACGAGGGCGCGCCCCTCTGTCCACATGAGCGCATCGGAGGGGATGCATTCCGCGCGTGGCGTGGGGTTCGACATCGGCAGCACGATGGGACGCAACACGCGATCGGCCTGGGCACGGATGACGGCTTCGGTGAACAATCCCGGTTGGCCGGTGACGCCGACCAGCGCATGCGGCGCGACGTGTTGCACCACTGCGAGCAGCGACACGTGGCCGGGACCGTCGGCGAGTGCAGCCACTGACTCCCAGGGCCGCACGAACTCGACCTGGAAGCTTTGCAAACCCTCGAGCCGATCGTGCAAGAGGCCGTCGCGGTCGACGAGCCAACAACGCGCCCGCGCGTCGTCGATCGGGACCCCGGCGGCGACGAGCGCGCTGACGGCTTGTCGGGCGATCCCCACGCCGGCCGACCCGGCGCCGACGATCACGATGCGCAGATCGGCCAGTGGTGTGTTGGTGATGCGCATGCCACCGACGACTGCGGCGACACCGACCGCCGCTGTCCCCTGGATGTCGTCGTTGAACGAGCAGATCCGCTCGCGGTGAGCCGTCAGCAGCCTGTTCGCGTTTCGCTGGGCGAAGTCCTCCCATTGCAGCAGGACACGCGGGCAACGCCGGCGGAGGGCCGTGACGAACGCGTCGACCAACTCGTCGTACTGACCGTCGCGCAGTCGACGGCTGCGCCAACCGAGGTACAACGGATCCGAGAGCAACGCCTCGTTCTCGGTGCCGACATCGAGGAACACCGGGAGGGTTCGCTCGGGATCGACACCACCGACCGCTGTGTACAGGGCCAGCTTGCCGATGGGGATGCCCATGCCGCCGACCCCGAGATCACCGAGGCCCAGGATCCGCTCGCCGTCGGTGACCACGACGACATCGACATCCGCGTCGACACCATCCGTGCACAGCGCGTTGTCGAGCAGTTCGGATATGCGGTGACGGTCGGGCCAGCCGATGTAGAGGCCGTGCTCGCGGCGGTACATCCGCGACCACTCCTGGCATGCCAGACCGACGGTCGGCGTGTAGACGATGGGCAGCATCTGCTCGAGGTTGTCGACGATGAATCGGTAGAACAGCACGGAGTTCGTGGCCTGCAGGGCGCGCAGAAAGATGTGGCGAGCGAGGTCGCCATGCGCCGCCTCGAACTCGTCGCGGACGCGGAGCAGTTGCGTGTCGAGGCTTTCGATCGCCGGCGGGAGCAGGCCGTTGAGCCGGTGGAGATCACGCTCCTCGCTGGTGAACGCTGTGCCCTTGTTGCGGTAGCGGTTGGCCAGGAGTTGACGGCCGGTCGCGGCGCCGCTGGGCGCACTCGCCGCGCTGGCGTCGGCTCGACCTGGCACAGCCCGAAGCTACCAGGCAGCGTTTCGCCGCGACCGTTATGCCGACCGGCCGATCGAACTACGGTGGCCCTGATCCGTCGCCGATATGTGGAGGTCTCTCATGCCTAGCGTCACCGTCCCGGGAAGTCATGGCCGGGCCATCCGAGTCGCCGCCGGCGACACCGTGCGAGTCGTCAACACCCATGGCACACAGGTCGTCGACTTTTGGGCCCTGCGCGCCGCCCAGCCCGAGATCGCGATGTCGATGCAGCATTCGCGCGTGGCCTGGAGCCACCTACGACCACATCCCGGTGACGCGATGCTCGACGAGGAGCGGGCGATCATCCTGAGGTTCGTCGAGGACACCAGCCCGGGCGTGCACGACACCGTCGTCGCGGCATGCGACCGTTTCCGCTACGAACAGCTCGACGCCCCACCGGAGCATCGCTCGTGCTGCGGCAACTTCGCCGAGGCGCTGGCCGCGCTGGCGGTCACCCGCGTCGCCCCGGTCCCGGCGCCGCTCAACCTGTTCATGAACATCCCGTGGGATCTGGATGGCAAGATCTCGTTCGAGCCCACCTTGTCGGCGCCGGGCGACAGCGTGCTGTTCCGCGCCGAGATCGACGTGATCGTCGTCGCCTCGGCCTGCCCACAGGACATCGTCCCCATCAACGGCCCTGGCGGTGGACTACCGGTCGACGTCGAGCTGATCAGCCCGGGCTGATCGAGCCTTCGAGGTCGACGACCACATCCGTGGCAGTCGAGCTGTAGACGCAGAAGCGGTTCGAACCAGCCGTCGAGACGACTGCCCGGTTGGCGACGATGTCGCCCGCCGAGTAGTTGAGGTTCGAGACGGTCGGGATCGCCGTGCCGCACGGATAGAGCGTGAGAAAGCCCGCGCCGGACGGCCCGACAGCCGTGAGGTTGACGATGGCCGCGGCGACCGGAACAGCGAGGTCGACGGCCACGGATTGACCGGCAGCGACCCGCGCCGTCGTTCGCGTGTCGACCAGCCGGGCGGGGTCGGCGGCCTCGACCTGGCCTGCAGCCGGCACATCGATGGGGCCGTGCGTCGCCTGCAGATCCACGATCACGTCGGTCTCTGCGCTGGCGTAGACGCACAGCTGTCCACTGCCGAGCGCGACCGTGGCCGAGGCGGCGACGTCGTGTGCAGTGACCATGTCGAGGGTGGAAGTGGTTGGTGGCAACGTCGCCGCCGCGCACGGGCCCGGGAGCACACTGACGAATCCGTCACCGGACGGATCGACTGCCGTCACGTTGACAGTCGCAGCAGTCGCCGCCGTGTCGAATCCGGGTGTGGCGGCGACGTCGACGGTGAGCAGTTGATTGGTTCCCAACCGAGTTTGCGCAACGGCCAGCGCTTGTCGTGATCCGGGACGCGTGTCGATCAGCCGAACGGGTTGCAGCGGTGACGTGCGCAGGCCTGCGGGCGATACCCAACCGCTGACGTCGACCAGCACATCGGTGGCTTGTGGTGAGTAGATGCACAACGCCCCGCCACCCAGGCGAACGAGGGCGGAATTGGCGACGATGGAGCGCGAGTCGGCATTCAGCATCGACGTCGTCGGCAACGCGGCGCCACACGGGAACACGGTGAGAAACGTGTCGGCGCACGGTTCGACGGCGGTCACCGAGACCATCGCCGCGGTCGCGTCGTTCGGCACGTGGTTGCTGCCGGCAACCGGGACCAGCAGCATCCGGCCGGCTCCGAGCTTGCCGGGCAGATCGCGCGTGTCGACGACGCGCACCGGTGCCGGGAGGAGGTCGATGCCGCCGGCCGCCGCGGTACTCGGGCCTCCGCTCGACGCGGGCACGTCGGTTCCCGACCACACACCCGATGTGCATCGAGCCGGTTGGAGCCGATCGAGGGCATCGCCGATGAGCGAGCCCATGGCTGCCGCGGCTTGCGGACCGAGGTGAATTCCATCGGCAGAGAACCAACTGGCCGGCATCCCTGCACTGACCGACGCCCAATCGGCGACGACCAGCTCGCGATCATGCCGGCCGCGAAGTACTGCGTTGCTCTGCCGGAAGCGGGCTGCGTTGCCCGTACCACCTGCCTCGCGGTACGTCAGCCAGATGACGTGGTCGATCCCCTGGCGGCGGGCCTCGGCCAGCATCACGTCGACAGCAGCGCCGACGCCGAACTCGCCACTCGGCGGGTCGTCGTACCCCGCAGCCACGACCAGGGCGCGATCGAACTGGCCGGCCCGACCGCGCAGCACTGTGATTGCGTTGGACGGCGCCGATCCCGGAGGTATCCGGCAGCTGGTGGTGATCAGCCGCCGGCACCCGGCACTGTCGAGGATGAACGAATGGCGGACCGCGAGGGCGGTACGACCCGCGGCGCTGTAGGGCTGCGCCAGCCCGTTGAGCACCGAGTCGCCGATCAACAGCGCTTCGACTGTCGCTGGGGCGGCGCTGCCTCGGGGCGCCGCTGGAACCGATGCCGCCGCGCCGAGTACAGCGACAAGCACTACCGTTCCGAACCGCTGGAACCGTCTCGACTTCACGCCCAACACCGCCATTCGTCGAACGCTAGCCCTGCACGGCGGGCGTCGAATTGCGGCGCGCCAGTCCGACGCCGGCCCGGCGGCCCGACGAATCGCCTTCTGAGCTGCCGCTGGTCGTATGGTTGCAATCGATGAGCGAGGTCGACGTCGAGTCTGTTGAAGCTCGCATGTCGCCCTGGGCTCCATTGCGTTTCACGGTCTTCCGGGCACTGTTCATCGCCCAGCTCGCGTCCAACATCGGCACGCTCATGCAGAGCGTCGGCTCGGCGTGGCTGATGGGCGACCTCGGCGCATCGCCGTTCCTCATCGCCCTCGTTCCGACGGCCAGCATGCTGCCCGTGCTACTCGTCGGCGTGCCAGGTGGCGCGCTGGCCGACATCCTCGACCGCCGGCGGTTGCTGATCGGGGGTCAGTTGTGGATGCTCGCCTGCGCGGCAGGTTTGGCAGCCATGTCGTTTGCCGGTGTCGTCACGCCGGCCAGCCTGTTGGCACTCACGTTCGGGCTCGGGCTCGGCTCGGCGCTGACGTTCCCCGCCTTCCAGGCCATCCAGCCCGAGCTCGTGCCGCCACGCGAGTTCAAGCAGGCCCTCGCCCTCGGATCGATGACGTTCAACGTCGGTCGGGCGATCGGACCGGCCATCGGCGGCTTCGTCGTCGCGATCGGCGGACCCGGGTGGGTCTTCCTGCTGAACGCGGTGTCGTTCCTGGCCATCGTCGGGGTGTTGATCTGGTGGCGGCGGCCATCGGCCGAGTCGACGATGCCGGTCGAGACCTTCAGCGGGGCGATGCGCGCCGGATTGCGCTACGCGGTGCACTCACCCGCGTTCCGAGGCGTGCTGAACCGCACCGCGTTCTTCGTCTTTCCGGCTGCCGCCCTGCAGGCGTTGCTGCCCATCGTGGTGCGTGATCGGCTGGGGCTCAGCAGCGGTGGTTACGGAATACTCCTCGGTTGCTTCGGCATCGGCGCGGCCGGAGGTGCCGTGATTCGCCCGCGGCTCGACGAGAGATTTCACCATGATCAACTGATGTTCGGATCGTCGGTCGCCCTTGCCGCATCTCTGGTCGTCGCCGGCACCAACAGCATCTCGTGGGCCATCGGCATCGCAATGCTGGTCGGCGGTCTGGCGTGGGCCACGGCACTCACCAGCACGAGTGTGGCCGCGTTCTCGGCGGTGCCCGAATGGGTGCGCGCTCGCGGCATGGGCCTGTACATGCTGGTGCTGTCGGGCGCGGTTGCCATCGGCAGCGCAGCGTGGGGAGCGCTGGCCGAGACCACCCTCAGCGGCACCTATCTGGCGGCCGCAGGCGTCTTGATACTCACGTTGTTCGGCAGCCGGCGATGGTTGCTCGGATCCGTCACCGGGCTCGATCTGCGCCTCGTCCCGACCGACGATCCGTCGGTGACCATCGTCCCCCTCCCGACCGACGGCCCGGTACTGGTCACCCTGATGTACGACGTTCCGGGCGATGAGGTCGATGCTTTCGCCGACGCGATGCGACTGGTGGAACGTCACCGTCGTCGCACCGGCGCGTATCGCTGGGGCCTGTTCCGGGATCTCGCGTCGCCCGAGAAGTTCATCGAGACGTTCGTCGTCGAGTCGTGGGGCGAGCACCTCCGCCAGCACCGCCGTACAACCGTCAATGCCGACGACCGGTTCCTCGATCCGGTACGCAGGTTCCTCAGGCCCGAGGCGGCCGCGGCCCACTACCTGTCGGTCTACACCGACGCAGGCCGCACACAGACCGGGCACACCGATACTCTCGGTGGACGGGCCATGTAACCGGTCGTTCCCTGTCCGGTGCTGTGCCGCAGGACGACGGTCCATCCCCTGCTGCATCCGTGTGCACCTGGATCCAACGTCGACGAGGAGACAATCACTGCCAGGAAACGTCGCCGCCGTCACAGGTGAATGTGCCAACCTGCTCGCCTACCTCGAGCAGCAGCGCCAGGGAATACGGCTGACGGCCTTCGGTCTCACCGACCATCAGGCCCGTGCAGTCCCGACCGCAAGCGCCGTCGGAGTCGCTGCACGACATCCTCGCCGACAGCGAGCTGTGTGGTCGTAGCGCTACTCACGAGCTACGCAGCGGGGGGAACCTCGACGGGATCCCCTTGGCCGCGACCTGGAACAGCAACACTTCGTCGTGCAGGCCGCGTAGCTTGTACGAGCCGAGCGCCTTGAAGCGCACTCCGCCGGGCGCCGAGGCCTTCACGCCTTCACGGGTGTTGGCCGAGACCACGACCTGGCCGCCGTGCCCCACCGCGGTGATCCGAGATGCCGTGTTCACATCCACGCCGACGTAGTTGGTGTCGGTCGATGTGGGGTATCCGCTGTGGATCCCGATGCGCACGCGGACGTCGAGATCGTCGATCCAAGGCCGGGCGAGCAGCTCGAGCTGCAGTGCGACGGCAGCATCGACGGCGTCCCGCGGGGATTCGAACACCGCGAAGAACTCGTCGGCACGCGCCTCGACCTCGTGACCGCCATTGGCGAGAACGCCTTTGCGCAGGACCGTCCACACCCCGTCGATCAACTCTCGATATCGCGAACCAAGTTGCTGCACGAGACCGGTCGACCCTTCGATGTCGGTCATCAACATGGTCACGAAGCCGGACGGCAGGTTCGCGCGATACGGCTGCTCGCCCAGAGCCCGTTCGGTCTGCAGTTGCCCGGCGATGAACCCGACGGGGACGATCTTGAACTTCTTCGCCGCGTTCAGCAGGCGCATGCGGGCGCGCTCGCGTGCCGGCTCGTCCTCGAACGTCACCTGGCCGAAGCGCACCAACGCGTTGCGTACATGCGCGGGATCGTGGATTGGCAAGCGCCGTTGGCCACTGGAGTCGATGTAGGCGAAGGCCCGGTCGGGCAGACCGGCCCGCGCCTTCGGGTCGAGGCGAGGCATACGCCGACGATACCAACGGGGTGTTACAGGGATCCGCTGCCCAGCACCGGCGAGGCCTCAGCCCGTCGAGCACTCGTCGGTCTCGAGCGGCACCAGCACGAGGTCGCCCTCGTCGAGCGAGACGCCGGGAAGCGGCGCCGGCCCGATGCCGGGCAGATCCGCAAGCAGTTGCGGGGGGTGGTCGATGTGCACGATCGTCTCGGAGTTCTGCGGGGTCTGTGTGTTGCCGGTGCCCGTCGCGTGCAGCGGGAAGGCGCCGTTGGCAACCCCGGTGAACGCCCACGTCAGCGGACCGGATCCGCTGGGTGTGAACGTGTAGCTGCCCGTCACATCGGCGTCGATCGCAGCTGCGAGCGTGAAGGGCTTCTCGGTATCGCAGACGATGCCCGTGAACGTCCAACCCTGCAGTTGCTGGTCGACCTTCCACCCCGCTTGCCAATCGCTGAGGCGGAACGTCTGCTCGCCGAGATCCCAGTGCAAGGTCTTGGCGATGTCGACAGCACCGCTGCCGGCTCCGAGCACATCGGCTGCCGTGAACCCGTCGAAGAAGACGTTGAACAACGAGTTGGCGTTCTCCGGCTCGACCTGCGCGGCAACATCGATGGAGAACTCGCGCAGCACGGGCTTGGCCGAATCCGGGAAGTCGCGCTTCTGTGCCTTGCCGGTGATCGTCGTCCTGGCCGTGCCCGCAGAATCCGTCGTCTGCTTCAACTCGGAGGCGTCGAGGGTGACGATCGAACCGCTGTCGTCGAGACCTTGCCCGAATCCGACGTGGCCCTTGAACGTGACGTCGACCCCGGGCAAGGATCCGTCCGCCGGAAAGCTGAACCCGATGCCGAGGAAGTTGAGGATTGCAGTCGCCGCGCACAACACCTTCTTGTTCCCGTCCGGAAGACTGCCGAGGTCCATCCGTACGTCCCATGTGATGGTGGTCGACTTGCCCGCGCCGTCGCTCTGCTTCTTGTTGCGTTGCAGCGGATCGGGGTCTTGGCTCGCGTCCAGCGCGAGACTCGAGATTTGCATCAACAGGCTCAGTAGGGCGCCCGCAACGTTGGCCACCTTGGCAACCTTGTTGAACTTCTCGACCTTGTCGACATCGACGAGATGCGGGTTCAGCTCGGCGATCTTCTGGATGAGTCCCTTCAATGCCGAGGTCATCCCCGGCAACTCGAGACCGGACCCGATCTTGTTAGCAAGGAAGTTTGTCCAGAACGTGATGGTGTCGTTGCCCATCACCTCGGAGCAGGGCGTGTCGGCACGCCGCGAACGCATCCCGGGCGCGGCTGCTTGGGGCTTGATGGGCGAGCGGAAGCCCATCACCGATGTGCTGCCGGCTGCCGCGACCGCTGTCATGCCCCGCAACGCGACCCACGAGATCAGCTGCGCGGTAGCGACATCGACGTACACCGTGTCGCCGGTAGCTGCGGGGTCGACCGGATCGGTCTGCGGCCCGGTCTGCCGGGCCCGTTCGGCGACGAAGTTGCCGAACAGCGCGACCTGCGGATCAGCGCTGGTCGCCGCGGCTCGCAGATCCGCCAGTAGCAGATCGCCGAGACCCGCCGACTGGGCGTCCTGGTCGACGTACATCCGCACGACATCGCTCAACGGCAGACCACTGTGCTTCGTCGCGGCGTCGGACAACATCCACACCATGTCGAAGGTCGGGCCGATCGGGTCGTCTCCCGTTGAGCCGATTCCTGCACCGGCGGAGCCCAGCACCGGGATACCCATCGCGTCGTACGCCGCCAGCCAGCCGCCGATCGGATCGGTGCCGCTGCCGACCGAGGCCGCGAGGCTCAGCGCTCGTTCCTGCGGCGTGGCACCCGTGATCGACGCCGCCGGCGGCGGCGCCGGCACATCGACCGGCGGAAGCGGGGCGGCGGTCGTCGTCGTCGGAGCGTTCGAAACCGGGCCGCTGGTCATGGCTTCGGTACCGCCGGACGCATCACCGGCGGCCGGCTGCGTGCCTGCGGTGTCGGCGCTGCCGCCGCCGGTAGCGGTACCGGAGCATGCGGTGATCAGTGCTGCGACGACGACGACCGAAACCACCCGACCTGCCCGGCGCGTGTCCCTCATGCACGATCACACTAGAGCACCGTGCGGCACGGTACGACCACGGCGCGCGGCAGGCACTACCGAGCCCGCCCACCGACGGCAGGGCTACGTACTGGGTGAACGCAGCTTCGCTGCTCGTCGGCGCGAACGCCCGCAGTCGGCTGACCGGCGCACTGTCGAGGGGATGAACCCATAGCCGCGGTCGGCATCCGACTTGGTGTGTGTGTAATACATCGGGTCGGGTTGGTCGTGATCGACCACCATGAAGACGAGCACCCGCTCGCCGTCGTCCGCGGTGTCGAGCAGGCCCTCGGAGATTCCCGTCAACCCGCGGGCGGCTCGGGCCGTCAACACCCCGGTGAACTCCAGGGTGTTCTCACCGTCCGCGTCGACGTAGATCGCGCCGGGCTCGAAACCCTGTGGCCAATACCAGTCGTCCATCGCGTACTCCCAACGGGCGTCAACTCGATTGCGAGGTCTGGGAAGCGAGTCGCCCACGTAACAGATACCCCGGAGGGTGGCAATCGATACATCGGACCGTGGGGAATGTGCCTCGCGGGTGAACGGCCCGGATTCGGTGTCAGTCGTGCCAAGCGGGCTCGAGATCAGCGGCGGCATGCCGGATCGTCGCTGCCGACCACAATCGTCGGGCAGCGGCTTCGAGACCGAGGGCGATCGCCATCAGAGCGATGGCAACCAGTCCATCCATCCACCAATGGTTACCAGTCGCGGAAACCACCAACATCGTCACGACGAGGTGCAACAGGAAGAGGTATCGCCATCGACTCGTGCCGGTGGCGACGATCCCGAACGATACGACCGCAGCCCAACCGACGTGGATCGAAGGCATGGCCGCAAACTGGTCCGAGACGCCTGTACCCACCGGCCCGTACAACGACAGGCCGTAGTGGGTCGACAGATCGATGTAACCGAGATCGGGTAGGAACCGCGGCGGCGCAACCCGAACGAACCGGATCACGACGCAGAACGCAGTGAGAATCGCCAGGGCGTTGCGCCACCGCGGATACATGTCTCGATGGCACACGAACAGCCACACGAGAAAGGTGATCAACGCGGGCACGTGCACGATCGCGTAGTAGTAGTTCGAGAACCGCGCCAGCCAGTCGTGGCGCAGGACGAAGTGCTGCAGCGACAACTCGGTCGGCATGTGCAGTGCGTGTTGCAGGCGGTCGACCTGGCGGGCCCGCTCGATCGCCCCGCTGGTCTTGGCGAGCGGCAGCACGCGCGCCATGCGCCAGACCGAGTACAGCGCGGACATCAGCGCCAGTTCCTGGGCCCCGGTCATCACCGAGCTGCGCAGTCGCGTGGGCGGCATGCGCCGCAGCACGACCGCGACCAGCGCGCACAACGCAGCCGCGGTCGCGGCTTGGTCCCACGTCGGCCATTCCATCTCGCCAAAGCCTGCCGGGAGAACCGAGTCGACGCAAAGCTCGCACTCGCTCCGCGTCGACTCGGACGATTGCCGCCCCCTCCGCATGCCACGGTGTTTCGCTCATGTTTAGTGTCTAAACCGCCGATGAATCAGCGACTACCGATGCACGGGATGCATGTCATGAACACGGACCGCATGTGGAGTGCGTTCGTCGGGAAACGGGGTATGGCAAGTGATTCGAATCCTGCGAGCAATCCCCATGATGGCCGCATTGATGACCCATTGCGCAGGGCCATCGGCGACGACGAACCTCCCGCAACTCTCGATCCCATCGATCGGATTGACGCGAACCGTCGTGATCGGTGACCAGCCGCAGATCGATCAGGGCAACGTTGTCAACTACGGCGACGACGACGATCGCTGCTGGCCCGGGCAGGGCTGCACCGTGTGGCTCACGGGTCACCGCACCTCACACGGCAGCGTCTTCAATCGGGTGCCGAAGCTCAAAGCCGGCGACGCGATGTCGGTGAGGTACAACGGGTCGACCTACGCATACGTCGTCACCGGAAGCGAATTTGTCGACCGTCTCGTGCCTCCCGTCGACTACATGCGCGGCGACCTGATGCTCCAGACATCGTGGACGAACGGTCGGGTCCTGTTGGTGTACGCGACCCTGGAATCGAGCTGATCATGTGCGATCAATGGATCACGTTCCGGTCGAGCCTGGCCGGGGTTGTCACCGACGTGAGGATCCTGCCGACCCGAATCGAGTGGTCGGTGGCCGGTCAGCGTCAGGTGATCGAGATGATGCCCGCGAGCGCGATCTCTACTGTGACGATCAGCCGGGCCGGCTACTCGAAGCGGATCCTCGATGTGGTCGGCTGCGGGCGCTCGGTGCGGTTCCGCACGACCCGCGCGATCGCCGAAGATGCCAAGCGAATTCTCGACGAACGCGACGAGCGAGTGGTGATCGACTCCGGCGATGCCGTGAGGCGCACCGACGTCGCCCGGCCGGCCGACGACCTCGAAGCCCCCGATGACTTCGAGGAAGCGTGCCTCCGTCTCCTCGGGTTCTGATCTGGACCCAGGGAACGTCACCCCAACGGGTGAATCTGCTTAGCTACTAACCCTTTTGCTCACGTTGAGCAGCACCTCCGCCGATGTGTAAAGGCGTTCCGGGATCCGGCCGACAGCGTTCCCGATGTGTACCGATTCAGGAGGCAGGGGCCAGACCAGTGCCTGCCAGTCGGATGCGACCACCCTCCAGACGGCCGAAGAGTCCTACAGCGCCAACAACGGCTCGTACACCACCAGTCAAGGGCCTTGGTGGCGGGTGGCCTGATGCATGCAGCATCGGCAAGGTTCACCATCAGCCTGCTCACCCCCAGCGGCGCAGCAGCAAGCTACAAGTTGACGGGCGTCTCCACCGGCGATTGCACGGGTCATACCTGTTGGTTCCCGCTCGGCCCGGTCGCGCCGATGGCTCGACCCGAGCCGGGCACTTCGGGCGTCATTCGTCCCATCAGCCTCTTTCACCCTGCGGACGGGTACATTGACGAAGACCTTCTACAGCGAGGGTGCCCACAGCATTCGGCGTTGCCCGATGCCACGTTCTAATGGGGCCCTTTGCAAGCTTCGAAGGTGTCGGCCACCCGACCAACCCGGTCATGAACGACAACAGAGCTCCTGAATTCGGAGTCGTCGTCAGGCTCGAAGGCGACCGAGCCATTGTCAGCATCACCGGTGACGTCGACTTGTTGACGGCGCCCACCCTTCACACGACGATCACCACATTGATCGAGGAAGGGCACCTCGACATCGTCCTCGACCTCGCCGGGATCACGTTCATGGACGCTTCGGGGCTCGGGGTCATCGCCGCCGTGTCGCTACGGTTGGCGCAGTCGCACCACATCCTCACGATCCAGTCGGCGCCGACGATCACCCGTCGGATCCTCCACATCACCCGACTGAGTGAGCTGACCAACATCGATGACGCTACGTCCGAGCCCGATGCCGGCGCCGGCGCAAGCGATGCGTGGCGGGTTGGTTTCAGGCCGAGCAACGACACGATCGACAACGCTTTACGCCGCGTGACCCACCTCGTCGGCGCGACGCTGGGCGGAGCCGATGGGGTCAGCATCACGCTGACCCGCGACGGCCATCCGATGACTGTCGCCGCCAGCAACTCGACCGTGATGAAGATGGACGAGCACCAGTACGCGACCGGCGAAGGTCCGTGCCTGTCGGCGGCCGCCGACGGTCGCGAATTCCACATTGCCTCGCTCGCCGCTGAAACGCGCTGGCCCGATTTCGTGCCCCTCGCCATCGAACAGGGCATCGCCAGCATCCTCTCCACGCCCCTGACGACGGCCGGACGTAGGCTGGGTGCGCTCAACATCTACTCGAACACGGAGGGCGCGTTCGGACCCGTGCAGGAGGAGCTGGCATCGTTGTTCGCATCGCAGGCTTCGGGGATCCTGGCCGATTCCGGTGTGGACGATGCCGACATGGACCGGCAGTTCGCCGATGCGTTGCTGGCCCGCCAGACCATCGCGCGTGCTCAGGGAGTGCTGATGGAACGCCAGAGTCTCACCAGCGACAAGGCTGCAGCGGCCATTCACCACTCGGCGCGCATCGCGAACGCCTCTGTGGCCGCCTTCGCCGCCTCGATCGTGGCCTCGACACGACCCGACGAGTCCGGAGTGAGGACGTCAGGTGGCTGATCACGTGGACGTACTCGAACTCGCCCGCCGACAAGTAGGACTGTCGATCCCTGAGCTGTGGATGCGCTACTTCGCGCTCGGCGGTATGGGTACGTCACTCGAGCTCGAGGCAATCCTCTTCCAGGCACTCGTCGCCGACCCACACGATCGCGACGTGTTGTCGGTAGCGCTCAACGAGCGGTTCGCAGAGATGGGCGGCGACCATCCGATCCCCTACTCCGACGACGCCCCGACAGACAGCTGACGGTCACGCGAGGAACGTGCAGGTCTGCGACATCGATGTCGACCAGGCATCCGCGAAGTCGCACTGTGCCTCTCCTAGGGTAGTTGGTTAACCACTATCTGGAGGTTCTGGGATTGCGGCATCAGTGGTGATGTGCTGTGGGCGGTGAGATGATCCGGGTCGACGTGTCGGAGGCCGGCGGCGTCGTCGTACTGGTCGTGGACGGTGAGATCGACATCGCCAACGCGCCGCTGATGCGAGCCGCGCTGGAGGGCCTCGATCCGACCGAGGTCGTCCTGATGGATCTCGCGGATGTGCGGTTCATGGATTCGAGCGGCCTCGATGTGCTGGTCGACCAGTCGACGAGGATGCGCCAGGCAGGCGGCCACCTAAAGATCCGCAACCCATCGGTTGCAGTCCGGCGGGTTGTCGAGATCACCGGATTCCAGCAGTTGCTGTTCGCGAGCGACGGTCGCTGACACCGGCGATCAGCAGGCGGTCGGGCGCGAGGCGAGATCCGCTGTCGAAATTGCGCCGTTGTCGACCATGTCGGCGAGCACGACGAACGCGTACCCTCGGTCGGCGTCTGATCTGGTGTGGGTGTAGAAGGTCACCGCTGTGTCGACCTTGTCGTCGAAGACGCGGAACAACACGACCGACTCGCTGTCGTGATCACAGTCGATCTGGTGTTCTTCATCGGCCATCAAGCGGAGGGCGGAGCGGGCGGAGACGATGCCCACGTATTGGAGTGCATGAAGTCCGTCGGCATCGACGTAGACATCGCCGGGCACGAACCTGTGCCTGCTGTACCAGTTGTCCATCTTGCACCCATTCCCAACAATCCGGGTTCGCACCGAGCCCGATTGGCGCGGGGTACCCGGTTCCGACTTGTTCAAAACATCACTGTCCGAGTCGCCATTTGCGCGCAGGTCTCCGAGTAGATCGTGTTCAAGTTCAGCGTCGAAACGGTCGATGAAGAGGAATGGCCCATTCAGCGAGCGCGCCGATGGGTAGCGCGGCCCGATCGACAGCCGGGGACGAGCGGCATCGCCCATGAGCCGACGAGAGCTCGCGACCGCAGTCGGCGAAGCAGTCGATCCGACGACTCTGATGCAGCGAGTATGTGATCGGACCTTGGAGTTGATCTGTGCAGCCGATGGTGTCGCGATCGGTCTGCTCGCCGACCAGAACATCACCTACGCGAGCGGGGCCGGATCCGGCCGATCATCGGTCGGCACGACTGTAGGTCTGCACGCCAGCCTGAGTGGCCTCGCGATCCGCACCGGCGAGATCCTGCGATCCGCCGACATCCTGAACGACCCTCGCGTCGACCCCATGGCGTGTCAGGCACTGTCGGAGGTGTCGTTGGTGTGCATTCCGCTCTCGCGGTCGAACGTGGTGTACGGGGTCATGGCGGTCAACGCATCGCGCGTCGACGCGTTCACAGACGAGCACGTCGATCTGCTGACGCGCCTGGCCGACTTCGTCAGTGTCGCGGTCGGGTCCGCGTGGGATCTGCACCGTGCCACGCACGAGCTCGTCCGCCTGCGACACGACGATTCGTCTCACGACGCCGGCGGTACCGCGAACGACGACCTTTCCCATCCGTCCGAGGAGACCAGCCGACGATACGTGATGGGCGTGCTCGACCCCGTCACAGCCACCCGCATCGACACCCGCCGCCGCATCCAACGTGTGCTCGATGACCCCAGCATGTTGTCGATCGTGTTCCAACCCGTCGTCGACCTCTTCACCGGCGACGTCATCGCCGTCGAGGCCCTGGCCCGCTTCAACGTCGTTCCGGCGCAGCCGCCGAACGTGTGGTTCGACGACGCACATCGGGCCGGGCTCGGCGTCGAGCTGGAGATGTTCGCGATCAGCCAGGCACTGGGACATCGATCACTGCTCCCCGACGAGGTCACCCTGACCATCAACGCCGGGCCGGAGACGATCGTCGGTCCGCACCTCCGACGGGCATTGATGGATGCCGCCCCCCAGAGGATCGTGGTCGAGCTCACCGAGCACACGTCGTTCGACCACTATCCCGGTTTGCAGGCTGCACTGTTCGCGCTGCGCAGAGAAGGCATCCGTGTGGCCGTCGACGACGCCGGCTCCGGATACTCCAGCCTGACCCACATCCTGCAGCTCGCACCCGACTTCATAAAGCTCGACCGCGAGATGATCCGCGGGATCGACATCGATCCCGTCCGCCGCGCGCTCGTCACCTCGCTCGTCGCATTCGCCGGCGACACCGGCGCCGAGATCGTGGCAGAAGGTCTCGAGACGATCGACGAGCTCGACGCCGTCCGTCGGCTGGGCGTGCGTTACGCCCAGGGCTATTACCTCGGCAGGCCGTCACCGCTCGCCTCGCTCGATCTCGGACGACCGCTGATCTCAGCAGTCCGCGCAACGGCCTCTCCATGCGAGTAGCGCTCGAGTGGTGCCGTCCAGACTCCGCGGGTCTGTGATGGAATCGAAGGAGCGTGCCCTCAACTCGATGAGCCGGAAGGAGGGTGAGTTCAGCCTGCTTCTCGACGAGCGGTTCGACATCCTGTGGCACAGCGAATCGCTGTCGGCCATCCTTGGGTGGGAAAACGTGACAGGCCGCAACGGCACCGAGTTCGTGCATCCCGACGACCTCGGTCTCGTGCTCGAAACGATGATCCAGGTGCTTCATAGCGGCGACCACGACGACCTCGGCCCGACGTTCGCTCCGGAGTCCGCCGACATCCGCGTCGCCGATTCGCGCGGAGTGTGGCACTCGTTCGAGACGACCACATGGAACCACATCGACGATCCTGACGTGAAGGGCGTTCTCTGCACCTGCCGCCGCGTACACGACAGATCCGACCTCGCCCGCGCCATCGAGATGCTCGGCTCAGGCGGTGAGGTCGGCGACGTCATCCCGATCGTGGCGCGGCTCGCCGACCATTCGCTGGGTGGTGCTGACGCGCGTACAGCGATCGCCTGGAAGCAGGACGAGCGGATCTTGATCGTCAGTGCCGACGGAGCGCCCCCGCTCGATCCGCGCCTCGCCGACGCCGTTCGGATCGTGTGGTCGAATGGGCTGACGGCCCCACTGGTCATCACCGATTTGAATGATCCGATTTTGGGTGGCGCCGGCCAGGTCGCCGCGGCTGCGGGGTATCGGGGCGTGTTCATCGTGCCGATCGAAGCGCCCAATGGCCCGGAGATACTCGGCGGGATGGTTGCATGGAGCGCGTCGACCATCGACTTCCAGGCACCGACGCAATCACCGATCCATGTGGCGTTGCGCCTCGCCGCACTCGCCATCGCCGACCATCGCACGAAACGAAGCCTGCGATGGGCGGCCGCCCATGATCCACTGACTGGATTGGCGAATCGGGCCGAGTTCGCCAGGCGCCTCGACGCCGCGGCAGAGAGCGACCTGGTGCTCCTGTACATCGACCTCGACGACTTCAAGCCGATCAACGACGCTCACGGACACCCTGTGGGCGACATCGTGTTGAAAGAGGTCGCACGCCGCATCGCCGGAGTCATCGGACAGCACGACACCGTCGGCCGGCTCGGCGGCGACGAGTTCGCGGTGGTCTGTCCCGGCACCAACGATCCGCTCCACGGTCGCGCCGTGGGCGATCGAATCGTGCAGTCGATCCGTGTGCCGATGATCGCCAACGGCCTGCGGTTGACGGTTGGCGCCTCGGTTGGTGTCGCCGTCGGCGCACAACCATTGATTCCCGCGATCCTCGCCCGACGAGCAGACGAGGCGCTCTACCAAGCCAAGAACGCCGGAAAGAACAGGGTCTGGCTCGCGAGCTGACTCTGCCGGCTCGGGCACCGAGCCTACGGACTGCCTCCGGCTGTTTCGTTGGGGATCAGTTGCCACTCGCCGTTGCCGATCGATTGCCAACGCTTCTCGTTGCAACCGCAACGACCCACCGGCACCGCCTGCGGGTCGACCGAGAACCACGGCTCGATCAGTTGGCCACAGGCTGAACAGGTTCTCACCCTTCAAAGGTTCCCATCGAACTCGTCGATCAACCCTTTGCGCCGTTGTAGCTTGAGCTTCGAGCCGACGTGATAGGGGGTGCGGTGGAGACGATCCAGTCGAGGGTGGACGATCTGATCAGCCGGATGACCCCGGCCGAAAAGGCCGGACAGCTGACCCAATACTTCTACTTCCGCTTGCCGCCGGGTGCTCCTCCGGCTGCCGACTTCGACGCGAACTCGCAACCGACGATGGTGGAGGCGGCCTTGCGCCACGGTGCCGCAGGCTCGCTGCTGTTCGTGACGAATCCTGCGGAGACCAACCGCCTTCAACGACTCGCGATCACCGGTAACCGGCTCGGCATCCCTGTGCTCTTCGGCTTCGATGTCGTACATGGGCTGCGAACGATTTTTCCCGTCCCGATCGCGATGGCGGCCTCTTGGGATCCGCAGACGATCGAGCGTGGCCAGGCCGTGGCCGCCCGCGAAGCGCGCGCTGTGGGGATCCACTGGACGTTTGCACCGATGGTCGACATCGCCCGCGATCCGCGCTGGGGTCGGATCGTCGAGGGCGCCGGTGAGGATCCGTACCTCGGCGCTGCCGTTGCCGTCGCCCAGGTACGCGGCTTCCAAGGCGCCGAACTGGGCGCACCCGAACACGTCATCGCCGGGCCCAAGCACTTCGCCGGCTACGGCGCCGCACTCGGCGGCCGCGACTACGACGAGGTCAACCTGTCGGACTCCGAACTCTGGAACACGTACTTCCCGCCGTTCAAGGCTGCGGTCGAGGCCGGAGCCGGAAACGTGATGACGGCGTACATGGACCTCAACGGTGTCCCGGCTGCCGGCAATCGTTGGCTGTTCACCGAGGTGCTGCGCGATGCGTGGGGGTTCGAGGGCTTCGTGGTCAGCGACGCGAACGCGGTGCTGAACCTCGTCACCCACGGCTTCGCAGAAGATCTCGCCGACGCAGCAGGGCGCGCAGTCAATGCCGGGGTCGACATGGAGATGGCAATCGCCGACCCGGCCTATCCCCACCTCCCCGATGCGTTGCACTCGGGTGCCGCGAATCCGAAGGCGGTCGACGCGAGCGTGAGGCGCGTGCTGGAGGCCAAGTTGCGGATGGGCCTGTTCGACGACCCATTCGTCGACGAGGCCCGGGCCCGCGAAGTGCTCGACGATCCGTCACACCGCGACGTGGCCCGCATCTCCGCCGAGCGATCAGCAGTGCTGCTTCGCAACGAGGGAGACCTGTTGCCACTCGACCCCGGCAGCCTCCGATCGATCGCGGTGATCGGACCGCTCGCCGACTCCAAGCGTGACATCATCGGGCCGTGGGTCTTCGACTTCGACCTCGATGAAACCGTCACTGTGTTGGAAGGGATCCGCGCCCGTGTCGGAGATGGTGTGCAGATCGACCACGCCCGCGGCGTCAGGGTCGTTCAACGCGCGTTCCCGTCGCTGTTCGACATGTTCGGAGGCAACACGCCAACCGATCCGGAGGGCTTCGACGAGGTGGGCGAGTTCCAGCGGGCCGTAGATTCCGCACGCGCCGCGGATGTCGCGGTGGTCGTCGTCGGCGAATGGCAGAACATGATCGGCGAGCTCGCCTCGCGTTCCTCGATCGAGCTGCCAGGACGACAGCTCGAATTGGTGCAGGCCATCGTCGGCTCCGGCACGCCGGTCGTGCTGCTGGTCATGAACGGCCGCCCCCTCGACCTGCGCTGGCCGGCGGAGAACGTGCCGGCGATCCTCGACATCTGGTACCCGGGCACGCAGGGGGGCACCGCCGTGGCCAAGCTGTTGTTCGGCGACGTCTCGCCCGGCGGCAAGCTCCCGTTCACCTGGCCGCGCACCGTCGGACAGATTCCGATGGTCTACAGCCACACGATGTCGCACGCGCCCGAGAACCAGGGGCGCCGTTATTGGGACGAGGACAGCACGCCGTTGTTCCCCTTCGGCCATGGCCTGAGCTACGGCCGGTTCCACTACACGAACCTCACAGTCGATCGGTCGACTGTCGCCGGCGATGCAACGGTCACGGTCTCGGTCGTGGTCACGAACGCTTCGGGCTGCGAAGCCGACGAGGTCGTGCAGCTGTACATCCACCAACGCCACGGATCAGCGTCGCGGCCCGTCCGCGAGCTCAAGGGCTTCTCGCGGATCACGCTCGCCGCGGGCGAATCGCGCGCGCTTCAGTTCGCGGTCGGCCCCGACGAGCGCCGCTACTGGAACGCAGCTGCGAAGGATTGGGTGACCGATGCCTCGATGTTCGACGTGTGGGTCGGCGGCGACTCCACCGCCCAGCTGACCGCAACGTTCGAGGTGACCGGCACCTAGCCGTTCGGGGCTGTCGTCAGTATCTGCTCGGCGATCCTCGCTGCCTCGGCGATGTGTTGGCGACAGGCCGCAGCGGCGGCCTCAGGGTCGTTGGCGTCGATCGCGTCGAAGATGCCGCGCAGCCGCGCAGGGCCCGACACCGTTCTGTTCGCGGTGCTGAGCGTCATCACCCGCAGCAGGGAGATGCGACTGTTGAGGCGGGCGACGATCTCCCACGCGACATCGTGACCGCTGCTGGCGAAGATCGCGGCGTAGAAGGCAATCGCTGCGTCCAGCATTGCCGGTGGGTCGCCGCGAACAGCGTTGCGGTCGAGATCGTCGAGGATCGTGGCGAGCCGGGCCTTGGTGGCGGAGTCGGCCTTCGACGCGCACTCGGCGACGGCTGCCGACTCGAGCAGGGCACGCACCTCGTAGATCTGCCGGGCGTCGTTCCAGTCGAGTCGGGCGACGGTCGGGCCCTGTTTGGCCATCTCCACGAGCCCCTCGGTTTCGAGGTGCCTGATCACTTCGCGGATGACCGAACGAGAGACGCCAAGCTGGTCACACAGGGTCCGCTCGACAAGCCGGGTTCCGGGTCCGAAGGTTCCGGCGACGATCGCCTCGCGGATCCGACCGAGGGCCATCTCCCGAAGTGTCATTGGCGGACTGTCGATCCGCAGCGACTCGATGGCGACTTCGCGGGTGGTGGTCATCACCTCGTCCTCGATCTTCATGGCTGCGTCTCCGGCTTGCGTGGTTCGGGTTCTTGGTATACCATCGTACAACATTCCAAATAGGGATACCAGAGAGGGGTGACGTGCCGATCGAGCTGCGCAGGACCTTGCTACACATCGAGACCACATTCGACGAGGGTGGCCGTCAGCTCGGTGTCCCTCTGCGACTGATCGCCGCGCTCGCCGTGGTGCGCAATCCGTGGGCCGGGCGCGGATTCGTGGAGGATCTGAAGCCGGAGATCGACGAGGTCGCACCAGAGCTCGGACGGCTCTTGACCGAGATGATCATCGACGCTGCGGGATCGGGCGACGCGGTGGAGGGGTACGGAAAGGCCGCCGTCGTCGGCCTCGATGGCGAGATCGAACATGCTTCTGCGCTCATCCACACGCTGCGATTCGGCAACCACTACCGCGAGGCGGTCGGTGCCAAGTCGTACCTTGCTTTCTCGAACACACGCGGTCCGGCAAACGCGCCCGTGACGATCCCGCTGATGGACAAGAACGACGCGGGTCGCCGATCGCATTACCTGACGATCCAGTGCGCGATCCCAGATGCGCCGGCGGCCAACGAGATCGTGGTTGCTCTCGGAGCATCGATGGGCGGCCGACCCCATCACCGCATCGGCGATCGTTATCAAGACCTCCGTGACCTCGGACATGACGTCGACAATCCCGCTGCGGTCTAGCACCGCCCGCGGAGTCGCCTACGTCGACGCGGGCGAGGGCGAGCCGTTGGTGCTGATCCACGGTGTCGGGCTGCGGCTCGAAGCTTGGGCGCCGCAGATCGTGTCACTCGCCGAGACCCACCGGGTGATCGCCGTCGACATGCCTGGCCATGGCGCCAGCGCCCCGATCGCCCAGGGGTCGGGACTCGGCGCGTTCGTCGATTGGTTGACAGCCGCACTCGACGACCTCGGTCTCGACGACGTGAACCTCGCCGGGCACTCGATGGGGGCGTTGATCGCGGGAGGATTCGTTGCCACCGCGCCGTCCCGCGCCCGACGCGTCGCCTTGGTCAGTGGCGTGCATCGCAGGGCTGCGGCGGCGTCGTCCGCCGTCAGGGCACGCGCCGCCGACATCGCGGCCGGCAAGGTCGACACCGACGCCCCTCTCTCGCGTTGGTTCGGAGAAGACTGCGTGGGTTCGGAGCCGTATCGACTGGTCAAGTCTTGGCTCGCCTCGGTTGACATCGACGGTTACGCGACTGCCTACGGAGCCTTCGCAGAGGGCGACGGCACCTACGCCGATGGTTGGTGCGGTGTCACGTGCCCAGCGCTGTTCGTGACGGGCGAGCTCGACCCGAACTCCACACCGCAGATGTCACTCGACCTCGCCGCCGCGGCGCCGCAGGGCGAGGCGTGCATCGTCGCCGGACATCGGCACATGGTCAACATGACGGCGCCTGAAGTCGTCAACGAGGCGCTTTCACACTGGCTCACGAGAGGGATTTGACGATATGAGATTTTCACTGTTCGTTCACATGGAGCGGCTCGACGCCGGGCAGAGTCATCAGAGCCTCTACGAGGAGTACATCGAACTGTGCGAGATGGCGGATCGTGGCGGAATGAGCGCTATCTGGACCGGTGAGCACCACTGCATGGACTTCACGATCGCGCCGAACCCGTTCATCAACCTGGCTGATCTGGCGCGTCGTACGACCAACGTGCGGCTCGGAACGAGCACCGTCATCGCACCGTTCTGGCACCCGATCAA
>JBDTYA010000196.1:0-3579 GCA_040005915.1 Ilumatobacteraceae bacterium
CGGCGGTGAGGTCGATCATCCGAGCCCGTCGCCACGGCTGGGCGAGGTCGACGTGGTCGTCGCCGATCGCGACGATCGACGTACCCGTCGCGTCGATTGCGGCCTGCGTGATGAGGCGCTCGGTGATGTCGATCATCTCCGAGTAGTCGCCGAACGCCTGATAGAGCTCCATCATCGTGAACTCCGGATTGTGCCGCGTCGAGATGCCTTCGTTGCGGAAGATCCGACCGATCTCGAAGACCCGTTCCATACCGCCGACGATGAGCCGCTTGAGGTGCAGTTCCAGCGCGATGCGCAGGTACAGCTGCATGTCGAGCGTGTTGTGATGTGTCACGAACGGGCGGGCATGCGCGCCACCGGCCTCGAGATGCAGCACCGGTGTCTCGACCTCGATGAAGCCATCGGAGTGCAGCGTTCGCCGGAAGCTGGCGATGATCTCGTGACGGATTCGGAAGGCGCGACGTGCATCGTCGTTGACGATCAGGTCGGCGTATCGCTGCCGGAACCGCGTATCGGTGTCGGTCAGACCGTGCCACTTGTCGGGCATCGGCCGTACGGCCTTGGCCAGCAGCTGGACCGTGTCGACCTTCACGCTGAGCTCGCCCTTGCGGGTTGTCATGACAGTGCCCTCGGCGCCCAGCCAGTCGCCGAGATCGAGCTCGCCGAACGCGTCGAAGCCCTGGTCTCCGATCACGCCCTTGGAGACGAACAGCTGCACCTCGTCGGCGCGGTCGACGAGCGTCGCAAAGATCAACTTGCCCTGCTGCCGGCGCAGCATCATCCGACCGGCGACGCTGACCCGCTGCTCGGTCTCGGTGCCGGGCTCCAATGCACCGAACTCGGCGCGCAGCCGGTCGAGCGAGTGCGTGCGGTCGAACCGATACGGATACGGGTTGGTGCCGCCGTCGCGCAACGCCTGGATCTTGTCGAGCCGCTTGGCCTTCTCCGACGCCAGACCGCTACCGGTGGTGTCTGGTTGGATATCGGGCTCTTCGTGACTCACAAGGGCTTGACGGTACTGCTTCGGCCGTCCTGACCGCGAGCCGTTTCCGGCGCGATGGTAGGTTGACCGCGCGCATGATCCGATCCCGACTGATACGAACCTCCGCCCTGATCGTGGTCGCCTCGGCGATGTGGGCAGCGATTCCCGGCTCGGCGGCCACTCCTGCTGATCAGATCGGCAGTGCCGCGACCGGCGGTGCTCCGGCGGTCAACGTCTCCAAGCTCGGCGATCTCGTGTCGATCTACAACTTCGGTCCGCTGCAGCCGGCGGTCGTCGATGCGTCGATCAAAGCCGCGGTCGACGCCGGCGGCTGGGCGGTCGTCGGCCGCGGCTTCGGCATCGGTCTGGTGCAGGTGACGCGCGGTGGGGTACCCATTCACCAGGCTCCGGCGCCCGTCGGTTCGTGGTACTTCCCGACGTCGATCACCGCGCTCCCCCTCGATTCGATCGGCGCAGTGCTGGGGCGCAACGTGTCGAAGTACATCGCTGCCGGTCAGGTGGTGATGGGTGCCACCTCGGCCAGCCTCAGTGGCGCCCAGGCCGGTGACGCGGTCGACCTGGTCGCGGCCGATGGTTCGATTGCCGAGTTCGTCGTCGGCCGCGTGGCACCCGACGACGAGGTCGGCGGGACGGAGATCGTGATGTCGACCGCGCAGGCCGACCATCTGGGGGCGACGCTGGGCACCAGCGTGCTGATCTACGGCGCGTTCGACCGCACCCTCCTCGATTCCTCGATGGCCGCCCGCGGTCTCAGCACCGACCCGAAGATCCGAGTCCGGCGCTCGTGGGATCCCTTCGATCCCGACAACACCATCGGGCTCGCCAGGACGAAGAAGCTGTTGGGTGAGTTGGCCTACACCGTCTCCGCGAACGGTTCCATGTCGGTCGACGATGCCTGGCGCGCCGCGTACATCCCCAACCGCGAGCTGTATCCGACAGGCATCCGCGCCGCATGCAACAACACCATCAAGGCCGACCTGGCCGCAGCGTTGCAAGAGGTCGTCGACTCCGGGCTCGCCGGCGCGATCGACGCCGGCAATGCCAACACCTACGGCGGCTGCTTCGGTCCTCGTTTCACCCGGATCGTCGGCACGCAGCTGGGCACCCTGTCTCGGCACACGTGGGCTCAGGCTCTCGACACCAACACCGTCGCCAACTGTCAGGGTTGTGTGCCGCGCATGGACTGCCGCGTCGTGCGGATCTTTCGCAAGCACAACTTCGCGTGGGGCGGCAACTTCATCAATCCCGACGGGATGCACTTCGAGTGGGTCGGCGAGCCGCGCAACACGTTCCTCTATCCATCTCGCTACTGCCCCAACGTCACCGGCGGTGGGATCGAGTCGTTCGCGCTCAGTCGCGACACCAGAGGTGTCATGTTTGCCGACGACGGTTGGGCGCTCTCCGGTGACTGACCGCCGCTAGCCTTTCGTCCCGGTGGCAACTCGATTCGTGATCATCGGCGGCGGTCCGGCGGGCAACACTGCGGCGACGTATGCCGCCCGCCTCGGCGCCGAGGTGATCATGGTCGAGCGCGATGTCATCGGCGGCGCGGCGCACCTGTGGGACTGCATCCCCTCGAAGACGATGATCGCGACCGGTGGGGCGATGAGCTTCTCGCGCAGGATCCACGGCATGGGCCTCGAACAGCAGGAGGCCGAGGTCGACATCGAGGCCCTCACCAGCCGGATCGAGGAGATCAAGAACCGCCTCCAGCAAGGCACGACGCGATTGCTCGAGAGCCAGAACGTGCAGCTGCTGCACGGTTCGGCGAAATTGGTCAGCGATCGCGACGTCGAGGTCGTCACGGCCGAGGGCAGCCGCACGATATCCGCCGACGCGGTGCTGATCGCGACCGGTTCTCGTCCACGAATTCCCGACTGGTGCAAGACCGATGGCGAGCGGATCCTGACAACCCGCGAGTGTTACCCGCCGTCGATCTTCCCAGAGAGCATCACGGTGATCGGCTCGGGTGTCACGGGCGTCGAGTTCGTGCACATGTTCAGCAGCTTCGGCGCCAAGGTCACACTGGTCGTCAGCCGCCAACAGGTCCTCCCGCAGAAGGATCCGGAAGTGGCTGCGGTGCTCGAGGCCGACTTCTTGAAGCGCGGCGTGCAACTGCTGAAGGGCGCACGGGCGATGTCGATCGAGCGCATCGACGAATCGGTCGTCGTTCGTTGCGACGACGGCCGTGTCGTGCACAGCTCGCACGCCGTGCTGGCCATCGGATCGATCCCGAACAGCGATGGGCTGGGTCTCGACGCTGCCGGAGTCGAGATCGACAGCGGCGGCTTCGTCACCATCAACCGGCACTGCCAGAGCAACATCCCGCACATCTATGCGGCCGGCGATGTCAGCGGCAAGCTTCCACTCAGCAGCGTCGCCGCCATGCAGGGCCGCAAGGTCGCCGAACACGTGATGGGCCTGCAGAAGGTGGCCCATCGTCACCTCGATTACGACAAGGCGGCCAGTGCGATCTTCACCGAGCCGGAGATCGCCGACGTCGGGCTTGCCGAAGCCGATGCGTTCGCCGTCGGCCGCAAGATCCGCGTCACCAAGGTGCCGTTCAGCGCAACCCC
>JBDTYA010000197.1:0-31745 GCA_040005915.1 Ilumatobacteraceae bacterium
CCGACGTCGACCGACGCCTTTCAGGATGATGTCTTCGGACACGTTGTTCTCCTCCATAGTGTTGTTCACGCTGCGCGGCGCTGTGGCCACACCCACGTACCGTAGGAGTGCTTGGCAAACACCGTCAGGATTCCGAACGGTACCACGTCAACAGGCGGTGAAATCTGATCGTCGGAGGCGCATGACGGGCCGCATTCGTCGTCCTCCGGCGTCACCGCGTTGGGTGTCGCGTTCATCTTCGGGACGTACTTGGCGCGTCGTGTGACTGCATCCGTCCGGCCTGGGCCGTGAATCGGCGGGACCGGGTTGACGCCTCGGCAGCTCTGGTCAACGATGATCGAAATCGATGGGGTGGGCCAATGAGCATCGCGTATCGACGTCGACCCCCGACGCGGCCATCACGCGAAATTCAAGTCCCGCTTCGACACCACTGATCTCTGGTTGGCACATCTTCGTCAGGAGCCGCGTAGCCACGTGGCGGCACCGAACCGAACGACTCGACGTTGCAGGTCGACCGCCTCGACCTCGCGGCCGGCGTTCAACCACGCTCGTGCTTGCACGTTCGGTCCACCGCCGGCTTGGTTCGCCCACCACGACCGCTGGTTGGTGGCCGACGCCGGAAGCGCTCCGATCAGTTGCTCGATCGTGTCGAAACCGATCTCGACCGAGCCGGGTTGGGCCCGGCACAGGAACTCGAACAGAGGGTCGTATTTCGCCACCAACGAGGATCGTACGTCGCGCCCGCGCTCTCGGCGCGAGACTCGAGGCGATGGCCAAGATCAACCGTGACCGATATCGCGGCGGCGACGACGACTTTGCTGCCGTGGGTGAGGAGCCGGTCATCGTGGCTCGTTATCCAGGTACCTGTGCGACGTGCGGCGAACGGTTCGCCGTCGGCGATCCGATCGCGTCAGTGATCGTCGACAAGCAGTCCACCTATCACCACGGTGCCTGCCGCTACCCAGCGACTGCGCTGCTGGCGCAGACCGTCGCCGCCGCCCAAGGAGTCGTAGCCTCGAAGCCGGGGCGGTGCCGCGCCACCACGAACAGTGGCCGGCCTTGCGGCAACGCGCCTCAGAAGGGTGAGCAGTTCTGCGGGCCGCATCTCACCCAACTCGTCGCCCGACGGGTGATCACTGCACGGGAGACTTCCACCGATTGAGGTACGTCACGTCACGCGCCGGCCGACGCGGGGCGGGTGTGAAGGTGTCACCGGTGTAGTAGCCGACCGCCAGCAGGCAGACCTGCGTGACGGTGGCCGGCACCCCGAGCAGTTCAGCGATCTCGGCTTCGTGCTCGAGGTGGAACGTGGTCCAAGCCGAACCGATCCCGCGGGCCCGGGCGGCGAGCTGGAAGCTCCACACACCGGGCAGCACCGAGCCGTAGTACGCCGCGACCCCGCCTTGGCCGTGCGCCATCGGCGGGCGGTCGAGACGCATCGCCAGCACGAGCGCCGGTACCTCGGCAAGGTGATCCACCAAGAAGGTCGCCGAGTTGATGACGCGTTGGCTGCGATCGTCGCCACGAACCTCGGCGTTGGCGGCAAGGTACGGCCGGCCGACGTCGGCGAAGCGCGTTGCGATCGTCGCCATCGCCGTCGCGTCATCGATGATCATCCACCGGTTGCGCTCGAGATTGCCGCCCATCGGCGCATGCCCGGCGATCTCGATGCATTCGAGCAGCACCTCGTACGGCACGCGGCGGTTGAGATCGAGGCGTTGACGCACTTGCTTGGTCGTCGTCAACAGGCGATCGACCTCATCGAGGTCGAATCCGGTCGGTGGCTGGTGAGACATGGTGATCCTCTCGGTGGTGGCATCGGCGTTCGTACCGTTCATTGTGACTCGAATTCTGCGGCTCACGGCGGCATTACCAAGACCTGAGTGAACTGCATCGCCGCCGGTTTGCATAGTCTTCGGCGATGACAACCATTGCGTCACCAGGCGCCGTCGACACGTCGGCCGAGGCCTTGTTCGACAAGGGATATCTCGTCGTCGAAGGCCTGGCGCCCGACCTCACCAGCGCGGCGTTCGAGCAGCTGCGTCCGGCGCTCGCGGAAGCGCCCGTCGGTCATACCCCGTTCCTCGGCGAGCGCACCAAACGACTCGGCGGCCTCCTGCGCCGTTCGACGGCGGTGCGCGAACTTGCCATCCATCCGACGGTCCTGGCATTCGCCGACGAGGTCCTGCAACCCAACTGCGCGAGGTATCAACTGACGTTTTCAGGGATGATGCACCTGCTGCCCGGGGCCGGCGCGCAGCAACTGCATCGAGATGGCGACATCTACCCGTTCCGGCATCCCGCGCCGCCCACCTTGATCTCGGTGATGTGGGCGCTGAGCGACTTCACGGCGTCGAACGGAGCGACGCAGTTGGTGCCCGGAAGCCATCGGTGGGAGGAGGATCGCGAGCCCTTCGCCGATGAGGTGATCGCCGCCGAGATGCCTGCAGGTTCGGTGCTGCTGTATCTCAGCGGCATGATCCACGGTGGTGGCGCCAACGTGTCGGATGTCAACCGGACCGGTCTTCTCCTGACCTACTCGTTGGGTTGGCTGCGGCAGGAGGAGAACCAGTACCTCGCCAATCCGCCCGAGGTCGCCTGCGAGTTCCCAGAGCGGCTGCAGCGCCTGATCGGCTACGACTACGGGGCGCCATATCTCGGGTTCGTCGACGGCGACACTCCTCAGAGGATGCTGATGGAACCGCACGACGGCCCGCGCAATCGTTCGAATGCGGAGGTGGACGCCCTGGCTGCTGCGATGAATCGTTACCGTTGGGGCGATCTCGAAACCGTGCCCACTCCGGCTCGGGATGGTGATCGCGTCCCCTTGAATCGTGGGCCGATCGCCGAGTCCGTAGCTCGCAGGCCCGAGTAGCGGTCGAACCTCGACGGCCACCCGACGGAGCCAGGCGGGCACGACCGGTCAGCGGGCGAGCGGGAGCCGGACGGTGGCGATGGTCCGTCCCGGAACCGAGTCGAAGGTGATGTCGCCGCGATGGCGTTCGGTGACGATTCGTCGGGAGATGTCGAGGCCGAGACCGGTTCCCTTGCCGACATCCTTCGTCGTGAAGAATGGCTCGAATGCGCGCGACTGCACGTCGCTGGGCATGCCGTGGCCGCTGTCGACGACATCGATCACGATGGAGTCGTCGACAACTCGCGTCGCGAGGCGCAGGGTGCCGGCGCCGTCCATCGCGTCGATCGCGTTGACGATGAGGTTGGTCCAGACCTGGTTCAGCTCGGCGGCGTAGGCGTCGATGGCCGGTACGTCGCTGCCGAACTCCCTCACCACTTCGATGCCGGCGAGCTTCGGCGCCAGCATCACCAGCGTGCTCTCGAGTCCGTCGTGGATGTTCACGGTCTGCAAGGCGGCCCGATCCATCTGCGAGTACGACTTCACCGCCTCGACCAGATGAGAGATGCGATTGGTGGTGTCGGTCAGCTCATCGAGCAGGCCGATCGCGCTGATCGTCGACGATGCCCAGTGCAAGGCCGGGCTCAGCGCCGCCCCACCGATCACCGCTTCGCATTCTGCGAGCCACTCGCAATCCGCGCCGACGGCCGCCAGGTGTGGCGCCAACTGCCAGGCATCGTCGACGCCATGATTGTCGAGCCACTCGCCGATGATCTCCTCGCGATCCATCGTTGCCACCGTGCCCTCGGCAACGATGGTGCCCTCCGTCAGCCTGCGACGAAGGCCATCGAGTTGCACGAACTGTTCGGCCGCGATCGACTGACCGGCGAGGCCGACGAGCGAAGTCAGCATCGCATCGCACGTCTGACGTAACGCTTCCACGGCGCGCAACGAGGCGGCCGCCGGATTGTTGATCTCGTGGGCGAGACCGGCAGCAAGCGTGCCCAGGGCCACGAGCGACTCACGTTGGCGAGCCATCGCCTCGATGCCACGGACGGTCTGGTACACGCCCATCACGATGTGCTTGCCGAAGGGAAACCACTCGCCGACGAGGCGACCGAGGTCGGCGGACGGCAGGTTGAACATGCGGCCGTTGGTCGTGGCGATGCCGGTGGCCCGATAACCGGCGCTCCCGCCCTCGCCGCCCCAGGCAACCAACCCACCTGCCCACTGGCCGGGCGTGGTCATGGTGGCGAGCACGATCCGCTCGTTGACGCTCGTACGTACGAGTTCGACGTGACCTTCGAGCAGGATCCACAGCAGATCGGCCGGCTCCCCTTCGCGGAAGAGCTCGTCGCCGCGGGCGAACCGGGTTTCGGTGCCGGCCGCGATCAGCTCGGTGAGCTGTTGATCACTGAGGCCGCTGGTGAGGAACGCAGAGCGTAGATCGTCGGCAAGCATCACACGGTCTCCAGGTAGAGGTGAACGAGGCTGACGGCGCTCGAGCCTTCGCCGACGGCCGACGCCACCCGCTTCATCGACGCCAAACGTACGTCGCCGACAGCGAACACGCCGGGCTGGCTGGTCTCGAGCAGGAAGGGGGCGCGTTGTAACGCCCAACGCGGCCCGGTGCCGTCGATTGCGACGACATCGGGACCGGTGAGGATGAAGCCTCTATTGTCGCGGGCGATCGAATCGCCGAGCCAGTCGGTACGCGGGGATGCGCCGATGAACGCATAGAGCCAATTGGCTGTCACGCGCTCCTGCTCGCCCGTCTTGCGATCCAGTACCACGAGCCATTCAAGGTGGTCGTCACCGCCACCGCACCCGATCTCGGAGTGCAGCCGTACGTCGATGTTCTCAGCGGCGAAGACTCGTTCGACGAGGTACTGCGACATCGACTTCTCCAGCGCATCGCCGCGAACCAACAGCACGACGCGATTCGCGTACCGGGCAAGGTTCAGGGCGGCCTGCCCGGCGGAGTTCGCAGCACCGACGATGTACACGTCGTCGCCCGTGGTGCCCGCGGCATCGCTGGCCGACGCGCCGTAGAACACTCCGCGGCCCGTCAGCTCGGCGAGGCCCGGCGCCTCGAGCAACCGGTAGGAGACGCCGGTGGCGACCACGACGGCGCGTGCTTCGATCTCGCTGCCGTCGTCGAAGCGGATGCCGTGCACGTTGCCGCGCTGCTCGAGGGCCTCGACGCTGCGCGCCAACACCATCTCGGCACCCAGGCGCCGCGCCTGTGTCACCGCCCGATGCGAGAGATCGGCACCGCTGAGCCCATTCGGAAAACCGAGGTAGTTCTCGATCCGCGCGCTCTGCGCGGCCTGCCCACCCGGGGCCTCGCGTTCGATCACCGCCGTGCGAAGCCCTTCGGACGCGCCGTACACCGCTGCTGCGAGACCAGCAGGCCCTGCGCCGATCACGACCAGGTCGTACAACGCGGACTCGGCGCTGGTACGAATCCCGAGTGCGTCGGCGATGTCACGCGGTCCGGCACCGTGGAGGACGGTGCCATCGGTCAGCACGACCAGTGGCAGCTCCGGATCATCGCTGCCGAACAACTCGAGCAGCCGTCGCGCTTCGGTGTCGCGTTCGAGTTCGAACCACTGGTACTGCACGTGATTGCGGGCCAGGAACATTCGCGTGTCGTAACTCCGCTCGGACCACTTGTTGCCCACGACACGCACGCCATCGAAGCGGTTGCTGTTCTCGACCTCCCAGTCGCTCAGCAGGTCGTCGAGGACAGGGAACAGTCGTTCTTCCGGTGGCGCCCACGGCTTCATCAGGTAGTGGTCGAGCCCGATGTCGTTGATCGCCTTGATGGCCACGTCGGTGTCCGCGTATGCCGTGAGCAGCACCAGTTTCGCTCCGGTCGATGACACCTCCGAATGCCCCAAGAAGTCGATGCCGGTCATCTCCGGCATCCGGTGATCCGACACGATCAGGGCGACGGGTTGGTCGCGTCGAGCGAATTCCTGCAGGGTCGTCAGCGCTTCGCCGCCTGAGGTCGCCCGTGCCAACCGATACCGATCCCCGTAGCGGGAGCGAAGATCGCGCGTGATCGCCTGCGATACGGCCGGATCGTCGTCGACGGTGAGAATGATCGGTCTCGCCACATGCCGATGTTAGAGCCGCGCTCAGGTGTCACCGGTGGTCGGGCCACGTCAGGGGTCGGGGGAGTCGGCGTCGCCCTGGTCGACGGCGCCGGCCCGCTCGTCGCGCTCGGCCCATTCGAGGAGTTGGTCGATTGCGAAGACGGCGTCGTCGATTCCCGCGTGCAGATCGCCGAGCGCGACGAATCGCGCAGGGACCGTGGCGATGGTGAACTCCGCCGGCTCGACGTCGGCGATCTCGGCCCACGTGATCGGTGTCGACACGCGTGCATCGGGCACCCCTCGCACCGAGTAGGCCGCGGCCATGGTGTGGTCACGGGCATTCTGGTTGTAGTCGACGAACAGCGCCCTCGGGTCCCTGTCCTTGCGCCACCACGTCGTCGTCACCTCGGCCGGCGCGCGTCGTTCGACTTCGCGGGCGAAGGCGAGCGCGGCGCGGCGCACGTCTGAGAACCCATGGTCCGGTTCGATGCGCACGTAAATGTGCATTCCCTTGCCACCCGACGTCTTCGGCCATCCGACGGCGCCGAGTTCGTCGAGGATCTCGTGGGCCACGCCCGCGACCCGACGCACGGTGTCGAACGGGCAATCGGGCATCGGGTCGAGGTCGATCCGCCACTCGTCGGGCTTCTCTGTATCGGCGCGGCGCGAGTTCCATGGATGGAACTCGACAGTCGACATCTGCACTGCCCAGATCACCTCGGCGAGTTCGGTGACGCAGAGCTCGTCGGCGTGCTGGCCGTATCGCGGAAAGTGCAGCCGAACGGTTCCGAGCCACGGCGGGGCGCCGGACGGCACCCGCTTCTGGTGCACCTTCTCACCGCTGACGCCGGTCGGGAAACGATGCAGCATGCATGGCCGTTCGCGCAGTCCGTTGACGATCCCCTCGCCGACACTGAGGTAGTAGTTGGCCAGGTCGAGCTTCGTCTCGCCCCGCTCCGGGAAGTAGACGCGATCAGGGTTCGAGATCCGCACGACGCGCTCGCCGATCGGCAGTTCGATCGCCGGGGTCTTCGCAGCTGCCACGCCACGACGGTACCGCCCGATGTAACTAGCGTCGGGGTCATGAGTGCCGAAGAGTCGCGGGATGGTGTGACGCTGACCAACCTCGATCAGCCCTTGTTCGACGGCGCCGGGGCAACCAAGCGAGACCTCGTCGACTATCTCGACGGCGTCCGCGATCGGATGATTCCCGTGCTCGAGGACCGTCCGCTGTCGGTCATCCGTATACACCGGGGCCAGGACGCGTTCATGCAGAAGAACGTCCCGAAGTACACCCCGGAGTGGGTGCGTACGGTCAAGTTGTGGGCCGACGCCTCGAAGCGCGACGTCTTCTACGCGCTGTGCAACGACCGGCGGACGTTGTTGTGGTTCGCCAATCAGCGAGCCATCGAGTACCACCCGACGCTGGCTCGCGTCGATCACCCGGATCATGCAACGCATCTTGTGCTCGACCTCGATCCTCCCGATCCCGACGCGTTCTCCATGGCGGTGCGTGCCGCGCACGTGGTCCGTCAGGCGCTTGCCGACGTCGGGCTCGAGGGAGCGGTGAAGACCAGTGGCGCCAAGGGCGTGCATGTGTTCGTGCCGATCGTCGGCGGTATCGCGATGGAGGACTCGGCTGCGGCCACGCGTGCGATCGCGGCCCGGGTCGAGCAACTCGACCCGGAGATCGCGACCACAGCGTTCATCAAGAAGGACCGCGGCGGGAAGGTGTTCATCGACTCGACCCGCGTCGGCGGCGCGACCGTGGCGGCCGCCTACAGCCCGCGCGCGCGGCCCGGCGTGCCTGTCTCGTTCCCCGTCGCGTGGGGCGACCTCGACGGCGTCTCGCCAGGCGACTTCACGATCCACACCGCGCTCCGGCTGTTGGGTGACGCCGACCCATGGATCACCAACATGCCGGCGCCGCAACCACTGAGCACGGAGCTGATCGCCGACGGCCATGCCATACCTGTCGCCAGGGTTCAGGCGATGCACGAGGGCAAGCGACGGGCCCGGACCCGCCGCAAGGAGGAAGCCGAGTGACGATCGCCGAATCCGCAGCTCGGTTCCTCGATCTGTGCGGCCGCAGAGACGTTCCGCGGCTCTGATCGCTCACTCAGAAGCCAGCGGTCGACTCAGGTGGAGGAGGAGCGCACCTCATCGAGAATGACAACGCTCTCGGTCGACCGGACACCAGGGAGACGTTGGATCTGCCCGAGCAGCACATCGCGGAGCGAGGGGATGTCGGCAGCGCGGGCGATCAGCATCAGATCGAAACGTCCGGCGCACATCGCCAGGTATTCGACGCCCGGGATGGCGGCGAGCGCGGTGCTGAGCGTTCGCCAGTCGTGTTGCTCGATGTCGATGAACACCAACGCGGCCACGCCGAGGCCGAGAGCCTGCGGATCGACCGTTGCCGTGAAGCCGGTGATGACCCTGTCGTCCTGAAGCCTCTGCAGCCTGGTGTGCGCGGTGGATCGTGAGACGTTGATCCTTTCGGCGAGGTCGGTCAACGAGATTCGGGCATCCTGCGATACCGCCGAGATGAGGGCGCGATCGACGCTGTCGATCTGTCTGGTGGCGGTGGGTTCTGCCGCGGCGTTGTCGGCGATCTGCTTCATGTACGGATGATAATCCGTCGATCCGTCAGGATTCGCTCACCGCACTCGACAAATGCGGGGGACGGGCGGACAATGACCGGATGAGCAGTTCTGTGCTTGATCTCCCCACCGACCACCCTGGCTTCTCCGATGGCGATTACGTCGAGCGCCGGAATCACATCGCCGACCTGTCGGCGCACCTCGAGATCGGGGCCCGGCCGCCCAACGTGGAGTACACACCCGTCGAGAACAAGGTGTGGGCGACGGTTCACTCGGCTCTGACCGCGCTCCACACCGAGTACGCCGTCGCCGAATACCGCGAGGCTGCCGCGTTGTTGGACCTCCCGACCGATCGAGTCCCGCAACTGGCCGACGTGTCGGATCGCCTCACCGAACTGACGGGCTGGCGACTGTGTGCCGTCCCCGGTCTCGTCTCGACAGCTGACTTCTTCGCCGCCCTGGCGAATCGTTGCTTCCCATCATCGCAGTACGTTCGCCATGCCTCGGTGCCGTTCTACACACCCGAACCCGACGTGTTGCACGAGCTGATCGGTCACGCCAACTCGCTGGCCTCGCCGCGAATCGCCGGGCTCTACGAGCGTGCCGGTCAGGTCGCATCCCAACTCAGCGACACCCGCCTCGCCGAATGGCTGGGCAGGGTGTTCTGGTTCACACTCGAGTTCGGCGTGACGATGGAGGGCACTGCGTTGCGCACATACGGTGCCGGCCTGCTGAGCTCGTACGGCGAGATCACCAACTTCCGCGGTGCCGAGATCAGAACGTTCGACACCGATGAGATGGGCGTGTTCGAGGACTACGAGATCTCCACCTTCCAAGAGGTGTTGTTCGCCGCAGATTCCTTCGATGACGCCGAAGCCCACCTCATGCAGTTCTTCGACCACCTCGCCTCCGTGTAAGCCCAGTGGAGTGTTTGGCACCCACGTGGGTGCCTCGTCGCACTCCACTTGGGTTGGGTCAATGGTCGAGGACGGCGAACATCTCGGCGAACCACTCGACCGAGTCGCGGGTGATGGGGTCGACCACCAACTGGATGTGATCCGCGCCGACGTCGGCAAACGCCCGCACCTGCTCGGCCACCTCGGCGGCGCTGCCACGGATCGGCTCGACCTTCGAGCCCCCGTACCCACCCATCAGACGGCCACCACCACCGGGGAGTTGGATCATCACGGCGCACGTCGCCGAGACGCTTCCGGGAGCGCGGCCGTGCTCGGCGATCTGCTGATCGACCCGTGCTTTCAACTCGGCGAAGCCGGCGGGAGTATTGCCGTAATCGCTCCACCACACGTTCCACGAGTCGATGTACGGCAGCGTGATCGACAGCATGCGCGGTCGTGTCGACCCGACCATCAACGGCGGTCCGCCGGGCTGAGCGGCCCGAGGGTGCAGGACGCAGTTCTCGGCGCGGTAGTACTCGCCGGTGAAGTCGATCGCACCGTCGGCGAGCAAGGTGCGGATGATGGTGAACGCCTCGGCGAAACGGCTGACCCGTCGATCGTATGGAAACCCGAACGCGGTGTACTCGCGCTTGTTCCAACCGGCACCGAGCCCGAGGATGAGGCGCCCGCCGGAGATGCCGTCGACGGTGGCAGCCATCTTGGCCAGCATCGCCGGGTCGTGAAACCCGGCCGACGCAACCAGTGGGCCGAGCAGCACGCGTTCGGTCGTGGCGGCGAGCGCAGCGAGCGATGTCCACACCTCCCACGGACCCCGCGGGCCGACGTCGAGGTCGTACAGCAGGTGGTCGCCGAGCCAGATGGAATCGAACCCGACCGCCTCGGCGGCCTGCGCCATGCGGATGAGCTCGGGGAAGGGGACCTCCCACTCGACTTCGGGCAGTTGGATTCCGACGAGCAACGGGCGGGTCACGAGAGCACGCTAGTCATCGGGGCTGCCCTGGTCACGGCGTGTTCCCGAGCCGACCTGAGCAGAGCCGACGCGTATGATGGCGACCGCACCAACCAGATGGATCCGCAACGATCGAATGGAGACCCGATGAGGATTGGCGCCGTCTTCTCTCAGGCCGACAGCGGTACCGACGCGGACGCGATCAGGCAATGGGCAATCGACGCCGAAGCTGCGGGCTACGAGCATCTCATGGCATACGACCATGTGCTCGGCGCCACGCCCGAGCGGCTCGGGCCCGGTCCGTTCGGCAGCTTCCCCAATGCCCCGTACACATCGGAGCACACGTTCCACGAGATCCTGATGCTGTTCAGCCACCTCGCTGCACTCACCACCACGATGAGCTTCGTCACCAGCGTGCTCGTGCTGCCGCAGCGCCAGACGGCGGTGGTCGCCAAACAGGTGGCAACACTCGACCTGCTGAGCGCCGGCCGCATCCGGCTTGCGGTCGGTGTCGGTTGGAACGCCGTCGAGTACGAGGGCCTGGGGGTCGACTTCGCCGATCGCACCGCGTTGCTGGAGGAGCAGATCGATGTGTTGCGCATGCTCTGGACCGAACCGATCGTCAGCTTCGAGGGACGCTTCCACAAGCTCGACGGTGTGGGGATCAACCCGCTGCCGACCCACAGCATCCCGATCCTGATCGGCAGCGGCGCGGCGGATCCCGTGCTGCGCCGGGTCGTCCGCAAGGCCGGAGGCTGGATGCCGTTGCTGATCCCCGGTCTCGACCCGACGCCCATCGCGGCCGCAGTCGCGAAGCTGCACGAGTTCTGCGACGAGGTCGGTCGCGACCCGTCAAGCCTGCCCATCCATGGCCGCGTCTACATCGGGCCCGGCTGGCAAGCAGCGCTCGAGCAGGCCATGGAACTCGGCTTCGCCGACTGCAGCATCGGCTTCAACCGCATGGCCCAGCCAGGCCTGTCACACGCCGAGCACCTCGACGCCATCATCGCGGCCAAGGCCGAGATCGATTCCCTCGTCGGCTGACGCGATGGAAGACGTCGTCATCGCCGGTGGCGGCATCGGCGGCCTCACAGCTGCACTGAGCCTGCATCGCGCCGGGTATCCGGTGAGGGTGTTCGAGAGCGTCGACCGCATTCAGGCACTCGGTGTCGGCATCAACCTGCTGCCCCACGCCGTCCGAGAACTCGACGCGCTGGGCCTCGCCGACGAGCTGGCTGCCAGCGGGTTGACGCCGACGACACTGGCCTACTTCACCAAGCGCGGCGAACCCATCTGGGACGAAGCGCGCGGCCTCGCTGCCGGGTATCGCTGGCCGCAGATCTCGATCCATCGCGGTCTGCTCCACACGATCCTGCACGCGGCTGCGGTTGCCGGAATCGGTGGCGATCGCATTCACACCGGTTGCCACCTCGACCGTTTCGTCGAGACGGCGGACGGTGTCGAGGCGACGTTCATCGACCGCCGCACGGGCGCCACCAATGCCACGGCAACCGGATCGATGCTGATCGCCTGCGACGGAATTCATTCCGTCGCCCGCCGTCAGTTCTATCCCGACGAGGGAATGCCGAAGTGGAACGGCGCGCTGTTGTGGCGTGGACTGGCCGAGGGCGCGCCGGTGTTCGACGGTCGCACCATGGTGTGGGCCGGCCACCCGCTGCAGAAGTTCGTGATGTACCCGCTTCAGGATCTGCCCGATGGGCGCCAGCAGCTCAACTTCATCGCCGAACTGCGCACGGACGACACAGAGTTGCTCGAGCGAGAGGACTGGAACCAGCCGGGCGATCTCTCCGACTTCCTGCCGAAGTTCGAGGCGTGGAAGTTCTCTTGGCTCGACGTGCCGTCGTTGATCGCCTCGTGCCCGTCGACGTTCTTGTTCCCGATGGTTGATCGCGACCCGGTCGATCAGTGGTCCTTCGGCAGGGTCACGCTGCTCGGCGACGCCGCCCATCCGATGTACCCGATCGGCTCCAACGGCGCGTCGCAGGCGATCCTCGATGCCAGGACGCTGACCGGTTGTCTGCTCTCGTATCCCGGCGAGATCGAACGAGCGCTGCAGCGCTACGACGAAGTGCGCCGCCCGGCGACCTCGGCCATCGTGTTGGCCAATCGTGGCCTCGGGCCGGAGCTCCCGATGCAACTCGTCGAGCAGCGCGCCCCGGAAGGCTTCGGGCAACTGTCCGACGTGATCACGTCCGACGAGGTCCTGCAGGTCACCGACGGTTACCGCAAGATGGCCGGCTTCTCGTTGCAGCAGCTCCACGATCGACCATCGCTGGCCGAGATGCGCTACTAGAGCAGATCCAAACCGCCGAGGCGAAGACCTCGTGCACCTCTCGACACACGCCGTGGCCGACCCGGCCTACGGTTCGAGCGAGGCGCAGAGCCCCAGTATGGCGGCATCGGTCAGGTCGGCGAGCGTGTAGTCCATTCGGTCGGGCCACGTCGAGAACTTGGCGACCACCGTGTTCGACGGATGGTGGATCATCAGCATCTGGCCGTTGATGCCGAGCCCGCAGTAGATGCCGGCGACGCTGTCGTAGACCCACCAGTAGTCGTGATAGCACGAGTTGGGACCGGCCCGCCCGGCCTGCACCGGAAGCACGAAGGCGTCGATCAGTTCCGTGTCGTATGTCGTCGGCCGTCGCATCCACTGCTCGGGCACGATCTGGCGACCACCGAGCTCGCCGCGTTGCAGGCACATCACGCCGAAGCGGGCCAGGTCCTCCAGCGTCGTACAGATGCCGCCCTCGACAACCGGGAACCCGGCCGGATCGACGATGATGTCGCCGTCGCTCGCCGCGACATGCGACCAGATGTGATGCGCGAACAGGTCGGCGAACGTCTCTCCGGTCGCCTCGCTCATCACCCATGCCAGAACGTCGGGCAGGATCGATCGATACTGGAACGGTCCACCATGGTCGGCTGTGTTGGGCAGCTGGGCGATCCATTCGTATGTGTCCACGGGGATGTCGGACCGGATGCGAGTGGTGTAGCCGGAGACCTGTTCGATCAATCGCCCGTCGCTGTCGGGGTTGCCGTAGTCGTCCTCGTCGAATCGGGTCCCCGCGCGCATGTCGAGCAGGTGCTGCAGCGTGCAACCCTCCCACGAGGTGCCCCGCAGGCTGCCGATGTAGTCGGTCACGTTGCGCGCCGGATCGATGATTCCCTCGCCGACCAGCACACCGGCCAGCGTCGCCGTGAGCGATTTCGATACCGACATCAGGAGATGTGTGTCGGTCGGTCGCATCAGTCCGCCGTAGTGCTCGAACGTGACGACGCCGTCGTGCACGACCATCAAGCCGTCGGTGAACGTGGCGTCGATCATCTCGTCGATCGTCCATCGCCGGTCGAGGTGTTCGAACGCAAAGTTGCCGAGGTCGGCGAGCCCTCTCGGCAGGGGCGGCACCGCCCGGCCCGACCCGGCGATGCGTGCCGTGCGGGCCAGCTCGCGAACATGCAGGAACCCCCACCGGTTGTGCGGCCCATCGATCCAGTTCGCGGAGCTTGCGTCGCCGCGCATCGACCTGCTGTCCGGTTGCACGGTGCCGCAGGTTAACGCGCAACGTACGATCGGGGGGTGGGAACGGCAGAGCAGGAGATCACGAGTGAGGTGTTGTGGTCCTATGCGCCCGACACGCGGCTGTACGAGGCGGCGGGCCCGCCGGCGTGGCTCGACGAGTTGGAGCTGACCCCGGCTCCGCCTCACGTGAAGATGTCGACCCGTTCGTTGAGCACCGACTGGCTCGTCGTCGACGAGTTCCGGGAGATGGAGCTCGCCCTCCGTAACCGGCTGCTCGACGAGCAACACGACCTGGTGTTTGCGATGAACCCCGACGCCGAGGCGGCGGCCGCCGAGACGCTCGAGCTGGTCGACGGCTGGCTGGCGGCGAAGGGGCTGCCGTCCGCACCGGCCGGCTACCAACCCCTCGAAGCCGCCGGTCGGGCAGTTCAAGAGGATCTCTGCCTGATGGTGCAGCGCGATGGTTCGTGGCACCTCGACGGCGCAGTGCTGTGCTTCCCGTCGTTCTGGTCGCTGACCGAGAAGTTCGGCCGCCCGACGGTCGGCGTGCACGAGGGGGTCGCCCACTACGACACCGAGCTGGCGCCGCGTGTCGACCGGTTCTTCGACCGCATGCGGCCCGGTCAGGCCGTGTGGCGTCGCAATCTCTCGGTGAAGCCATACCCGCTGCTGTTCGTCCCGCTGCCGAAGCGTGCCCAGCCTGTCGGCGATCTCGGCACGACCCACGACGGCTCGCCCTTCTGGTTGCGCAGCGAATGGCAGACGCTGCAGGTGCTCCCGAAGAGCCGGGCGATCCTCTTCACCATCAAGCTGCAGCTGGCACCGGCGAAGGTTTTGATGCAGCGCCGCGACCGCGCCGCTGATCTGCTGGCGATGTATCGATCGTGGGACGACGAGATGGTGGGCTACAAGATCGCCAGCAACAATCTGGCGCTCGGCTTCATACCGTTCCTGGAGGCTCTGGCGTCAGGCGCCTAGTGCTTTCGCGTGGGTGCCTTGACGCTTTGTACAATCGAACGACGCCAAACGTGAGGGAGAGCCGTGCTCGCTGAACGACTGAACAACCTGGGAACGGAGACCGCGTTCGCGGTCTCGTTGGCGGCCGCCGAATGGGGGGCGAAGGGCAACAAGATCTTCCCGTTCCACCTCGGCGACATCAACCTCCCGACCCCTTCCAACGTGGTCGAGGCGATGAACCGGGCGATCGCCGATGGCAAGACCGGCTACTGCGCGGCCGCAGGGATCGCACCGCTGCGCGAGGCGTTGGCCGCCGATGTGGCGAACCGCCGCGGGCTGATGTACGAGGCCGTCAACGTCGCCGTGCAACCCGGTGGTAAGCCGGTGATCGGAAAGTTCCTGCAAGTCGTGATGAACCCCGGCGACGGCGTGCTGTTCCCGACGCCCGGTTACCCGATCTACGAGAGCCAGGTCGAGTACCTCGGTGGGATCGGTCAGCCGTATCGGTACAACCAGACCCCCACGGGGTTCGCCATCGACCTCGATCATCTGCGCGGTCAGATCACCCCGGCCACGAAGGTGCTGATCTACAACAACCTGCAGAACCCACTCGGTTGCGAGAGCTCGCTCGACGAGATGCGCGGACTCGCCGAGCTTGCGATCCAGCACGACCTGTGGGTGCTCAGCGACGAGGCCTACTTCGAGATGCGGTACTCCGGCACCAGCACCTCGATCGCCTCGCTGCCGGGAATGCGCGAGCGCACGGTCATCCTCTACACGTTCTCGAAGAAGTTCGCGATGACCGGGTGGCGACTGGGCGCGGCAATCGGGCCCGACGAGCTGATCGCCCAGATCACCAAGATCAACACCAACGACGAGAGCTGCACGACGCACTTCGTGCAGGCTGCCGGCGTGGAGGCGTTGCAGGGCGACCAGTCGGGCGCGCAGGCCATCCTGGCCGAGCTCGAGCGGCGCCGCGATGCGGCTGTCGACGATCTGCAGACGATCCCCGGGTTCGTCATCGCCAAGCCGGAGAGCACGTTCTATCTGTTCCCCAACGTGACCGAGGCGATGGCTTCGCTCGGCTTCACCGAGGTGTCCGAGTTCGCCGACGCGGCGTTGCGGGCCACGGGTGTCTCGTTCTGCACACGACGTCACTTCGGCCGCCCGTTGGCGGGCGAGACGCAGCAGTACGTGCGGTTCGCGTATTCGGGAATCTCCGTCGACGACATCCAGTCGGGCATCGGCAAGCTGCGCGATTGGATCGAGGCCGCGTGATGGCACAGCCGCGGATCATCGTCGCCGGCCGAATCCCCGATGCGGGCCTCGATGTGCTCCGGCCGCACGGAAACGTGTGGGGTTGGAAGCACGACGAACCGATCGAGATCAACGAGTTGTACGAGCGTGTTGCCGGCGCCGATGCAGTACTCACGCTGTTGACCACCAAGATCGACCGAGCGTTCCTCGATGCGGCCGGCCCGCAGCTGAAGGTCGTCTCCAACGTTGCGGTCGGCTACAACAACATCGACGTCGCCGAGTGCCGCTCGCGAAACGTGATCGCGACCAACACGCCCGGCGTGCTGACCGATGCAACGGCCGACATCGCGATGGCATTGATCCTCATGACCACACGCCGACTCGGCGAGGGCGAGCGCATCGTGCGATCCGACGAGCCGTGGCAGTGGGGCATGTTCATGCTGCTGGGTACCGGCCTGCAAGGGCGAAGGCTCGGCATCGTCGGGATGGGGGCCATCGGTCAAGCCGTCGCCCGCCGGGCGAAGGCATTCGGCATGACCGTCGCCTACAGCAATCGCACTGCCGTCTCGGCCGCGATCGAAGCCGAGCTCGGCGCCGAGCGATTGAGCCTCGACGAGATGCTGGCAACCTCCGACGTGGTCTCGATCAACTGCCCGTACAGCACCGAGACCCACCACCTGATCGGTCCGGAGCAGTTCGAGCTGATGCGATCGTCGGCCTTCCTGGTCAACACCGCCCGCGGACCCATCGTCGACGAGGCCGCGCTCGTGCAAGCGCTTCGCAGTGGCGCGATCGCCGGCGCAGGCCTCGACGTGTACGAACACGAACCGCAGTTGGCGCCGGGTCTCGCCCAACTCGACAACGCTGTGCTCATCCCTCACCTCGGCTCGGCCACGATCGAGACCCGAGCCGCGATGGCCACGCTCGCCGCGCGCAACACCGTTGCCGTGCTGGGCGGTCAACCGGCCTTGACGCCGGTCACCTGAGTCTTGGCCACCTGAACCTGGGTACCCCGACGGCTACAGCCGTTCGTAATCGGCGTCGTCGATGTGGCGTGTCTGGTGCCAGAACTCCAGCAGGCTGAACGGCCAGTTCTGGGCGACGCGGCCGGACTCGCTCTTGTACCAACTGTTGACGCTCGAAGCGCCCCAGGCCATCAAGGCGTTGCCCTCGTCGATGCGCCGGTTGTAGCGATCGTGAACGTCGGGGCGGCAGTCGATGGCCCGGGCGCCGGTGACGAGGATGTGGTGCAGGCACTGCATCACGTAGTGCACCTCGCACTCGCTGAAGTAGATGATGCTGCCGTTGACGACGATGTTGGTGTTGGGGCCGTACAGCATGAAGAAGTTCGGGAAGTGGGGGGCGACGATCCCGAGATAGGCGCGGGCGTTGCCATTCCATTGCTCGTGCAGATCGACCCCGCCCCGCCCGGTCACGCGCATCGGGGTGAGGAAGCGCGACGCCTGGAACCCCGTTGCGTAGATGATTACATCGACGTCGTGCGGCGTGCCGTCGCTCATCTGCACCCCGGCCGGCCCGATGCGGGCGATCGCATCGGTGATCAGCTGCACGTTGTCGCGTTTGAGCGTCGTTGCCCACACCCCGTTGTCGCGGATGATCCGTTTCGCAGCGGGCGGATAGTCGGGCATGACCTTGTCCAACAGGTCGGGCCTGTCGCCGAAGCACAGACCCAGATACATGCCCAGCATCAACCGCAGCTGGTCGTTGGCGGCGCTGACCGAGTGACCATGGCCATCCCACGCGGGGTCGACCCTCACCGCCGGGAGCATTCCCTCGGCGTACCTCCAGAACAGCCAGAAGCGGTACCACTGGCTGTAGTACGGCACGTGCCGCAGCAGCCACCGATTGCCGTCGGCGAGGTCCTCGTGATACTCGAGCGTCGGCGCCAGCCAGTTGGGAGTGCGCTGGAACACCAAGACCTCGGCCGCCGCGTCGGCGATGATCGGGGTGAACTGTGCGGCGCTGGCGCCCGTTCCGATCACCGCAACTCGCTTGCCCGCGAGGTCGACGCGATGATCCCACTCGGCAGAGTGAAACGCGGGGCCGCCAAACGATCCGCGTCCGTCGATGTCGGGAAGTCTCGGCCGATTCAACTGGCCGGTCGCGTTGACGACGGCATCGAAGACGATGGTCTTCTCGCGGCCGCCCGGATCAGTGGTCGTGACTCGCCAGGAGGATGAGCCGTCGTCGAACTCGGCCGACTCGACAGTGGTCGAGAACTGGACGAGCTCGCGAACCCCGAAATCCACGGCGAACCGCTTGAAGTAATCGAGCAGCTCGGGCTGGGTCGAGAAGTGCTGCGGCCAGTCGTCACGCTGGGCGAACGAGTAGCAGAACAGGTGGCTCGAGACATCGACCCGGCAGCCGGGGTATGTGTTCTGCAACCACGTGCCCCCGACATCGCTGTTCTTCTCGTAGACGACGACGTCGATTCCGGCCTGGTTCAATCGGTGCGCCGCGAGCAGGCCGGACATCCCGGCGCCGATCACGGCGACGCGGAAGGGGCGGCCCGGTGCGATGTCGGCAGCTGTCCACTGTGGAGCGCGCAGGTCGGCGCCGCCCTTCCCGCCGAGCTCCTCCAGCAACAACGTCAGGTAGTCGTCGGACGGCTCCCTGCCCATCATCCAGCCGATGATCGGACGCACCGCGTCGCCTGTGGGCGCCGGAACGGGCGGCCAACCGGCGTCGCGCAACTCGATGAGCGCGTGCAGCGCCATCGCCCGGGCGCGCTCGATCTGCTCCGGCGACCATCCGCCCTGTGGCTCGTGATGCCTGGTGGGGTCGAGGAAGAGGTCGTCGGCCACCAGGTCCGGCGATGCAGTGATGTGGGCCAATGTCGCGAGCAGCGATGGCAGATCGGCCACCGCCACCATCTGCGCGAGCTGCTGATCGGTGCTCGTAAATGCTTCCGAATCGCGTTGCTCTGCCTCGAACCGAGGGGCCATGGTGCGGACTGTAGGCGGGCGGTAGTCTTTGGGCCACCATGCGAGCCTCACTTGCGGAACTCTTGTCAGCCGGCCGCATTTTGCTCGCCGACGGCGCCACCGGCACCAACTACTTCGAACGCGGTCTCGGCGCAGGTGATCCGCCGGAGTTCTGGAATGTCGATCATCCCGACAAGGTGCGCACGTTGCATCAGCAGTTCGTCGATTCTGGCGCCGACATCATCCTCACCAACACGTTCGGTTGCAACCGTCATCGCCTCAAGCTCCACAAAGCCGAAGGTCGCGTGTACGAACTGGCCAAGCGCGCCGCCGAGATCGCCTGCGAGGTTGCCGATGCGGCTCCCCGCCAGGTCGTCGTCGCCGGGTCTGTCGGCCCCACGGGGGAACTGTTCGAGCCGATGGGCCAGCTCACCGACGCTGCGGCGATCGAGTCGTTCGAGGAATTGGCCCACGGCCTGAAGGATGGCGGCGCCGACATCGCCTGGATCGAAACGATGTCGTCCGCGGAGGAGATCCGTGCTGCCGCCACCGGTGCCCTACTGGCGGGGTTGCCGTACACCGCGACGTGCTCGTTCGACACGGCAGGCCGCACGATGATGGGCATGCTGCCGGGCGATCTGTCGCATGTGTTCGACGGGCTCGCCACGCCACCCGTCGCGATCGGCGCCAACTGCGGCGTCGGTGCCAGCGACATCCTGGTCTCACTCCTGGCGATGGCCGAACGCGATGCGCACACCTATCTCATCTCCAAGGGCAATTGCGGTGTGCCCTACTTCGCCGGCACAGAGGCGGTGTACACCGGTACTCCCGAGTTGATGGCCAAGTACACGCAGCTGGCCGTCAAGGCCGGGGCCCGGATCGTGGGCGGCTGCTGCGGCACCTCGCCATTGCACCTCGCGGCCATGCGACGGTCGCTCGACGAGTTGACCGCCAGACCGACCGTCCACGACATCATCGAGGCGGTCGGGCCGCTCGTCAACTCGGCGCCCATGGCCAATGCCCCCGGTCGTGAGCGGAGGCGTGGACGGCGCGAGGAGTAATCTCCGAGAGTCGGCCTACGGGCCGCTGACACGGAGGTTGGAATGTCACAGCAGGTTCGCGGAGTCGTGGCGCGCTCGAAGGGCGCACCGGTTTCGATCGAGACGATCGTCATTCCCGATCCCGGGCCCGGCGAGGCAGTGGTCAAGATCCAGGCGTGCGGTGTCTGCCACACCGATCTGCACTATCGCGAGGGCGGGATCAACGACGACTTCCCGTTCCTGCTCGGCCACGAGGCCGCCGGCACCGTGGAATCGGTGGGCGAAGGTGTCACCAACGTCGTACCCGGCGATTTCGTCATCCTCAACTGGAGGGCGGTGTGCGGCACCTGTCGCAGCTGTTTGCGGGGCCGGCCGTGGATCTGCTTCAACACGTTCAACGCCACACAGAAGATGACCTTGACCGACGGCACTGTGCTGTCGCCCGCACTCGGCATCGGTGCGTTCGTCGAGAAGACACTCGTTGCCGCCGGCCAGTGCACCAAGGTCGATCCGGATGTGCCGGCGACGACCGCTGGGCTGTTGGGCTGCGGTGTGATGGCTGGGATCGGTGCGGCGATCAACACCGGCAACGTCGGTCGCGGCGACTCGGTCGCAGTGTTCGGATGCGGCGGCGTCGGCGACGCGGCCATCGCCGGTGCACGCCTCGCCGGAGCGCACACGATCATCGCTGTCGACATCGACGATCGCAAACTCGACTGGGCGAAGGAGTTCGGGGCGACCCACACGTGCAACTCGGGCGAGAACGATCCGGTCGAGTACATCAAGTCGGTCACCGGCGGCAACGGCGCCGACGTGTGCATCGAGGCCATCGGCAATCCCGCGGTCTACAAGCAGGCATTCGAAGCGCGTGACCTTGCCGGCACAGTGGTTCTGGTCGGTGTGCCGCGGCCCGACATGGTCCTCGAGCTGCCCTTCATCGAGGTGTTCGGCCGCGGCGGAGCCTTGAAGTCGTCGTGGTACGGCGATTGCCTTCCGTCGCGCGACTTCCCGATGCTCGTCACGTTGCACCAACAGGGCAGGTTGCCTCTCGACAAGTTCGTCAGCGAGACCATCTCGCTCGACGAGGTCGAGGAGGCATTCCACAAGATGGAGCGCGGCGAGGTGCTGCGCAGCGTCGTCGTACTGTGATGCCGGCGTGACGATCGAACTGGTCACGACCGACGGCATCTTCGCTCTCGACGGCGGGGCGTGGGAAGTCACCAACAACATCTGGCTGGTTGGCGACGATCGCGAGGTGGTGGTGTTCGACGCCGCCCATGACGCGTCCGCAATCGCGGCGGCGATCAACGGCCGGCGGGTGAAGGCGATCGTCTTGACCCATGGCCACAACGATCACATCAACGCCGCGGTCCCCCTGCGCGATGCGGTCGATGCACCGGTGCTGCTGCACAACGCCGACCGGATGTTGTGGGACGTCGTGTGGCCCGGCGCACATCCCGACGGGTCGCTGCTGCCGGGGGAGAGGTTGAAGGTGGCCGGCCACGAGTTGGCCGTGCTGCACACTCCCGGTCACTCGCCCGGATGCTGCTGCTTCCACGATGTGGCCTCCAGCGTCGTGTTCAGCGGCGACACCTTGTTCTGCGGCGGCCCCGGAGCGACCGGGCGGAGCCACAGCGACGAGCCGACCATCGTCCGGTCGATCCGCGATGTGCTGCTGTCGCTGCCCGACCAGACGATCGTGCACACCGGCCACGGCGACAGCACCACCATCGGCGCCGAACGCCAAGGCGTCCTCGCCCGAGCGGCGCAACTGGGCCTGTGACGTGAACGAGGAGAGGGCGCTCAGCGCACCTCTCCTCGTTCGATTGAACTGTTAGAAGACTCGACATCCCTCAATGACACCGATGGGACCAGCCTCGGTGAGATGTTCGAGCGGAGGTTGGCGGGGATTCGCCAGACGGTCCAGTCGAAGGCCGTTAGCGGCCAACCACCTCCAGAGTCCCACAATCTAAACCTGTCATCGTTTGGACCACCTCCTCTCTCTGGTGATCACAATTCAAACATTCGACGCGGATCTTGGCAAGCCACTTACTGGTCAGCCGCGACGTCGCTGCAGATAGGCCGTGGCGAGCTCGCCGAGGCGATCGCGCCCGAAGCTGGGGTCGTGGCCGGCGTGCACGATTGAGACCGGCAGCGTGAGCAGCCGCTCCATCGTCGCGCAGTAGTCGTCGATCGATGATTCCGGGAGCTCGTCGAGCAGCGGTCCGTCGTAGATGGCGTCGCCGGAGAACAGGGTGCCGCTGGCCGCCTCCCACAAACCGATCGATCCGGGGGAGTGGCCCGGGAGGTGGATCACCTGCATGCAGCGGTCCCCGAGGTCGATCTCGTCACCCTCGACGATGTGGCGAACGCGGGCCACCGGTTCCTGGTGGAACGAGTCGACGGCCATGCCGGCCGGCAGGGCAGTGACGAAGTACGGCTCGGGCATCGGGTACCCGGCGGCCTCGAGCGCATCGATGGCGTCGTCGCCCCACGCCTCGCGCGGCACCAGCGACGAGATCGGCGGCTTCAGGAGCAAAGGCGCCTCGACGGGATGCACGACCACATCGTCGAACTCGTGGTGGCCGCCGATGTGGTCGTCGTGACCGTGTGTCGCGACCGCAGTGACGTTCTTGTCGACGAGGTCGGCCAACTCGTCGGACAGGCTCATCAGGCCCATGCCGGTGTCGACGACGAGGTCGCGGTCGCGGCCCCGAACATGCCAGATGTTGCAGCGCATCAGCGGGATGACGTGCGGTTCCCACAACAGCGTGATCGAGTCGTCGATCGTCGTGCGCTCGAACCAGTGATCGGCAATCGGTAGGACAGTCATTGCGGTTTCTCCGGGGCGGATTTCTCGGCGGTTTGTTGCTGGTTGAGTGGCTTCTTGGCGCGGCTCGGAGCGACACGCGATGGCTCGCCGGCCATCTTCGGGTAGACGGGCGGCCACGGGGCGTCCTGAAGGCCGGCGGCCTGATCGGCGCGGACCATGTCGAGGAACGGCTCGAGCGATTGCGGGGCGTCGCCCATGGTCGCCCAGGCATCGCCGTGTTCGGCGACCCATGCAGGCACGGTTGCGATGGTCATGTCGTGCGGTCGCAGCGTCGCCAGCATGTCCCAACGGAACGGGAACGAGACCGGTGCATGGTCGAGTGCCCGGACCGACCATGGGGCGAACACGGTCTTGTGTGGGGCGTTCTGGTTGAAGTCGATGAAGATCCGTTCGCCGCGCTCCTCCTTCCACCACGATGCGGTGATGAGGTCCGGATGCCGGCGTTCGAGCTCCCGCGCAATGGCGACTGCGGCGCTGCGCACGACGACGCTGTCGTGGTCAGGTTCCAGGCGCACGTACACATGCAGCCCGCGATTCCCTGAGGTCTTGATGTAACTGGTCACGTCGTGGTCGTCGAACAACGCCTTGGTCGCTGCAGCTGCTTCCTGTGTCATGCCGTAGTTGGTGCCGGGCCCCGGGTCGAGATCGATGCGCAGTTCATCGCAGTGCGCGAGATCGGACGCGTGCGTCGGCCACGAATGGAATCCGAGGCAGCCGATGTTGATCGCCCATACGAGGTGGGCGAGATCGGCGACGACCAGCGCCCGTGACTCGGTTCCGTTGGGGGTCTGCACGATCGTGGTGTGCAGCCAGTCCGGCGCGCCGTCGGGAATCCGCTTCTGGAAGAAGTTCGATCCGTGGGCGCCGTTGGGGAACCGCTGCAGCAGCACCGGCCTGTCGTACATCTGGCGCATCACGGCGTCGCCCACCGACAGGTAGTAGTTGACGAGGTCGAGCTTCGTGTCGTTGCGAGCCTTGAAGAAGACCTTGTCGGGACTGGTGATGGTCACGTCGTGACCTGCCACCTGGACCTCCACGGGATCGCTCACAACCGCAACCGTATTCCGTCGCGCCAGCTACCGTCGGAAGAATGCATGTTGACGAGGTGGAACTGCGGCTTGTCCGCCTTCCGTACAAGTCGGTGTTCAAGACGTCGTTCGCCGCCGAGACGGAGAAGCACGCGACCATCGTCACCGTCAGGTCCGACGGGGTCGAGGGATACGGCGAAGGCGTGATGGACACCCTGCCCGCGTACCGCGAGGAGTCGATCCCGGGCGCATGGCACCTGTTGCGCGAGGCATTGATCCCGTCACTGCTCAACAACGACTGCGACGACCCGGCGACGTTGTGCGACTCGTGGAAGGGGTGGCGCGGCAACCCGATGGCCAAGACCGCGCTTGAGCTCGCGGTGTGGGACTGCCATGCCCGTCAACTCGACGTGCCGCTGCGCACACTGTTGGGCGGCGATCGCACCGAGGTTCCTGTCGGCGCGAGCTTGGGGATGAACCCGGTGTCCGAGACCGTGGCATCGGTCGGCCGTCACGTCGACCAGGGTTACAAGCGGATCAAGTTGAAGATCGAGCCGGGCTGGGATGTCGAACTGCTGTCGGCGGTTCGCGGCGAGTTCCCCGGCATCGAACTGACCGTCGATGCAAACTCGGCCTACACGCTCGACGATCTCGACGTCCTGCACAAGATCGACCAGTTCGGTCTGCACTACATCGAGCAGCCGCTTCATTGGGACGACCTCGTCGATCACGCCACGCTGGCGCCGCAGATGCAGACACCACTGTGCCTCGACGAGACGCTGACGTCGCCGGCCAGGGTCATGGCCGCGCTCGACCTGGAGGCGTGCTCCGTTGTCAACATCAAGGTCGGCAGGGTCGGCGGATTGGCTGCCACACAGCGCATCCACGACCTGTGTGTCGCCCGCGGTGTGCCGATGTGGTGCGGCGGGATGCTCGAGACCGGCATCGGCCGGGCGCTCAACATCCATGTCGCCACGATGCCAGGCTTCGTCTATCCCGGCGACACCGCCTCGGCCAGCCGCACCTACGTCCGCGACATCACCGAGCAGGCGTTGGAGGCAACCAACGGGATCATGCAGGTGCCTGCCGGCGCGGGCATAGGTGTCACCCTGGATCGGCCGTTCCTCGACTCGGTGACCGAGTCGTTGGAGGTCGTCCGACGGTGATGATCGAGTTCCGCGAACTGCGCACCGCAGCGGAGCTTGCACCGATGCCGATCCTCGAATCGCGAGTGTGGGGAAATCAGAACGAGCTGGTTCAGGTCAACATGCTCGTCGCAACGATCATCGAGGGCGGGATGGCCATCGGTGCGTTCGATGCTGATCGTCTCGTCGGTTCGGTGTACGGCTTCGCGACGCAACAGCCCGATGTGCTGCACTCGCACTACCTCGCCGTCGATCCCGACTACCGTCGCACCGGCCTCGGCCTGGCACTCAAGCATCAGCAGCGCGAGTGGTGCCTTGCCAACGGTCGTACTGCGATGCGTTGGACGTTCGACCCGTTGCAGCTCGGCAACGCACACCTGAACCTGCGTTCGTTGGGCGCCACCGGCGCGCAGTACCACGCCGACCTGTACGGTCCGATGATCGGGATCAACGGCGGGCTGCCCAGCGACAGGCTGGTCGTCGAATGGGATCTGATCGGCAGGCGATTCGAAGGCACGGAGACGGTCGATGCCGCCGTGCCTCCGGTGACGGCCGAAGAGATCTCCGCTGCCGCGCCCGCCGCGCTCGAGGCGCGCCTCGCGTTGCGCGATGCCATGCAGCCGTTGCTCGCCGAGGGTTGGCGGGTCACCGACGTGGATCGCGTCGGTCGGACCTACACGCTCAGCCGCTGACTACCGCCTGACGCCGTCGGTCACGGCATGGGCGAGAGCGGGGAACACCTTGCTGACCTTGGCGGTCAGCCATTCGCCGTACGTGCCGTCGAGGTCGCGTAGGTTGGCGCGATCCCACCGCCGATCTGCGTCGCCAGGTGCCACCCAGCCATCGTCGAGGTCGATCGTATCGATCACGGCGTCCCAGCCGGGGTCGAGGAAGAACGGCAGCGAGTATCGGTCGGCTGCTGCCGGGTTGCGCGCCCGGTGCGGCGTCGACCGGTAGCGGCCTTCGGTCAACCGGTCGAGCATGTCGCCGAGGTTGCAGATGATCAGTTGCGGGTCGTGCGGCGCATCGATCCACTCGTCGCCGACCTTCACCTGCAGACCGGCTTTCCCGTCGTGCGCCAGCAACGTCAGCAGGCCGTAGTCGCTGTGCTCGGCGACGCCCCAACGGTCCGCTGCCCCGGCTGGATGTGGCGGGTACCGGAAGATCCGGAAGAGGGGAGTGGGGTCGGCGGTGATTCCGCTGCCGAAGAAGTCGGATCGCAACCCCAATCCTCGGGCCATCAGCGACAGGACGCGCTGGGCCAGCGGCTCCATGGCCGCCATCCATTGCGAGATCACCGGCTGGAAGTCGACCGGCCGGCTCGGCCAGATGTTCGCGCCGTGCATCGGTCGGGCATCGACCGGTAGTTCGCGGCCGAAGTAGTAGCCCTCCTTCAGATCGGAAACGCCCGATGTGAGCTCGCCGCCCAGGGGGAACCACCCGCGCCAGGCAGATCCGCCGATCGCCAGCGAGACGAGCGCCTTCTCGTCGTCGGATCGACCGAAGAAGTCGATCGCCGCGGCGAGCACTGCGTCGCGCAACTCGTCGCTGACCCCATGGTTGCGGATCGCGAAGAACCCGAACTCCCGACACGCCGCATCGATCTCGCCCGGCGCTTCCGGGGATGCGACGTCGATGATCGGAAGATGCATGTACCGCAGCGTATGCGCCCTGCCGTGTCAGAATCGACCCTCGTGACCACCGCCCAACTGATCGTCGTTGGGTCCGCCGTGTTCGTTGCGGCGTTCATGCAGATCGTGGCCGGGTTCGGCTTTGCGCTGCTGTCGGTGCCGTTGATGACGTTGGCCATCGAGCCGAAGATCGCCGTCGTCGTCAGTTCGATGACAGCCATCTTCGTGACGAGTTGGCAGGCGTACCACAGCCGTGCGGACGCGGACAGGGTCCTGGTGAGGCGGATGACCATCAGCGCGTACGTGGGGATGCCGCTGGGGCTGCTCGTCTTCCTCACGGTCGACGACAACGTGCTGCGGTTCCTGCTCGGGATCGCAGTGTTGATCGCTGTCGTGCTGTTGGCAATGCGCATCGACCTGCATCACGTCGGCCCGCGGCTCGATTACGGGGCGGGATTCGTCTCCGGCGTCCTGAACTCGTCCCTGTCGACCAACGGCCCGCCACTGGTGTTCGCGTTGCACGCTCGACAACTCTCGGCGGCGACGTTCCGGGCCACGATCTCCACCGTGTTCGCGCTCTGCAACATCGGCGGCCTCACCCTGTTCATCGCTTCCGGCAACGTCACGCGCGACGGTTTGATCGCCGCGGGTATCACCGTGCCGGCCATGTTCCTCGGGCAACTCCTGGGGTACCCGATCCGCAAGCATGTCCACGGAGAGCGGTTCCGATGGCTGGTGCTGGTGCTGCTGGTGGGTGCGGGAACGAGCTCGATCGTGAACGCGATCGTATGACAACCGCTCTGATCATCGCCTGTGTTGCGACCGCTATCGCCGCGCTCGCTGACTGGTACTCGCGCATCACGTTGAACGAGCGGATCGAGCTGTTCTCCAAGCCGGCGACAACGATCGGGGCCGTCGCGATCGCGGCGACTGCGGGCGGGCCCGGTCCGGCGACCGCCGTCACGGTGATCGCCCTGATCCTGTGCCTGGTCGGCGATGTCGCCCTGATGGCGGTCGTCGACCGGTTCGTCGTCGGTCTGGCGGCGTTCCTGTTCGGTCACATCGCTTTCATCGTGATGTTCGGCATCCGTGGGTTCGACGAGTGGCGCCTTGCCGGCGTCGGGATCGCAGGTTGCGCACTACTGGTCGGCACCATTGCCGCGCCGATCGTGCGCGGTGCCGCCTCGAAGGGATTCGGCATCCCGGTCCGCGCTTACCTGACGGTGATATCGGCGATGACCGTTCTCGGCTGGGCGACCGGCAACTGGTTGATCGCGCTGGGCGCGACGGCGTTCATCATCAGCGACTCGATCCTCGGGTGGGGCCAATTCGTGCGTGACAAGAAGTGGATGCACCTGGCGATCATGGTGACCTACCACGTCGCGATCGTCTCCCTCGCCCTCAGCCTGACGATCTGAGGACGGCTCGCCTGACCGATCGAATTTTGCGCAACGACAACGTGGACTACCGAGCCGACAACGTACGTTGTCGGCTCAGGAATAGTTGTCAACTCCCTCGGGCAACGAGACGGTGCGTGCGAGGCCGGCGTCAGCCGCCGAACATCTGTAGCCATTGTTGGGCCGACTGTGGGCGGTAGACGTAGTTGTTGTCGTGGATCGACTCGATGGTGGCGCTGGCCGGCTGCGAATAATGGTGGCCCGGGTAGACGACGGTCGCGGCAGGCATCGCCGCCAACTTCTGCAGGCTGTCGTACATGTCCGCCGGATTGCTGCCCGGGAGATCGGTCCGGCCGCAACCGTCGAGGAACAGGGTGTCGCCGCTGATCAAACGGCCGTCGACGTGAAAGCACTGACTGCCCGGCGTGTGACCCGGCGTGTGGATCAGCGTGACGTCGATCGAGCCCACCCTCACGACATCGCCGGCGTCGTGGGCGACGAGGTGGTCGTCGCCGACACCGGTCGTTCGCCTGACCCACGGCACTTCATCGCGCTGCACGTGGATTGGGCAGTCGGCCTGCTCGAGCAGCGCCGCGATCCCCTCGATCGCGTAGCCCATCATCGAGCCACCGACGTGATCGGCGTGGTAATGCGTTGCCAGCACTCCGGCGACGCGCATGTCGTCGGCTGCGACTGCGCCGACGAGATCGGTCACGGCATACGCCGGATCTATCAGCAGGCATTCGCCGGTCGTACGGTCACCGATCGCGTATACGAAGTTGACCATCTGCTGAGCGATCGGATCGTCGACGGCGAAGTCTCGTCCCGATAGCAGCTGGCGGAAGTAGAAACGGTCGTCAGGAGGGTTCGCTTCCATCCGTCGTACGCTAGCCAGCCATGAGTTCGCCGACGGAGCGACCGAAGACGGTGCCGACACAGCCATTGACACAGTTGGCCGAGGGTCAGTCTCTGGTCTATGGGGGCGACCGGGTCGCCATCGTCCCCGCCGAGCTGGCCCAGTCGTTCACCGCCGGCGATCGCCTGGTGATCGTCCAGAGCACCGGCGACCTGCTGCACATACCGCGTGCCCAGCACGAGTTGGTGGCGACCGCTGTGGGCTCGGCGGTAGATGCTTTCGGAGCACTTGCGGCCTGCACCGACGACCAGATCAGCGACTTCTTCGAACGGTTCGCGGCGACGATCGACGACGACAGCGTGTTCGCCGAAGTCGTCGAGGCCAATCGTCACGACGTCGAGGTCGCCGCGGCGAACGGGCGTTCGACGACGAGGTTGCACCTCTCTCCAACCGTGCGCAGCGACATGGCGGCCGGGCTGCGCAGCTGGGCGACGTCGACGGTACGGCGTCAGCAACTGGTGTCGACCACCGAGCATCCCAAGTGGTCGGCGTCGTCGTGGCGGGCGCCACTCGGTGTCGTCGGCTTCGTGTTCGAGGGCCGGCCGAATGTCTTTGCCGATGCAACCGGCGTGCTGCGCACCGGCAACACCGCGGTGTTCAGGATCGGCAGCGATGCGCTGGGCACCGCGCAGGCCATCATGCGCTGCTGCGTCGCGCCGGCCCTCGCTGTCGCCGGTCTGCCGGTCGGTGCGGTGCAGTTGGTCGAGTCGGCAGCGCACGCCGCTGGTTGGGCGTTGTTCGCCGACGCCCGGCTGGGGTTGGCGGTTGCCCGCGGCTCCGGTGCAGCCGTCGCCCAACTCGGTGCGGTCGCCCGTCAACACGGCGTGCCCGTCAGCCTTCACGGCACCGGCGGAGCGTGGGTGATCGTCTCGCAGCACGCCGATCTCGCTGCACTCGGCGCGATCGTCGAGCACTCGTTGGATCGCAAGGTCTGCAACACGATGAACGTGTGCTGCATCCCGCGGTTACGGGCCGCAGAGTTTCGTGCGGTCGTCGACGCAGCGTCGTGCCGTGCCGCGGCCGAGCGGGGCACCGAGCCGGTCGTCCACGAGGTAGCGGCCGACGAGGTCGGCGGGCTCGGTCACGAGTGGGAGTGGGAGAACGCACCCGAGTACTGGCTGGTGGAGGTCGACTCGCTGGACGAGGCTGTCGATCTGTTCAACCGGCACAGTCCTCGATTGGCGGCCTCATTGGTCAGCGAGGACGCAGGCGAGCAGGAGTGGTTCTACAGCGTCGTGGACTCCCCATTCGTGGGCAATGGCTTCACCCGCTGGGTCGACGGGCAGTTCGCCCTCGGGCAACCGGAGCTCGGCCTGTCGAACTGGCAGGCAGGCCGGCTGTTCGGCCGTGGTGGTGTGCTCTCGGGCGACTCCGTGCACACCGTGAGGCTCCGTGCGCAGGTGCGCGACCACTCCTTGCACCGTTGACGGTAACGTCGCACGCCGTGCATCGACGGACGGCGGGCTTGATCATGGTCGCCTGCCTGACGGCGTGCGCGACGTCGCCTGGGGTGATCTCGACCGAGGCTCGATCAGGCAATGCCACGGCGACAACGGATGTGGTCGGCAACACGCCGCCGGACACCTCGCCGGACACGTCGCCGGCGACAGTTCCCGACACGGTTCCGGACGGTTCATCGCCCGACCCGGATGGCATCGGGGACGCCCTGTTCCCGTCGCTCGGAAATCCGGGTATCGACGTCGAGCACTACAACCTGGTGATGAACTACGACCCGCTGCGCAACGACCTCTCGGCGCAGGCTCACCTGGAACTGGTGATGACCGAGGATCGACCATCCTTCACGCTCGACTCCGACGGTCCCGAAGTCTCGGCGGTGACGGTCGACGGTGCACCGGCGACCTTCGTCGCCGAGTCACCGGAGCTGCGGATCACACCGGCGGGGCCGCTGACCAAGGGACAGCACCTCGTGGTCGATGTCACGTACACGCTGTCACCACATCCGGTTCCGTCGGCGGCAGGGCAGCAGGTCGGTTGGTTCCCGACCCCGGGCGGCTCGTACGTGCTCGACGAGCCGGAGGGCGCGCACACGTGGATGCCGTGCGACGACCACCCCAGCGACAAGGCCACGTATCGCTTCGAGATCACAGTCCCAGCCGGTCTCACCGCGGTCGCCAACGGGGCGATGGTCTCGCACACCTCGACCGTCTCCACCGAGACGTGGGTCTGGCAGGAGGATCGTCCGATGGCGACGTACCTCATCCAACTGCTGACGGGCGACTACGAGATCGTCGACGGAGTCGGTCCCAATGGGCTGCCGCTTGTGAGCGTGGTGCTGCACGACGATCGTGCGACCATGCAGCCCTACCTCGACGTGATCGCCGACCAGATCGACTACTTCGACGACTTCTTCGGGCCATACCCGCTCGATCGTTACGGGATCGCCATCACAGACAGCTTTCCCGGGCTGGCGATGGAGACGATGGAACGATCGCTGTTCAGCCGAGCCGATTTCGCGTCCGGACGACTCGAACCCGCCCAGCAACTGTTCTTGTCGCACGAGCTCGCCCACCAGTGGTTCGGTGATGCGGTGACGCCAGCTCTGTGGAGCGACGTCTGGCTCAACGAGAGCTTCGCGACCTACGGGGAGTGGATGTGGCTCGACCACCTCGG
>JBDTYA010000198.1:0-5739 GCA_040005915.1 Ilumatobacteraceae bacterium
TCGGGTCGGTGATGTCGGCGACGCTGCGCGGCGAGTCGTCGCCGAACTTGCCGGCCGCCTCGCGCCAACCCTTCGGCTCGACGCCGAACCTCTTGCCGAGGATCGCCACGAAGATGCGGGCCTTCTCCTCGCCGTAGCCCGGAAGTGTGCGCAGCCGGTCGTACAGCTCGTCGCCGCTGTCGACACCGGCCCACACTCCTTCGCCGCGACCATCGAATCGCTCGACCAGCGCGCTGCACACGTCGTGGACGCGCCGACCCATCGATGCCGGGAAGCGGTGGATGGCCGGCTTGGCGCAACACACAGCGACGAACTGCTCCCGATCCATCGCGGCGATCTTCGAAGCGTCGAGATGACCGAGCCGGGCGTGAAGGGTGGCCGGGCCGGTGAACGCCCACTCCATCGGCACCTGCTGATCGAGCAGCATGCCGATGAGCACGGCGGTGCCATCGCTGTTGAGGAGCTGATCTGCGTCGGCGTTGCCGGTGATGTACATGGTTCCGGTCATGCACCGAACGCTACAGAACAGTTCGCCGCACTGTCGATGCGCCGCGGGCTGGCGGGCGTGGTGTGATCTGATGGCCGCGTGCTTGCGGTGGTCATCGTCACGTTTTCCGCAGAGGCGGCGATGCTCGATGCGTGCATTGCGTCCGTGCTCGCAGGTGGCGACGTCGACCACGTGATCGTCGTCGACAACGGCGGTCAGGCGATCGTCGGTGAGGGCATCGAACTGGTGACGCCGGCCCGCAACCTCGGGTTCGGAGCGGGCGCGAACGCCGGGTTCAGCCGGGCAACCGAACGTGGCGCGACCCTCATCGCCCTGCTCAACGACGACATCGAGGTCGAGACCGGATGGCTGCGGCCGCTGACCGACTCGTTGGGAGCTGACCCGAAGCTCGGCGCGGTGCAGCCGAAGCTGCTGCTCACCGGATCCGACCCGCCGCGCATCAACAGCCTCGGGGTCGCGATCGGTGCCGACGCGGCAGGGACCGATGTCGGCTACGACGAGATCGATGGGCCACGGTTCGAACGTGATCGCCCGATCGATCTCTTCACCGGCGGAGCTGTGGTGTTCAGGTCAGAGTTCCTCGAGCTCACCGGCGGGTTCGACGAGTCGTACTTCCTCTACTACGAGGACGTCGACCTCGCCCGCCGCGGTGCCGAGCTGGGTTGGACATATCGGTGTGTGGCGTCGAGCCGGGTGTGGCACCGGGTCAGCGCGTCGACAGCGCTGCTGGGCGACCGGGCGAGGTACCTGCAGGAGCGCAACCGGCTCCGCTATGCCTTCCGCTTCGGCGACCGGGCGATGGTGACGGGGGCCCTCTGGCTCTCGATCCGTCGCCTCCGGTGGACTCCCAGACGGTCTCACGCCCGGGCCCTGCTGGCCGGCCTGTGGCTGGCCCCGGCGGCCATCCGCGCCCGCCGCCGCTGATCCCGCCCGACCCCGCCCCGAACCGCGCCGACCCCGCCCGACCGCGCCCCAATCTTGCGATGACCTTTGTCGCTCCGCCGTCGTTGGGCGACTCCGGAGCGACAAAGTTCGGGAGGGGGTCGTTCGGGAGGGGGTCGTTCGGGAGGGGGTCGGAGAAGGGGGGCTTCCGGGGATGGGTGGGGTGGGTCGCTCGGCGGGCGAGTCGAGTTCCATGTCAGCGTTCTGACCGACCGTCGTTCTATGAGCTGACAGTGACGAAGGTTTGGCTCCGCGGAATTGGCGGTCGCCGAGTTCAGACACCCGCGAGACGGTGGAGGCGCTGCATTTTCATCGCGCTCCGTGAAGCGATTCTCAAGACTCCGTCTGTTCGGCGACTCTCGGTCCGATTCAGGCCCAAGGTCCCTTAAGTCGGCCCTCCGGCGCTCCGATCCCTTCAGTGAACGGGTGACCACTTGCGTCAGGGGAAGTAATGCCGGAAAGGCAAAAGTCATGATGCACGAACAGACGAGATGGAATCGGATCGCAGTCCTGGGTATCGCGGTCGGCCTTGCCGCCGCCACGATCTTCTCGTCTGCCGCCATTGCGTCGGCTGCTTCGCCGGCCTTCATCGCGCCGACGGCCGACTGGCTGACCACGGTGAACTACTACCGGTCGATGGCCGGTCTCGGATCGGTCGTCGAGGATCCATCGATGTCGGCCGGCGCAACGCAGCACAGCTGCTACATGCTGTACAACGGAATCAGCCACGACGAGACCCCCGGCCTGCAGGGTTACACCCCCGAAGGTGATGTCGCCGGCAACAGCGGCAACGTCGCAGTCTCCAGCGCCATCAACACCAGCGCCCGCAGCCACGTCGAACTGTGGATGAGCGGTCCCTTCCACGCGATCGGGATCCTGCGCCCCAACCTCCGCTCCACCGGCTTCGGCAAGTGCGACATCGCCTCGACGCCGACGTGGCACAGCGGCGCAACGCTCGACGTCCTCCGTGGCCTCGTCAACGCTCCCCGCCCCTCCAGCCCGATCCTGTTCCCCGGCAACGGCAGCACCACCAACCTCGACCGCTTCATCGTCGAGTCGCCCAGCCCGATGACCTACTGCAACTGGACCGGCCAGGCCGGACTACCGATCATCGCCCTGATGCCGGAAGCCGCCAACAACGCTTCCGCCTCGCTGACCGGCCCCGATGGCCAGCCGATCGAAACCTGCGTGCTGTCCGCCGCCAACACCAGCGGCGTCGCCCAGCAGATCCTGCAAGGAGACAACGCAGTCGTCATCGTGCCCCGCACGATCCTCGCCCAGGGGGCCTACAGCGTTCAGGCCAACACCTCCGCCCGCCAGGTCAACTGGGGCTTCACGGTCGACTCCGCCGCGGCCACCGGCGGCTTCGTTTCCGCAGGGATCGCCCAGCCCACCGCTCCGGCAACCGGGCTCGCCCCGCTCTCGCCGGCCCGCATCGCCGACACCCGCTTCGGCAACGGCGGCTCGACACTCGCTGCCGGCACCGTCACCCACTTCCAGGTCACGGGCCTCGGCGGCGTCCCGACCGACGCCAAGGCAGTGCTGGCCAACGTCACGCTGACCGGACCCACCGGCGCCGGCTTCCTGACCATGTGGAACTGCTCGGCTTCCCGCCCCGATGTGTCGACGCTGAACTTCTCGGCCAACAACACCGTCGCCAACGCGGCAACCATCCCGCTCGACGGCACCGGCCAACTGTGCGCCTTCAGCAGCGTTTCGGCCGACCTGGTCATCGACGTCAGCGGCTACTACTCCGCCTCGGCCACCGGCCGCTACATGCCGGTCCCCCCTGTCCGTTTGATGGACAGTCGTGGCGGCGTCGGGACACCCACCCGCCTCGCCGCCGGCCAGATCGTCGAGCTCCCGGTCGTCGGGATCGCCAACGTACCGAACAACGCAAGCGGAGTCGCCCTCAACGTCACGGGCATCCTCCCCAACGTCGACGCCTTCATCACCGCCTTTCCGTGCGGCACGATGCCGCCGACATCCAGCCTCAACCCGGGCGCCGGTCGGGTCACCCCCAACCTGGTCATGGCGCAGGTCTCACCCGCCGGCACGGTCTGCTTCTTCGCCAACACCGACATCGACCTGGTGGTCGACGTGGTGGGCTACGTCGCTGCGGGCGCCACCAACAGGTTCACGCCCAGCACCCCGTTCCGCTTCACCGATACCCGCGACGGCTCACGCCCGGCCGTCAACGCCGGACAGAACGGAACGCGCCTCGCTGCCGGCCAGACATTGGTCGTGCAGATCGCCGGTGTGCGCGGCGTGCCTTCTGCCGCCCGGGCGATCTCTGCCAACCTGACAGTGGTCGATGCCACCGACCGGGGCTTCGTCACAGCGTTCCCCTGCGGCGACGTGCCCACAGCCTCGAACGTGAACTACGAAGTCGCCGCAGCGGTCGCCAACGCAGCCGAACTGCCCCTGTCTTCGAACGGCTCCATCTGCATCTACTCCTCGAGCTCTGCTCAGGTGATAATCGATGTGAACGGCTGGTGGAGCTGAGAGTCAGACCAGGTACGGGTCAACGGATTCAGGATCGATTCCATAATGACTGATCGCGGCCTCGACCTTCTCCTTGTCGACATCTCCGGTGGCGTACAGCGCCGAGAGCACTCCGACTACGACGTGGCCGAGATCTATCTCGAAGAAGTTGCGCAGCGCTTCCCGAGTATCGCTGCGGCCCATCCCGTCGGTGCCTAGCGGCACGAAGGTGCGGCCGGGCAGGAACCGTGAGACCTGCTCGGGCACGATCTTCATGAAGTCCGTGACCGCGACGATGGGGCCAGGGGCGTCGGCCAGCAGGTCGGCGATGTCGGCGGTGCGGGCCGGCTGACCGGGGTGCAGGCGGTTCCACCGCTCGACCTCGAGAGCGTTCTCACGAAGGCGCTTGTACGACGTCGCCGACCACAGGTCGACACCGACGTCGAAGTGCTCGGCCAGGTCGACCGCTGCCTGGCGGGCAGCACCCTGGGCGGAGCCGCTGAACAACAGCGTTGCCCGCGTCGCCGGACCCTCCGGCGCCGGAGCCCACTTGTAGAGGCCGCGCATGATGGCGGCGCGCACCTCGGCGCGGTCGCCCTCGGGCATGACGGGCATCGGGTAGTTCTCGTTGTAGAGGGTGATGTAGTAGAAGACGTCGGGGTCCTGTGTGCCACCGCCGTACATCCGCTGCAAGCCCTCCTGCACGATCGCCGCCACTTCGTAGGCGAACGCCGGGTCGTACGCCTGGCACGGCGGAACCGTCGTGGCGAGCACCAGCGAGTGACCGTCCTGGTGCTGCAGGCCTTCGCCCATCAGGGTCGTGCGCCCCGCAGTGGCGCCCAGTAGGAACCCGCGGGTGCGGGCATCGGCAGCCTGCCAGATCAGGTCGCCGACCCGCTGGAAGCCGAACATGGAATAGAACGTGTAGAACGGCACGGTCGGTACGCCGCGCGTGGCGTACGAGGTGCCGGCAGCGATGAAGCTGGCCGTCGAGCCGGCTTCGGTGATGCCCTCCTCCAGGATCTGGCCGTTGGTCGCCTCTGCGTAGCTCAACAGCATCTCGTGGTCGACGGGCTCGTACTTCTGGCCCTGCGCGGCGTAGATCTTCAACTCGCGGAACAACGAGTCCATGCCGAACGTCCGCGCTTCGTCGGGGATGATCGGCACGACGCGGTGACCGAACTTCTCGTCGCGCGCCAGGCCACGCAGCAGGCGGGTGAAACTCATCGTCGTGCTGACCGCCTGGGTGCCGCTGCCCGTGAGCAGTTCGGCGAACGCGCTGTCGTCGGGCAGTTGCAGCGGCTTGCGAGCACGCGTGATGCGCTTGGGGATCGAGCCACCGAGGGCCTTGCGGCGCTCCATCATGTACTGGTACTCGATCGAGTCCTCGGCCGGCCGGAAGTAGGGCGGCAGGTCGCCGTCGAACGCCGAGTCGGAGATCTCGTCGTGCATGTACAGCCGGTCACGGAGAACCAGCAACTGGTCCTTCGTCATCTTCTTGATCTGGTGGGTGGCGTTGCGGCCCTCGATGTCGGGTCCCAGCGTCCAGCCCTTGATCGTCTTGCACAGGATGGCCGTCGGCGCGCCGGTACCCATGTTCTCGGTGGCGGCCTTGTACGCCGCGTACAGCTTGCGATAGTCGTGACCGCCGCGGGGCAGGTTGACGAGATCCTCGTCGCTGAGGTGGGCCACCATCTGGCGGAGGCGGGGATCCGGCCCGAAGAAGTGGTCGCGGATGTAGGCGCCGTTCTCGATGCTGTACCGCTGGAACTGGCCGTCGACGGTGTTGTTGAGCTGGTTCAGCA
>JBDTYA010000199.1:0-4801 GCA_040005915.1 Ilumatobacteraceae bacterium
ACGTGACAGACAACGGCGAGCGGACGGTACTCAACGACCGCTACGAAATTCAGCAACGCATCGGACGCGGTGGCATGGCCGACGTCTTCTTGGCGCGCGACCTGTTGCTCGATCGTCTGGTGGCGATCAAGGTGCTGTTCCCGGAGTTCGCCACCGATCCCAACTTCGTGGAGCGTTTTCGCCGCGAGGCGCAGTCCGCCGCCAACCTCACCCATCCCAACATCGTCGCCGTGTACGACTGGGGCAAGTACGCCAACACCTACTTCATGGCGATGGAATACGTGCAGGGCCGCACGCTCGCCGACATCCTTCGCGCCAACGGCCATGTCAACTCGGTGCAAGCCGCCGAGATCGCCAACGAGGTCGCCGCCGCCCTGGGCAATGCCCACGCCGCGGGCGTTGTGCACCGCGACATCAAGCCGGCCAACATCCTCATCGGCGGCAACGGCCAGGTGAAGGTCGCCGACTTCGGCATCGCCCGGGCGATGAACGCGCCCAGCGAGAACAACCTGACGCAGGTCGGTTCGGTGATGGGCACGGCTACCTACTTCTCCCCCGAGCAGGCCCAAGGCGCGCAGCCCGATCCGCGCAGCGACCTGTACTCGCTCGGCATCGTGCTGTACGAGATGGTCGCCGGCAAGCCGCCGTTCTCCGGCGAGAACCCGGTCAGCATCGCTTACAAGCAGGTTCACGATCTGCCTCAGCCGTTGAACCAACTGGTGGCCGACGTGCCGCGACCCTTCGAGGCCATCGTCGCCAAGCTGTTGGCGAAGGATCCCAACATGAGGTACGCCAACGCCGACGCTTTGCGCGAAGACCTACGCCGTTATCGCAGCGGCGAGCCGGTCATGGCCCTCGCCGCAGTGACCGGCGCTCCCACGATGCCGCCCCGAACGGGCGACACCGGGTCGGCGGCCAACGTGACCCGAGCGATGCCGCGCACGGTTGCGAACCCCGCGCAGGGCGCTACTGCAGTGATGTCCCGTACGGCCATGCTGCCGCAGCAACAACGCGCACCGCAGCGCCGTAACAACTGGTACGGGATCGCCGCGTTCATCGCCTTGCTGGCCCTGGTGGCGGGCGGGATCGTGCTGTTCAACGTGTTGAAGAACGACAACAAGTCGGCTGCCTCGTTCGCCCTGATCGACGTTGTCGGCAAACCCCTCGACGAGGCGACACAGATGTTGGAAGATGCCGGGTTGTCGTTCAAAAAGGTCGAGGAACCAACGGCCGATGCGGTCGAGGGGGCCGTGGTGCGCACCGATCCGGTCGCCGGGACCGTCGTCGACAAGGGCCAGGCGATCAACGTCTTCTACAACCCGATCAAGGCCCCCGTGCCGATCCCCGATGTGAAGGGCAAGACCCTCGACGAGGCGACCAGCATCCTCGCCGGGGCCGGGTTCACGGTGTCACCGACGCCCAACTTCGTGGTCGACTCATCGCTGCCCCCAGGTCAGGTGCTCAGCACCGATCCGCCGTTCGGACAGTCGGCAGTACAAGGGACCGTTGTCACGCTGACGATCTCCAAGACGCCCGATCAGGTCAACGTTCCCGACGTCACCGGGCAGCCGGGCGACGCTGCAACAGCCTTCCTGCAGGCCGAGCCCTACGCGTTCACGGTCACAATGACGTCGGAACCCAATGCCGACATTGCCGCCAACACCGTGTTGCGCACCGATCCGGCCGTCAACACGCCGGTCACCAAGGGATCGGCCATCACGGTGATCGTCTCCGCTGGCCCGGCCAAGGTCAGGGTGCCACCGGTCGAGGGCCTGTCCGAAGCGTCGGCCCGCAACCAGTTGACCCAGCGCGGCCTTGTCGCCAACGTCGTGTACGTCACGGTCGCGACGGGTTCGCCTCAGGACGGCATCGTGATCTCGCAGAGCATCCCGTCGACCGAAACGGTGTTGCCCGGGACCACCATCCGCTTGCAGGTCGGCAAAGCTGCTGTTGCGCCGGCAACAACCACGTCGACGCCCACGACCACGATTGCGGCCACTACCACTACTGCACCGGCGCCGAATGCTGATCTCTCGATCGCCATGCAGGGTTCGACGCAAGGGACCAACGTGACGTTCATCATCACGGTCACCAACAACGGTCCGGACGCAGTGACGGCTGCGCGGGTCACCGCGTCTGCCTCGAACCTGAATGGCCGCCAGTGGAAGTGCTCAGCCAACCCCGGTTCCGGTACCAGTTGCCCAGCAACCGGCAGTGGTACAGGCGACATCGACGAGACCGTGAATCTGGCCAAGAATGGATCGGTGACGTTCACCTTTACCGGGACTGCGGCAACCGGAAACACGTTCAACGGCACTGCGACTGTCACCGCACCCGCCGGCGTGGTCGACTCGCCACAGGCCAACAACACCGCGACTGCTCAAGCGACCAACTAGGCGCGTAGGCGAGCGCCGTCGAGGAAGTTGCGCAACAGGTCGTGGCCGACAGCGGTCAGGATGCTCTCGGGATGGAATTGCACGCCTTCGATCGGAAGGGTGCGGTGGCGAACTCCCATGACGACGTCGCCACAGGTCGCGGTGACCTCGAGGCAGTCCGGCATCGTCGCCGGATCGATGACCAAGCTGTGATATCGCGTCGCTGTCAGCGGCGACTGGAGGTGGTGAAAGACACCGACACCGGTGTGTTCGATCGGTGACGTCTTGCCGTGCATCAGCGAGGGGGCACGGACGATCGACGCGCCGTAGACCTGACCGATCGCCTGCAGTCCGAGGCACACGCCGAGAACGGGCACTCCTCGCTCGGCGAAGCCTGGTATCGCAGGGCAGATGATGCCGGCATCCTCGGGTCGCCCCGGGCCCGGCGAGATCAGGACTGCGTCCGGGTCGAGGGCGAGCGCTTCGTCGACGGTGACCTGATCGTTGCGAACGACGATGGGGTCGGCGCCGAGCTCACCGAGGTACTGGACGAGGTTGTAGACGAAGCTGTCGTAGCTGTCGATCACGAGGACCCGAGGCGATGTCACGTCACCAGACTGCCGCAGCGCTACTAGTCGTGTCGAATGTGTTCTGTGGCCTATGCTCTCACGCCGTGGCTCCACCGAAACGCAAGACATCCGGTCGGGTGACCCCCAAGGGCACCAGACCAGGGCAGGCGACGACCACGCACGAGCCGGTCGCGACGGCCTCGAACTCGAGCGGAGTCTCGGCATCGTCGCGATACACACCGCCGAACCCCAAGGACTTCTACGAGAGCCCGCGGTGGGTTCCCGTCGTGATGCTGGTGCTGTTGGTGATCGGCGTGCTGGCGATTCTCTCCCGCTACGTAATCTGGGATACGACGAACACGCCGGTCTTGGTCGGCCTCGCGTTTTTGCTGGCGGGTTTGTGGGTTGCCACCAAGTGGCGCTGACGTCGCCCTGAACTCACCGTGACGCAACTCACACTCTTGTAGTTTCCGCACACATTTATCCACAGGCTGTGGAGATCAATCGTAGAGCGGCGCGACGACATCCATGTCTTCGAGGCAGTGCCTCGGCGGGGGTGGATCCTGATCCGGGGCCAGCATGAGCTTGATTTCCAAGCCGCAGACGCTGCATCGGTACCTGACGTTGACCTTGCGCATCTCACCCGCAGGTGGAGGTGGGGCCATCGGCGTGGTGAAGCTCCTCAGCAGGCCAATGCCGCTTTTCCACAGGAAGAAGCCGATGACGATGCCGGCGATCACCCAGATGAGCGTGGACAACGCCGGCATGACCCTCAGGCTACCGCTGAGGGTGGAGGGTCGCGATCGGCGTCATGCGGCTGTTCACGCCGCCAGCGGATCGTTGCAACCGATCCAACGCATCGCTGCAGCGGGGTCGAGCCGGCGCTCCTTCACCTCATCGAACATGGCCCGCATCCGGGCCAACTCGTTCGATGCAGCGATGCCGAAGCGCAGCGGGTTCGACGCCGCGACCGCAATGCACGTCTTGCACGCTTGCCGCTGCAACGAGTTGAAGTGTTGACCGGCGAGCGGGGCGGCAAGGAGCCCGCACAGTGTTTCGCGGCGGCGCCCCTCGGGCCGCACGGACGTGCGCATCGCATGGACTCGGCCGCGACCCGGGACGAAACCGGTGAAGGTTCGTTCGTAGCCGGTCCCGGTCCACGTCTCGCCCCTGGCCTGCGCCGGCAGGGGGCGGACGGTGCGCTGATGCTCGAAACCGTGGCGATGCTCGTACGCCCGTTGGCGGCATGCATGGTTGCAATACAGCCGTGGACGGCCGGGACGCCGCACGACGGCGAACTCGGTGGCGCACCACGAACAGGCCCGATGGGTGGGGCGAGGTTGAGAGATGATCGGCATCTCCTCGTTCTACGCCGGGGGTGTCACGCGGTTCGGCGCGAGCGCCGAGCTGCAGCGGGCGACGCAGTAGGAGGGTGGACGGCAAGCCGGGCGGTGACGCGACCCGCGGTCGCCGAGAGGCCCGCCCGGAGTTGACCCCCGCACCAGGCCCCCTCGTGAGTCGTCCGTGACGAATCCCCGGAGATGGCCGCCGCCATTTCGTCACGGGCGATTCGAGAGGGCTCAAGACCGCTGGTGCCGGCGTTCGGTTTCGTCACGGACGATTCACGAGGGGCGTGGTGCGGGGGCGGGGTGCGGGGGCGGGGTGCCCGGCCGGGTGCAGGAAGGCGTGGTGCCCCCGGGAGGGTGCGGGGGGTGGTGCAGAGGCCGTCGTACGGGGACGCGGAGCGTGGGCACGAGAGCCGTGATCCGCTGGCCCGAACGCCCGCGGGTCAGCCGAGGCGTTCGATGATGGTGGCGTTGGCCATGCCGCCACCTTCGCACATCGTCTGCAGGCCGT
>JBDTYA010000200.1:0-12496 GCA_040005915.1 Ilumatobacteraceae bacterium
CGCTCGGGTCCGCCTATCTCGTAATCGCCGCCCTACCAACGTCTTCAGTACACCGCGACGAGGTCGAGGATCATGATGAGGTCGGTCGAGGGGGGTAAGCCGATGCCGGAGTTACCGGACGGGCCGAAGGCATCGGCAAAGGGGATGTCGACCTGGCGGCGACCGCCGACTTTCATGCCATCGACCGCCTTCTCGATCCCTGGTGGCAACTGGCCGCCGCCGGGGATGAACGTCAGCGGCGTTCCCCGGTTCCACGAGGAATCGATCTGCTTACCGTCGGACGCGCTGAACGCGACGAGCTGGACAGCGACGGTCTGGCCGGGTTCGATTGCCGCGCCAGTGCCGACTATCAGGTCGGTGAGGGTTTGCGCGGTCTGGTTCGGGGTCGGCGGGATCGAGACGACGGGAGCATTGGCCGGATCGGTCTTGGGTATGATCGTGACCGCATCGATGACGAACGTCAGCGCATCGCCGGGCTGGATGACATCGGTCGACGGGGGCGAATCGCCGTAGGCGAGGTCGGCCGGGATGTCGAGCTGGCGGCGGCCACCCTTCTTGATGCCGATGAGCCCCTGGTCCCAGCCCTTGATGGCCTGTCCGCTGCCGAGCGTGGCGGAGATCGGGGCGCCGCGGTCGTAGGTTGCGTCGAACACCGTGCCGTCCGCTGAACGCTCGCCGATGTAGTGGACGATGACCGTGTCTCCGACGGCGGCACCGTCGCCGGTGCCTTCCGTGAGGTCGGTGATCACCAATTTGGTCGGCAGTGTCGCAGGGAGCTTGACCTCGGGCCTGGGGAGCGCGCCCGGCAGAGTTGTCGGGGTCCCGGTGCCGATCGGCGAGGAATTGGACGAAGAGTTGTTGTCGCCGCAGGCTGCGAGCAGGCTGAGAGCAGCGACCGGGGCGATGAGGATGCTGAAACGCATTCCGCGACGCTATCGCCCGAGTACCTGGGTGCGGTATGCACCCGGCGACACACCGACGACCCGGCGAAACTGTCGGGTGAAGGCACTCTGGTCGTAGTAGCCGCTGCGCGCGGCGATGTCGGAAAGGCTCAGATCGGTGGTCGTCAGCAGTCCGATGGCGTGTTCCACCCTGAACCGCACGAGCAGTTGCCGAACGGAGATCCCGATGATCCGCCGTGTCGTGCGCTCGAGCTGGACGACCGACATCGACGCTGCCTCGGCGACATCTCCGACGCGAACCTGCTCGGTGCAGTGGCCGCGGACATACGACACCGCAGCGGCGACGCCGGCGTGCGCGGTCGGGGCATCGCCGGCTGCGCGAAGGTCAACCGACACGCTCGCGAGAAAGGAGCGACCGCCCTGCTCACCGACGAGGATCTTCGTCGTGACATACCAGCCCCGCGTGCCGTCGGGCCGGTTGATGAGCTCGAGTTGGTTGCGCAGAGGCTGGCGCGACGACCACAACTCGGCATCCTGGCGGGCATACGACTGGGCGAGTTCGGCATCGAACAGGTCCTCGGCGTGACGCCCCACGACCGCCTCCGGGTGACGCGCGCCGGCCCGGTCGGCGAATGCCTGGTTGACCGTGAGATACGCGCCGGCTTCATCCTTGGCGCAGAACATCACGTGCGGCACATCCTCCAACAGGCCGGCGATCGCCCGCAGTACTTCCACGCCACGATCCTTGTACGAAACCGATGTCTGAGCGGTGCTCATCGGACCTAGACGTCGGGTGTTCGATGAACGCAATGACTACCTCTGTAGGTGAACCGCTCCTCGACGATCTCGTGCAAGATGTGGACATGGCAGTCGAGGAAGCGATCGCGCTGGCCGATTCGCTGTTGCGTGAGGCGCAGCAAATCTCGACTCGTCGCGAACGGCGTCAACTACACCGGCTCGGAATGCTGGTGGCAGATCCCGCCGGCCGTGAGCTGGTGCAACGGCTGACCGATGAGGTGCTGCGAATTCCGTCGAACGCTCGAGCAGCGCGACGATTCGCCGACGTCGTGGCAGGAGATGGTCTGCCTCCGTCGCTGAGCCGAGTCGATCGATTGCTGCTGGCCGCCGGAGCGCGTCTCGCGCCTGTGCTGCCGGGCGTTGTCATGCCTCTCGTGCGCCGCCGGATCCTCGGCGAGACGAAGGGTGTCGTGTTGCCCGCGGAAGATCCCGAGTTCGCGGCGCACGCCGCCCAGCGTCGGCTTGATGGAATCGGATTGCTCGTCAACCCGCTCGGCGAATCCATCCTCGGCGACGATGAGGCCCGACGCCGCGTTGATCAGGTGCTGGAGAAGCTTCGCCGGCCCGACGTGAACGCCGTTTCGATCAAGGCGTCTGCACTGGTCGCCAACCTCGATGCCCTCGACTTCGATCGCAGCGTCGAACGGATCAGCGAGCCGCTGCGCGAGATCTACCGCGCCGCGCTGGCGAAGGAGCCGTGTGGCTTCGTGAACCTCGACATGGAGGAGTACCGCGACCTGCAGTTGACAGTCGTCGCGTTCACCAAGGTGCTCGGCGAAGCCGAGTTCCATGGTCTCGAAGGAGGCATCGTCCTGCAGGCCTACCTGCCCGACAGCCACGGGGTGCTCGAGCACCTCGGGGAATGGGCCACGTCTCGTCGCGCCGCGGGCGGCGCGGGCATCAAGGTCCGGATCGTGAAGGGCGCCAACCTGGCGATGGAGTCGGTCGAGGCGGAGTTGCACGACTGGATCGCGGCCCCGTATGCGTCGAAGGCCGACGTCGACGCGAGCTACAAGCTGATGTTGGAGTCGGCTCTGCGGCCCGAATGGGTCGGTGCGGTTCGGGTCGGCGTCGCCAGCCACAACCTGTTCGATGTGGCCTGGGCACTGGTGCAACGCGGCCGGCTCCCGGTGGAGCAACGATCGCGGATCGAGCTGGAGATGTTGGAGGGGATGGCACCAGCGCAGAGCCGCGCCGTGCGCAAGCTGGCCGGGTCGTTGCTGCTCTACGCCCCCGTGGTGCAGCGCGATCAGATCGACGCCAGCATCGCCTATCTGGCTCGGCGGCTCGACGAGAACACAGCGCCGGAGAACTTCCTGCGCGCGCTGTTCACGATCACACCTGGATCGGCCGAGTTCGCAGCGCAGGCCGAGCGGTTCCGCAAGTCGGTTGCAGACCGGCACCACGTCTCGACCGAACGCCGGCGGCATGCCGCGCTCGCGCCGGGCGGCCGGTTCACCAACGAACCCGACAGCGATCCGACCGATCCCGACTCGCGGCGGCATTTGCAGCAGGCCGTGCAGTCCCCGTGGGACCAGACCCCCGCCGACCTGATCGACACCACTGCGGCCATCGACGCGATCGTCGCCGCCGCGGTGACGGCGCAAGCCGACTGGATGGCCCGCGGGAGCGATGGACGGCGCGCGGCGCTTGCCTCTGTCGCCGAGGTGTTGCGCCGCGAACGATTCGACACGGTCCAGGTGATGGCAGCCGAAGCGGTAAAGGTTGCACGCGAGGGCGACCCCGAGGTGAGTGAGGCGATCGACTTCGCCACGTACTACGCATCGGTCGGCATCGACGTGCTCGAGCAGCAGCAGGCCGAAGGCGCCGGACTGCACCCGCGGGGCGTGATGGTCGTCGCCTCGCCGTGGAACTTCCCGTATGCCATTCCTGCGGGCGGTGTGCTTGCAGCGCTCGCCGCAGGCAACGCGGTGATCCTGAAGCCGCCGCCCGAAACTCGTCGCACGGCGCAGCACCTCGTCGAGCAGCTACATCGCGGCGGGGTCCCCGACACCGTGCTGCAGTTCGTGGCCTGTCCTGACAACGAGGTCGGCCAACGGCTGATCAGCCATCCCGACGTCGGCTCCGTCGTGTTGACCGGGGCGTACGAGACAGCCGCGATGTTCAGGTCGTGGAGGCCGGCGATGCACCTGCTTGCCGAGACCAGCGGCAAGAACGCGATCGTGATCACCCAAGCCGCCGACCTGGATCTGGCCATTCGCGATCTGGTCAGATCCGCGTTCGGCCATGCGGGACAGAAGTGCTCGGCAGCGAGCCTGGCGATCGTCGAAGGTGCGTTGTACGACGACGCGTCGTTCATGCAGCGCCTCGCCGATGCGACCCGCAGCCTGGTCGTGGGGCCGGCGAGCGACATCGGCAGCGTCGTCGGTCCGCTGATCGGCGATCCGTCGGCCAAGCTGCTGCGTGGCCTGACCCGGCTCGACGCCGGTGAACGGTGGCTGGTCGAGCCGCGACAGGTTGGCCGCAACATGTGGTCGCCCGGCGTTCGTATCGGGGTGAAATCCGGCTCGTGGTTCCATATCACCGAGTGCTTCGGCCCGGTGTTGGGTGTGATGCGCGCCGACGACCTCGAGCACGCGATCGAGATGCAGAACGCCACGCCGTACGGTCTCACCGGCGGCATCCACTCACTCGACGACGCCGAGGTCGACACCTGGTTGGAGCGCGTGCGAGTGGGCAACGCGTACATCAACAGGGGAGTGACCGGAGCGATCGTGCAACGTCAACCGTTCGGTGGTTGGAAGCGATCGTCGGTCGGTTGTGGCCCGAAGGCCGGTGGGCCCGATTACGTCGCCGAGATGGTCAATGCCCGCGCCGCTGCCATCGATCCCGAGGTCGCCGAACGCTCGTATCGAGAGTCGTGGTCGCAGTGGTTCAGCGGCAGCCACGACCCGACGGGTTTGGCCAGCGAGCGCAACGAGTTGCGCTACCGACCTCTCGACCGCGTGCTGGTCCGGATTGGGACCGACACTCCCGACGGGGCGCTGACGGCGGCACTGCGGGCCGCCGCGTTGTGTGCGACTCCAGCAGTCGTCTCCGACTCCTCGACCGACTCCGACGACGATCTGGTCTCCCAGCTGAACATGCTCGGTCTCGAGCGGATCCGGCTGCTGACCGGTGCGAGCGATCGCCTGCGAGCGGCTTGCTTCGACAGCGGCATCGAGATCGACGTCGAGCCGGTGTCGTGCAGTGGTCGTCGCGAGTTGCGGCGGTGGTTGCGTGAGCAGGCGATCAGCCGGACAACGCACCGTCACGGCCGCGTCGCGCCGTGAGCCACGGCTGCTCGGCTTCAGCCATCGGGGTGCTGGGCGGGCCTTGTACGAACGGCCAGACCTCTTCGGCGAGGCGCCGGTAGTTGCCGGTTGCGCGGAGCTCTCCCAGCAAGGCGTAGAGCCCGAGGTTGATCCGCTGGATGAACACAAAAGCGCGCGGCACGGTGGCAAATTGCGAGATCGGGCTGCTGCGGTCGAACGTGTGCCGCACGATCCTGCTGGCGTACTCGGTCGACCATGTGACGACACGGTCTTCCTTGACGCTCTCGTAGAACTGGCCGAAGTATTCGCCGATCGCTTCGTCATCGGCAGGCGCGCCGCGACGCAGCATGCCGGCGTCCTCGACGATGCGGCGGAACGTTGGAATGTCGTCCTCGTATGCCGCCGACTTGACCATCCCGATGAACGTCGCCATCTCGTCGTCCGTGAACTGCTTCACCAGGCCGAAGTCGAGGAACGTGACACGACCTGCGCCGTGAAACAGGTAGTTGCCGGGATGCGGGTCACCGTTGAAACGGTGCATGCCGTACAGGCTGCGGAACACGAAACGGAAGAGGCATTCGCCGACGAGGTTGCGCTCGTCCTGCGACCATTGCAGCATCTCCTGCCACGTCGAGCCGTTGACCAGGTCGCTGGTCAACACCCGCGCAGTCGAATGTGATGGCAGCACGTCGGGCACGTGGATGAACGGATGACCGCGGAAGTAGTCGGCGAACGCCTGCTGGTTGGTCGCCTCGAGCGTGTAGTCGAGCTCGTCGATGAGACGCTCGCGGATCTCGGCGACCATGTCGTCGGGATCGAGGCCACCGAAACCCTGCTTCAAGATCGCGCCGAGCAGGCTGGCATTGCGCAGGTCGGCTTCGATGGCCGCGCCGACGCCGGGGTATTGGACCTTGACCGCGACCGCGCGCTCCAGCCCCGTTGCCGGATCGATCACGACCGCGCGGTGGACCTGGCCGATGCTGGCGGAGGCGATCGGTTGCGGATCCCACTCGACGAACACCTGGTTCGGCGGCGCGCCGAGCTCGCGTTCGATGACGGCGGCGGCCAGTTCTGCGCTCATGGGTGGCGCATTGGACTGCAGCTCGGCCAGCGCGGCGCGCATCGGTTCGGGAAGGCCGTCGCTGACGTAGCTGGCCATCTGGCCGAGCTTCATCAACGCACCCTTCATGTTGCCCAGCCGCTCGGTGATTGCGTCGGCGGTGCGCAACTCTCGCTCGCGATCCAGTTCGATTCGTCGCTCGCTCGAGGCGAACAGCTTGCGCGCTGCGGTCGATGCGTAGCCGCCGCCAACCTGCACGCCGAGCGCGGCGATGTCGAGGTTGCGGCGGCCGCGCACGGTGCGTCGCACGAGCGCTGCTGCAGCGACGAGTGCCGCGGCGACCACCACAGTTCGTTTGGTCATCGCGCTCGTTCCACGACCGAGCGGCATGCACGTAGCAGCGTCGGGACGAACTGCTTCGCGTTGGCAACACAAGCGTCGTGATCGCCGTCGACCCGGAACGCCTCTGCGTCGGGGATGGCCTCGAACAGGCGAACCTGTCGTCGCACCGGCACGACTCGATCGCGCATCGTGATGATCACAGAAGTGGGCACATCGATCTCACTGATCCAGTCGCGCGACGAGAAGTTGCCGATCGCCCGTCCGGCTTCGAGGATGGCCCGCCACTCGTGAGTCGAAGCCTGTTCGATCGCCCATGGCTCCCACTGGTCGGCCTTGCGCTGCAGGTAGAACTGCTCGGTCAGCCATTGGCGGGCCTGCAGCGGGGTCAGCCGCGCCACGGCGGCCAGGCCCGAGAGACCGAGGAAGCTCAGCTTCTCTTCTCGTGATGTCGAGAAGTACGACGAGGTGGCGCACAGCACCAGGCCGGCGGTGCGTTGTCGATGGCGCTGCCACATCAGCTGCGCGACCGGGCCTCCCATCGAATAGCCGATCGGGATGAACTTCTCGATTCCCAACACGTCGCACACCGCGACGGCGTCGTCGGCACAGTCCTCCAACCGGAACGTCCTGCGCGAACGGATTCCGCGACCATGGCCGCGATGGTCGAGAGCGACGACGCGGAACTGCTCGGCAAGCGCCTCGTAGCACATGAACCAGTTGAGGTCGGCGGTCGCCGTCCAACCGTGCAGCAACACCACGGTCGGCGCACCGATGGGCCCGGCCAGCGTGCGTACGAACGTGGTGCCGCGACCGGGCAGGTGCACCGCCGCGCCGGGCGGAAAATCGGGAGCGCTACCCGCAACGCGCTGTGCCACTAGGCGGTCTCGACCTTGATCACGCGTACACGAAGCTTGCCGGTCGGTGCTTCGTACTGCACCCACGTGTCGGCAGTCGCGCCGAGCAACGCGGCGCCGAGCGGCGAGTCGGGGCTCATCACATCGAGGTCGCCCACCTTCTCCTCCATGTGGCCGACGAGGTAGCGCTCGGCCATGGTTTCGCCATCGCCTTCGTACACGATGGTCACGATCGAGCCCGTCGACACGATGCCCTCGTCGCCGCCTTCGATGATCTCGGCGGTCTCGATGATGTGCTCGAGCTGACGGATGCGACCCTCCATCTGCCCCTGCTCGTCCTTGGCTGCGTGGTAGTCGCCGTTCTCGCTGAGATCGCCCATCAGCCGGGCCGTCTCGATCTTCTGGGCAACTTCGATCCGGCCCCGCGTCGTGAGGTCGAAGAACTCGGCTTGCAGCCGGTCGAATGCGGAGCGGGAGAGCTGCGTCGTCGCCATAGGGTGAAAACGCTATCGCCACGTAACATCTCGGGCCATGGCTTATCGAATTGCGGTGATCGGCGGCGACGGCATCGGCCCGGAGGTGACGGCCGAGGCGTTGAAGGTCGTGCGTGCCGCGGGGGTTGCTCTGGAGACCACCGAGTACGACCTCGGCGGTGCCCGCTACCTGCGCGACGGCGAGATCCTCTCGGACGCAACCCTCGACGAGCTCCGCGGTTTCGATGCGATCCTGTTGGGCGCGGTGGGCACGCCCGACGTGCCGCCCGGCGTGATCGAACGCGGCCTGCTGCTGAAGATGCGGTTCGATCTCGACCTCTACGTCAACCACCGACCGTTCATCGGGACGGCGCCGGGTCACACCGAACCGCACGACTTCGTCGTCATCCGCGAGAACACCGAGGGGCCGTACGTCGGCGAGGGGGGAGTGCTGCGCAAGGGCACGCCACACGAGGTTGCGACGCAAGGCTCGGTCAACACGCGGATGGGTGCCGAGCGGGCCATCCGCTTCGCGTTCGAACTGGCTGTGCAGCGCGCCGCGGCGGATCCTCCCGGACGTCGACATGTCACGCTGGTGCACAAGACCAACGTGCTCACCTTCGCCGGCGATCTGTGGCAGCGGGCCTTCAACGATGTTGCTGCCGAGTATCCGAATGTTGGCACGGCGTACAACCACGTCGACGCGGCGTGCATCTACTTCGTGCAGGACCCCCATCGCTACGACGTCATCGTGACCGACAACCTGTTCGGCGACATCCTCACCGATCTCGGAGGCGCGGTCAGCGGAGGCATCGGGCTGGCGTCTTCCGCAAACCTCAACCCGGCGCGAACGGGCCCGTCGATGTTCGAGCCGGTGCACGGCTCGGCTCCCGACATCGTCGGGACGGGTAAGGCCAACCCGACCGCCGCCATCCTCAGTGCGGCGTTGATGCTCGATTTCCTGGGCGAGGGCGAGGCTGCCACCCGCGTGCGGGCCGCCTGCGCCGCCCACACGGGTACCGGCAGCACCAGCGACATCGGTTCCCAAATCGCCGAAGCCGTGGCAGGCTAGACCGCAACCTCACCATCTGACATCAGATCTGCACAGCGGGAGCCCGAGATGCCCATCCAACCCACGCCGAAAATATGGATGAACGGTGACCTCGTCGACTGGGACAAGGCCCAGATCCACGTCCTCACGCACACGCTGCATTACGGCACGGGTGTGTTCGAAGGCATCCGTGCGTACCCGACATCGCAGGGCCCGGCTGTGTTCCGGCTGACCGAGCACATCGAACGATTGTTCCGCAGTGCTCAGATCATGGGGATGGAGATCCCGTACAGCGTCGCCGAGATCGTGTCCGCCACGAAGGCGACGGTTGCCTCGACCGGGCTCCCGGGTTGCTACGTGCGCCCGATCGCGTACTACGGCTACGGCGAGATGGGGCTCAACACGCTGCCCTGCAGCGTCGATGTGGCCATCGCCTGTTGGCCGTGGGCTCCGTTCCTCGGCGAGGACGCGCTGGATCAGGGTGTGCGGATGAAGGTCTCCTCGTGGACACGTCACGATCACAACACCATGCCGCCGGCATCGAAGACCACCGGCAACTACGTCAACTCGTCGCTGGCGAAGGTCGAGGCGCTGAAGGGTGGCTACGACGAGGCCATCATGCTGGCCCCCAACGGCCTCGTGGCCGAATGCACCGGAGAGAACATCTTCGCCGCACGCAACAACATCATCATCACGCCGCCGCTGTCGGCCGGCGCGCTCGAGGGCATCACCCAGAACTCGGTCATGACGATCGCCCGCAACCTCGGGTTCGACATTCGCATCGACAACCTGGCGCGAAGCGACCTGTACGTCGCCGAAGAGGTCTTCGTCTGCGGAACCGCTGCCGAGATCAGCTCGGTGAAGTCGATCGACGACCGCAACATCCCCTGCCCAGGCCCGATGACCAAGGCCATCGGCGAGGTCTACGCCCGCGCCGTGCGCGGCGAAGAGGACCAGTACAAGGACTGGTGCGAGCTCGCCGTCTGAGCCCCGCTCACCCCTTCACCGCGACCCAGTGTGCACAACCCATTGGGCGCGCTTTCGGCACTACGAATGCTCACGTCGCGCCCGACCATGCTCTATGGGCGCGAACCTGGAAGCGTGCGTACCGAAATCGCGCCCGACCATCTTCTACGCAGCGGTCAGGTGAAGCGCCATCGGGTTGCGCGGAGAGCGAACTCTGCTTCGCGCTCGATGATCGCGAACGCGACGGTTGGCTCGACCTCGAACATCGCGTGAGATCGCACGAAGTCGCCGAGGCCTTCAGGGACCTCGCTGCTGTACTTGTTGACGTAGCGCTCTATCCATGTGTCGATCCGTGCCGGATCGGTCAACGGCGAGGCATGGCCTTGCACCGAGACAGCTTCTTCGGTGTTGTCGAGCGTGAATGCGACGCGCGGGTTGACGTGGATGTTGCGAGCCTTGTGAGCGTTCGGCGAGCACGAGAACATGAACCTGTAGTCGTCGTCGCTCCACACGCCCCACACCGGCATCGCCGACGGGGATCCACCGGCAGACACCGTGACCACCCAGTAGTTCTTGTTGGGGATCAATCGCTCGGCTGCCCACGACCACGGCAATGCGTTCCATTCCGGTGAATTCACGCCGTAGTCGGCCATCGCCGGCCGCTCGCCGATCGGTTCAGACGTCATCCGATCGATGGTAGATCAGGGTCGGGCACCTCCGGGGAGGCCGGGCACGCCTCCGGCGGCGTCGCGGCGCTTTGCTGCAAGGCCCGCGAGACACTCCATGAACAGTCGATTCGCGACGTTGACGGTGCAGTCGGCGTGGTCGTACGCCGGCGCAACCTCGACGACGTCCATGGCGACGACGGTGTGCTCGTAGGCCAACTTGCGGACCATCCGCATCAGGTCGGCTGCCACGAGGCCTCCAGGCTCAGGGGTACCGGTCGCCGGTGCGTATGCGGGGTCGAGCGAATCGATGTCGATGGAGATGTAGAGCAGTTGGGGCCCATCCAGCGCTTCGGCCACGGCGTCGGTCATGACGGCCTGGAAGCCGCGCTCCCACACCTCGTCCATCAGGTGCCAGCGCATGCCCTGCGCAGCCATCCACTCCCACACATCCTGGGGGGGCCAGTAGCTTCGAAGGCCGATCTGGATGAAGTTGCGCCCTGGGATCGCTCCGCTCTCGATGAGCCTCCTCATCGGTGTGCCGTGACTCGCGAGGTTGCCGTCGACTGTGTCGGCCGTGTCGGCATGCGCGTCGAAGTGCACCATCCCGACGTTGCCGTATCCGTAGACATCGGCGACGGCGGTGGCTGCCGGCCACGTGATGGTGTGGTCGCCGCCCATCGTGAACGGGATGATCCTGCGGCTGGCGATCTCGTGGACGCGGGCCTTGATGTTGTCGAGGCCCGCTTGCACCATGCCGTGTGGGCAGTGGGCGTCGCCGTAGTCGATGACTTCGACGTGGTCGAAGATCTCGAGGCCGTAGCTGAGGTGGTACGTGCCCGATTCGTAGGCGTTGCTGCGCAGGGCGCGTGGCCCGAACCGGGCTCCTGGCCGATTGGAGGTGCCGAGGTCGAACGGAGCGCCGACGACGGCGACGTCGGGCTGCCACGAGTCGAGTTGCTCGGGTGACGTCAGCAGCGGTCGTTGGGCGAACGTCATCACCGAGCCGAAGGCGTAGCCCTGGTCGAGCTGTTGTTGATAGCCGGCAGGGAGGTCGCGCTGCGGTTCACTCATGACGTCGCACGGTAGTTGCTGGGCGATGGAGACCCGGGTGAAAAGCGAAGCACCCCGGGCTGCGCAGCCGGCCGAAGCCAGCGCGCCGCCCGGGGCGACTCCTTTTGGTTCATGATCCACCACTGGTCGATCTGCCGGCGTTAGCCTGTAGCTCGACTCAATGTCATCGCCCGTCAGCTTGCGCTGGCGGGCGATTCCCTTTGTCAGGCTCATTTCCCGCTCGCGCGGTTCCTTACCCCGACCACTGATTCGGTCTTCCCCGGCGAACCGGCTCGGACCAATCCAGCTGCTCGTTCCGCAACCCCGGTCACCCGGCTCGCTTCCCTCGCTGAACCGGTTCGTAGCGGCCTGGTTGCCCAGTCCGTTCCTCCCCAGCCCCACCGCTCGGCCCGAAGGCCTCCCGGCGGAATGGATCATTCCCCTCCCGAACCCGCTTTCACCTCGTGAACTCGGTTGGCCCTCCGATCCTTGTGACCTCCCTTGCAGGCTGCCACGGTGTTCGGCACCGTTCCTCGAGTTCCGGTTGGCGTGCGCTTTCCGGTACTCGGATAGCTTGCGCCGGCTCAACATCCCAGGTCAAGCGGTATTTTTGAAGTCACAGGGTTATCCGCAGACTTTCTTGACAATCCCCAGAAGTTTTTGTGCTGTCCACCCTTTGCACACAGGTTTTGCACAGCGTTCACGTTGACGGTGGAATGAAAACAGGGTTGAATGGCTTTCGTGATCTCCCGCGCCGTCGCAACGATCATCATCATTCACTAGCGCACGTCGGCCTCCGCCGATGTGCGCTCCGAGCCGCCCACCCGGGCGGCTCTTTCATTTCTACGGACTGAGCATTCAGGGAAAGCAGGATCAGCCATGAGCAAGGAATCGGTCGAGGTCTTCGACACGACGCTGCGCGACGGCATGCAGGTCGAAGGCGTGTCCGCGACCGTCGACGACAAGCTCCGAATCGCCGAACAGCTCGACTACCTCGGTGTGCATTTCATCGAAGGCGGCTGGCCCGGAGCGAACCCCAAAGACATCGAGTTATTTG
>JBDTYA010000201.1:0-13322 GCA_040005915.1 Ilumatobacteraceae bacterium
ACCTGAAGCCCGGCGAGATCCGCGAAGGTGTCGTCTCCAGCGTCGTCAGCTTCGGTGCGTTCGTCGACCTCGGCGGCATGGATGGCCTCATCCACGTCAGCGAACTGTCGTGGAAGCACGTCGATCACCCGGGTGCTGTCGTAGCCGTCGGCGATGCGGTCACCGTTCAGGTGCTCGATGTCGACTTCGAGCGCGAGCGCATCAGCCTGTCGCTGAAGGCCACTCAGCAGGATCCCTGGCAGGAGTTCGCGAGCACCCACGAGGTGGGCCAGCTCGTGTACGGCCGTGTCACCAAGCTCGTCCCGTTCGGCGGTTTCGTGCAGGTCGGCGACGGCATCGAGGGGCTTGTGCACATCTCCGAGATGAGCACCCATCACGTCGAGGCGCCCGAGCAGGTCGTCACCCCCGGCGAAGAGCTGTGGGTCAAGATCATCGACCTCGATCTGGCCCGGCGCCGCATCAGCCTGTCGATCAAGCAGGCTGCCGAGGGTGGCGAGCTGGCCGAGGAGTATCGCCAGCACTTCGAGATCGACGAGCACGGCAACTGGGCGGCCGGCACCGACGATGCCGAGCGCGAAGCAGCATGGGCCGAGTACTACGAGAACAACCCCGACGCGACACCGGGCGAGGCCGAGGCCGCAGTCGAGGCTGCTTCAGCAGCGGCCGCCGCTGCCGCCGAGGCACCGGCAGCCGCAGCAACTGCGGTAGACGAGGCACCGGCAGCCGCAGCAACTGCGGTAGACGAGGCACCGGCAGCAGACGAGGCACCGGCGGCAGAGGCTGCCGACGCTGCGCCGGCAGCCGACGCAGACGAAGCCTGACCCTCTAGTCGACCACGCCGACCCAGCGCGGGTACGCCGGGTCTCCACCCTGATAATCGATCCACACCTCTGAGCCGAGGTGGGGCCTCTCCGCGTCCTGCATGTCATCCGACGGGTTGGCCCACATCGCCGATGAATCGACCTCGGGGACGATCACCTCGAGACGGTTCTGCTGCATCGGATCCTCGCCGGCGACGACGACGGCGCGGTACGTGCCCCCATATCCACTGACCATGCCGCCATCATCGCGCGGCGCCGGTTAGGTGAGTTTGACGATGCCCATCTTGACCGCCATCAGCACAGCTTGAGTTCGGTCTCGGGCGTTCAACTTCTCGTAGATCGAAGCGAGGTGGTTCTTCACCGTCTTGCCGCTGATGTAGAGCCGCTCGGCGATCTCGTTGGTGCCGTAACCATCGGCGACGAGCTGCAAGACCTCCTCCTCGCGCACCGAGATCAGCGCATCCTCGCGGCGGGCCTCGTCGAGCATTGCCGCGGCGAGGCGCGGTGACATCGGGCGGTCGCCGTTGGCAGCGAGCTGGATCGCCAGGATGACCTCGCTGATGGAGGAGTCCTTCGTCAGATATCCCACGGCGCCGGCACGAATCGCCCGATCGATCACATCGCGGTCGATGTGCATGGTCAACATCACGACACGCTGGCGACCGTCGGCCTCGACCAGTCGACGAGCTGCCTCGACCCCGTCCATTCCCGGCATCGAGACGTCCATCAACACCACGTCGGGCTTGTGTTCGAGGGCCAGCCGAATCGCTTCGGCACCGTCGCTGGCCTCGGCCACGACCTTGATGCCCTCGATCTCTAGGGCCCGCCGAATGCCTTGGCGCAGCATCGTGTGGTCATCGACCAGGATTACCGAGAGTCCCAACGTTGTCTCCTGTCGTCAGAGCGAAGATGGACCTGAATCTCCGTGCCACCGCGCACCGATGGCCGAATGGAGAGCTCGGCCCCGATTCGGGCCGCACGCTCGCGCATGCCAATGATGCCATAACTGTCGGCCCGGCTCGTGTGCACTCCGAGTCCGACGCCATCGTCGCGCACCGAGATCGATGCGCTGGTCGTTGTTTCGTTGACCGTGACGGTCAGGTTCTTCGCTTGCGAGTGTCGCTCGACGTTCGTGATCGCCTCGCGGGCGATCTGCCACAGCTCACGTTCCTGCATCAGTGGCAGCCGGCCGGCGATTCGCACTTCATGATCGGTGTGGATGCCGGTGCGTTGTTGGACGCGGGTCAGGAAGTCGCGAACGATGCTGGCCAGGTCGTAGGTGTCGGTGACCTCGGTGCGGAGGTCGAACAGGGTGTCGCGCACGTCGGACACGACAGCGGTGATCTGGGAGCGCAGGTCCTCCAGGACAGGAATGATCTCGCCCCCGTCGGCGGCGATCGAACGCGCCCTGTCGACCTCGTAGCCGATCATCGCCAACGACGAGCCGATGTGGTCGTGCAGATCTCGGGCGATGCGCGACCGCTCCTCGTCGGCGGCGAGCGTGCGGATGCGCCCGAACATCCGGGCGTTGTCTATGGCGATGCCGAACGGCTCGGTGAGACCGTGGACGATCTCGGCCTGCTGCTGCCCGAAACTGTCGGGCTGGTCGGCCTCGACGGCGATCAAACCGACGAGAGCGCCTCGGGCGCGCAACGCGGCATACAACCCGCTGCGCGCCGATGCCGACACGCCCCCGCGGAAGCTGAGATCGTCGATGCGTACTGTGCGCGGCGAATCCATGGCTGCGCGGAGGCCTTCGGGAAGGCGGTCGAGCTGGAAAGAGGCGGGCGGCGTGAAGCCCAGGGCACGAATCGGTTCGACGGCGCGATCTGTGGCGTTGACGAGGAAGACCGACAGCGCGTCGTGGCGGACCATCGCCTGCATCCGTTGCACCGTGGAGTCGAGCACGTCGTCGAGGTCGAGCGAGGCAGGCAGCGTCTGGGCAACTCGTTGCAACGAGAACAACAACGAGTTCGCCTCGGCGAGGCGGCTGACGCGATCGAGTGCGAGCTGTTGCTGTCGTGCCGCCTCCAGACCGGCGCGGTGCGTCAGACCGCTGGTGAAGGCGACGAGACCGAGCAACCCTGTCCACAGCAGACCGTCGCGCAGCCCCCCGCGCGCACCGATTGCGTTGATCTGCTCGGCGGTGACTGCGGCGATCGCCGCAACACCCAACTGGGCGCTGAAGAAGCCGCCGGCAGCGAAGCCGGCCAGCATGCCGCTGGGGATGAGGCACAGGGCGAACGGAGATGCCCAGGCGCCGGTGGCCAACACGACGATGAGGTGGAGCGCCTGCTCGGCGATGATTCGAATCCGGACCCTGTTGTCGTCTCGATACGGGACAGGCCGGATGCACGTGACAATGGCGTAGACGCTGACGACGACCGAGGCGACGATGAGCTTCCAGTTGTCCCAGCTGTAGTCGGGGCGCGAACGAGCCAACGCCCCAGCCAGGGCGGCGAGGCGGAAGGGCCACAGCGGAGCCGCTGTCAGACTGGGGATGGGTGCCGGTGTTACAGCGACGCGCGCCGCGACCCGCCGCTCGACGCCGTCGGGCGGCGAGGCGTGCACCCTGCGGCGCTCAACCAGCGGCCAGCTGAGCGACATCTGGTCGCGCGGGGGAGGACCGTTGCCGCGTACACGCTGGTCAACTTCGTCGGCCATTGGAACGAGATGATACGGGACAGCGTCGCCCGAGCCCGTGACGGGTACATTGCGCCGATGATCCTGGTCGGGCTCACAGGCGGAATCGGTTCCGGGAAGTCGACGGTCAGCTCGATGCTGGCACGTCGCGGCGCGGCGATCATCGACGCCGACGTGATCGCCCGCGAGGTCCAGCAGGCCGGCTCGCCTGTGGCCGAGGCGATTGCCGAACGGTTCGGTGGCGATGTGATCGACAGCGATGGTGGCCTGCTGCGCGCCAAACTTGCAGACATCGTGTTCAACGATCCCGATGCGCTGAACGACCTCAACGCGATCGTGCACCCGGCGATCGCAGTGGAGATCGCCCGCCGTGTCGACGAGCTCGCCTCGAGCGATGCGGTGGTGGTGCTCGACATCCCGCTGCTGACGGAGAATCCGCGCGGTGGGATGCAGGGCAAGGTCGTGGTCGACGTGCCGGTGGAGTTGCAGGTCGATCGGTTGGTTCGATATCGGGGTTTCACCCACGAGGATGCCCGAGCGCGGATCGCCCGCCAGGCGACCCGCGACGAGCGGCTGGCCATCGCCGACTTCGTGATCGACAACTCCGGCCATGTCGACGACCTCGACCGGCAGCTCGACACGCTGTGGGAGTGGATCAACTCCTTGCCACAGCTCCCTGACGACTTCGAGTTCGGCCGATGATCACGCTGGCGGACCCGATCGAGCACGCACGTCAGTGTTTCGGTGATCGCATCGCCGTGGTCGATGGCGATCGAACGATCACCTACGCCGAGCTTTCGGCGCGCTGTGCCGACCTCGCTGCCGGACTGGCAACCAAGGGAGTGCGAAAGGGTGATCGCGTCGCCCTGCTCTCGGCCAACGGCCACCGCTACTTGGAGGCGTTCTTCGGCCTCCCCGCGGCAGGGATCGTGCTGGTGCCGCTGAACACCCGCCTGGCCGCCAGTGAGCTCGCCCACATCGTGCAGCACAGCGGCACGCGGGTGTTGATCAGCGATCGCGATCCCGGGATGCTGGCCGAGCTCGTCGAGGATGTCGTGCTGATTCCCGATGGATACGAGCAGTTGATCCACAAGGGCGCGACGCGGTCCACCGCGACAGCGAACCTCGACCCCGGTGACCTCGCCGCGTTGTTCTACACGGGAGGCACGACCGGTCTTCCGAAGGGTGTGATGCTGACGCACGGGAACCTCGTGGCGAACGCGTTCAACAAGATCCTGGCCTGCTCGTTGACATCGTCCGACGTGTTCCTCGGTGCACCCGCGATGTTTCACGTCGCCGGCATCGCACCGCTCACCGGGCTGACGTGGCTCGGTGGCAAGACCGTGACCGCTCCGATGTTCGACCCGGCGCTGTGCCTCGACCTGATCGAACGGCACCGCGTCACCATCTTCCTGCCGGTACCGACCATGCTCGCCTCGCTGGTCGTCGAACAGCGCGAACGGCCTCGCGACATGTCGTCGCTGCGACTGCTCGGGCATGCCGGCTCGCCCATCGCCCTCGAGCTGATCCGACAGGCGCACCAAGTGTTCCCCGACGCCGAACTGGCCCAGTTCTACGGCGCCACGGAGACGTCGTCGGTCGTCACTCGGCTGCGCCACGAAGAGGCGACGATCGGCACGGATCTGGCCGGATCGTGTGGTCAGCCCGCCGTCGGAGTCGCCGTTCGAACGGTGCGGCCGGACGGCACCGACTGCGATGCAGGCGAGGTCGGCGAGGTGCTGGCTCGTTCGAACGCGGTGACCATCGGCTACTGGGGCAATCCGGCTGCGACGGCCGAGGTGTTGGAGGACGGCTGGTACCACACCGGCGACCTCGGCCACCTCAACGACCGGAGGTATCTTTTCGTGGTCGACCGGGCCAAGGACATGATCGTCTCAGGCGGTGAGAACGTCTACTCGGTCGAGGTCGAAGACGCCCTCTATCGTCATCACGCCGTCGCCGAGGCCGCTGTCTTCGGCGTGCCCGATGAGCGGTGGGGCGAGGCGGTTCACGCGATCGTCGTGCTACACGTCGGCGCATCTGCAGGGAGCGACGAGCTTCGTGAGCACTGCCGTGGGCTGATCGCCGGCTACAAGGTGCCGAAGGTGATCGGGATCTCCATCGACCCCCTGCCCAAGTCGGGCCCGGGCAAGATCTTGAAACGCGTTCTCCGTGAACGCCATCTCGCCGGCTAGCTAACCTTCGGGAATGATCCCCCTCCACCCCTTCGGACGCACTGGCCACCGGTCCACCCGCATCATCTTCGGGGCCGCCGCGCTCGGTTCGATGAGCCAGGAGACGGCCGACGCCACGCTCGAGCTCATCGGCTCCTTCGGTGTCAATCACATCGACACAGCGCGCAGCTACGGCGACTCCGAACTCCGCCTCGCGTCGTGGCTGGCGGCCAATCGAAAGAAGGTCTTCCTGGCGACCAAGACCGGCGAGCGCACGGGGCCGGCAGCACGTGCGGAGTTGGAGGAGTCCCTGACGCGCATGGGTGTCGACGAGGTCGATCTCGTGCAGTTGCACAACCTCGTGGAGCCCGACGAATGGGAGGTCGCGTTCGCGGCAGGTGGTGCGGTCGAGACGTTGGCCCGAGCGCGCGAAGAAGGCCTGTGCAAGTACATCGGGGTCACCGGCCACGGGCTGCGGATCCCATCGATGCACCTGCGCAGCCTGCAGGCGTTCGACTTCGATTCCGTCCTCTTCCCGTACAACTTCGTGCTTCTCCAGCGGCCCGACTACCGGGCCGACGTCGAGGCGTTGCTCGACCTCTGCGCGCAGCGCGATGTCGCCGTGCAGACCATCAAGTCGATCGCCCGCGGGCGTTGGGAGGGCAGTCGCGACGACAAGTTCAGCTGGTACGAACCGCTGACCGATGCGGGCGCGATAGGCAGGGCGGTGCAGTTCGTGTTGGGCGACGAGCAACGCTTCCTCAACACCACCAGTGACGCAACCTTGCTGCCACACGTGCTGCAGGCCGCGGCAGGCGATCTGATCGCGCCAACTCCCGAGGAGCTGCTCGCCGACATCGACACCTTCGGCATCACCACGTTGTTCGACGGTGCCGAGCTCGAACGGATCTGAGGCCTAGCGCCAGATCGTGTCGGCGGCGTCGACCGTCAACTTCAGCTTCGCCCATTGCACCGCTTCGGTGATCTCGTTGCCGTGGACGGTACTGCTGAAACCACACTGTGGGCTGAGGCACAATTGATCCATCGCCACGTACCGCGAGGCCTCGTCGACGCGCTTGGCGAGATCCTCGATCGTTTCGAGCTCCGCCACCTTGGAGCTGATGAGGCCGAGCACAACGGTTTTGTCGGCCGGTACGAATCGCAGCGGGGAGAAGTCGCCCGAGCGCTCGTCGTCGTACTCGAGGAAGTAGGCGTCGACGTCGAGATCGCCGAACAGCACCTCGGCAACCGGCTCGTAGCCGCCTTCCGCGAACCAGGTGCTGCGGAAGTTGCCGCGGCACAGATGGATGCCGACGGTGAGGTCGGCCGGCTTGCCTCGCAGCGCCTCGTTGATGAGCGCTGCGTACGTTCGCGGCAGCTCGTTGGGATCGTCACCGCGCTCTACCGCACCGGCGCGCATCTTCGGATCGCAGAGGTATGCGAGGTTGGTGTCGTCGAGCTGGATGTACCGACAACCGGCCTCGTACAGCGCGGCGATCTCGTCGCGATAGCACTGCGCCAGGTCGGCGAAGAACACATCGAGATCGGGGTAGGACTCGATGTCGATGGCGGCGCGGCCACCGCGGAAGTGGACCATGGTCGGCGACGGGATCGACACCTTCGGCGTCTTCGTCGTCACGCCGGCGAGGAACTCGAAGTCATCGACCTGAATGTCGCGCACGTGACGCAGCGGACCGGTGACCGCGAGGCGCGGGGGAGTGAAGTGCACCGTTTCGGCAGCATTCGAGCTGGCCGCGATCGCGCCGCTGACCTCGACGCCGGCCAGCTGCTCGAGGAAGTCGAGGTGGAACCACGTCCGCCGGAACTCGCCGTCGGTGATGCTGCGCATGCCGGTCGATTCCATCTTTCGAACAGCGTCGGCGATCGCCGAGTCCTCGATGGAGCGCTTGTCGGCGGCTGTGATCTCGCCCTTGGTGAACTGCTCGCGGGCGTCGAGCACGGCCTTGGGCCGCAGGAGGCTGCCGACGTGGTCGGCTCTGAACGGAGGGTCGATCGGACTCATGAAATTGACTGTAGATGAGTAATGTGCATCACATGGCACATGACTCGCCACCTCGGTTCAGGGTTCACCACGCGCTGCGGATCAAGGGTTTCGTCAAGGTCGAGAGCCTCGCCGAGCTGGCCGGGTTGCCCGCAGACGAGGCCCTCCACCACCTGCAGGCGATGCAGGAGGAGGGGCACACCAACTTTCGCGAGACCCGCGGCCTGTGGCAGCTGACGCCTGACGGTCGCCAGGCGTATGTGGTCGCGCTCGAAGAAGATGTCGGGCGCCCGGGCTTCCGCGAGGGGCTCGCGGTCAACTACCACCGCTTCCTCCAGATGAACGAGATCTTCAAGCAGGTGTGCGCGGACTGGCAGTTGCGCGACGGCGATCCCAACGACCACGCCGACGCGGCGTACGACGGGGCGTGCATCGCGCGGCTCGGTGTGCTCGACGACGAGGCTCAGCCGATCTGCCACTCGTTCGCCGCCGTGGCCAAGCGATTCGATGGCTATGCGGCCCGCCTCACCGGCAGCCGTATCGCCCTCGAGGCCGGTGACCAGCGGATGCTCACCGGGGTGATGTGCGGCTCGTACCACGACGTGTGGATGGAACTGCACGAAGATCTCATCCTGACGCAGGGCATAGACCGGGTCGCCGAAGGCAGCTTCTAGGACCCGCCTCGTTCACGGCTCGATCGTCACGGTGTGTGCTCCCCCAAGAACCGGATGAGCGTCGAGGTGAACTCGGACTGCCGATCGAGGTTGCTGAGGTGCGCGGCGTCGAGCTCGACGAGCCGGCTGCCCTCGATGTGCGCGTGCAGCCACCGCGACTGGTCGATCGGCGTGGCCTGATCACCCGTGCCGCCGATCACCAACGTCGGTGTGGTGATCGAGGCGATCGAATCACGTAGGTCACCGTCGCGCAACGCCGCGCACACGCCGGCATACCCAGTCGGATCGGTGGCCAACAGCGTGGATCTGGCGACGGCGAAGCGTTCGGGCTCCCGCTCCGGGAAGCCCGGTGAGAACCAGCGGGCGATGACCCCGTCGACGAGGGAGCCCATGCCCTCCGACTTTGCCGTCTCCATCCGTTCGGCCCACACCGCTGGGTCGCCGATCTTCGCCGCAGTGTTGCTCAGCGTGAGCGACAGCAGGCGGTCGGCGTGGTGGGTCGCAAACCACTGGCCGGTGATCCCGCCGACCGACAGCCCGCAGTAGTGGAACTGCGGCAGCTCGGCGGCATCGGCGACGGCCAGAACAGCGGCGCCGAAATCGGAGATCGAGTAGTCGCCGTCGCGTACGTCGCTCTCGCCGTGGCCGATGTTGTCGATGGACACGATGAAGTACCGATCCTCGAGGGCCTGCACCTGCGGCTCCCACATCCCGTGGTCGCTGCCGAGTGAGTGGCTGAGCACCAGCGAAGGTCGCCACGGGCTACCGGCGACGTGATATGCGACCCGGGTTCCGCCGGGGATCGTGGCGAACGAGGTCATGGTGATTGCTCGAGCACCGAGGTGACGAATGCGTCGGCGGCGACGCGCCGGTTGCCGCCGACGACCACGGCGGACGGCTCCACTTCCAACGATGCCAGCGCCGCGCCGATGGCTTCAGTCGCCGCTGCCGCGGTTTGGAAGATGAGTGGGAGCGCGAACCATTCGGCATGCCAGCTGCCGAGGCCGCGTTCCAGCTCGTGGGGTTTGGCATGCGTGATGACCGTGGCGATCCCGGCGCACGCTTCGGCGGCGGCCATCGCCCGCATCGCATCGATGGGGTTGCGCTTACCCGCCGCCGCCGACGATCCGCCGGCCCTGGTCGTGATCTCACCGAACTGCACCAGTTGAGCGACGTCGACAGCCACCTTGCCAGCCCACCTGGCCAGGTCGACAGCGAGTTCCACCACGGCGATGACCGGGCCACGGTCCGTGTGCCACGGCAGCGCGGCCGCCAGGCCCAGTTCGGCGGCGACCGTGTCGACCACATCGGTGGCGATCTCCATGCGATCGCCGATGAGCCCACCGAGCTGCACGGGCGGATTGGCCTCCGCAAGGCGCCGGCGGATGTGATCGAGCTGGAGGAGCCAACGTGCGGTGCGGAACCCGACGGTCGTGATGTCGGCGGGTTGCAGGAACGAGCGGGCCTGGGTCCCCACGCTTCCCGATCGCCGGATGATCGCCCGCAACGACCCGGCACAGTCGCCTCCGAGGTCGGCCAGATGATCGATTGCGCGATCGACGAGCAGCATCATCGCCGTATCGATGACGTCCTGCGTCGTCAGACCGTGGTGCAGATGGTTCTTGAAGTCGGGCTCGAGCCGGCTCCGCAACGTCTCGAGCAGCCCCAGCACCGGCGTGCCGACGCGCCAGCCGTCCGCGAGTACGGCGGCGTCGACCGTCTCTCCGCACGCCGCGACGATCGCCGCAGCCGCATCGACCGGGATGTCGCCGGCGCCCCCTTGAGCGGACGCCACGGCTGCCTCCACTGAGCACATCGCCGAGACGCGCGAGCCGAGGGCGAAGATCTCATCCATCCGCTCGGTGGAGAATCCGGGGTACAGGGTCTCGGTCATGCTGACGATCACACGTCGAAGAAGACGGTCTCGTCGTCACCCTGGTAGCGGATGTCGAACCGGTATGTGGGCACCGACGAGCCGGCGTCGGTGATGTGTACTGCGATCAATGTCGAGCGACGGTCGTCGGGCACCGACAACAGCACCGGATCGACCTCGTTGGCCTCCACCTCGTCGTCGAAGTAGATGCGCGTGTACGTCGGGTTCAACATGCCGCGGGCCTGGATGGTGAGGCTGAGATGTGGCGCCTGGAAGCCGCCGGCCGGATGCGGGACCGGACCCGGCTTGATCGTGAGGAACGAGTAGGCGCCCGTCTGGAAATCGCTCGCGCAGCGCCCGAAGCCGGAGAACGCCGGATCCATCGGCACGTCGTCGCGCCTGTCGGCGGGGTGGTGGTATCGCCCGGCACTGTCGGCCTGCCACAGCTCGACCAGAGCGTCTTCGATGTGCTTGCGGTCGCCGTCGAGGACGCGTCCCTCGATGCGGATCCGTCGACCGACCGACTCGGGTGTGGTCAACACGTTCTCGCCCTCGCCCGAGAGGCGCATCGTGAAGTAGGGACCCACGGTCTGCGACGGTGTCTGACCGTGATGGATCGTCTCGTTCACTGCGTTGTGCCGGGGCCGCGCAGCACGATGTCCCACCGGTACCCGAGCGCCCAGTTCTCGACGGTGACGTCGTGGTCGTAGGTGGCGATCATACGTTGACGGCTGTGCGGCGGGACCGATTGGAAGATCGGATCGAGGCCGAACAATGGATCGTCGGGGAAGTACATCTGGGTGACGAGGCGTGTCGCGATCGACGGGCCCATCAACGAGAAGTGAATGTGCGCCGGACGCCATGCGTTGGGGTGGTTGCCCCACGGATAGGGGCCGGGCCTGATGGTGAGGAAGCGGTACTCGCCGTCGGCGCCGGTGCGGAACTGGCCGACCCCGATGAAGTTCGGGTCGAGCGGCGCCGGGAACGCGGTCTCGCGCCAATGCACGTATCGACCGCAGGCGTTGGCCTGCCAGACCTCGATCAACGTCTCGGGAACGGGTGCGCCGTTCTCGTCGACCACGCGGCCGGTGATGATGCTGCGTTGGCCGATGGCCTCGCCCCCTGTACCTGCATTGGTGGTCAGGTCGGCATCGTCGACGCTGAGCTCGGTCCATGCCGGTCCGGGGCCCGTCGTCTCGGTGAGGGTCTGTACGATCGCGACGAGGTCGTGCGATGGCGCCCGCTTCACGGTCGACCGGTAGTCGCTGTAGAGGAACGGCGGATGGTCGAGGTGGGCTCGCGGCGCGTACGTTCTGTTCATGGTTGCCGCGCCGTTGCCGCCGTCTGGAAGGCATGGTTCGCCGCCGGAACCCCCGCGTAGATCGCCACGTGTTGCAGCACCTGCGCCAGTTCCGCGTCGGTCACGCCGGTTCCGACCGAGGCGCGCAGATGCAGTGCCAGCTCGTCGCGGCCGAGGGCAGCGAGGATCGCGATCGTGATCAGGCTGCGTGTCCGGCGGTCGAACGTCGGGTCGGCCCACAGCTCGCCCCACACGTTTGTGGTGATCCAGTCGAGGAACGGCCGGTTCAGATCGGTTGCGTTCGCAGCCGACCGTTCGACGTGGTCGCGGCCCAGCACTTCGCTACGGATCCGCATCCCTTCGTCGTAGTCGCCCATCGGGTCTGCACGGTAGCCGGGCGGGGCGGTCAGAGCGGCAGGCCGGTGTAGTTCTCGGCCATCGCGGTCTGGGCGGCTGTCGAACCTGCCAGGTAATCCAACTCGGTCTCCTGCATGCGATGTTCGAACTCGCCGGCGTCGTCGAAGGTGTGCAGCATCGTCGTCATCCACCACGAGAAGCGCACGGCCTTCCACACCCGCCGCAACGCCTTCGCGCCGTAGCCGTCGAGGGCGGTCGTCGACCCGTTCGAATAGCGTTCAACCAGTGCCTCGGCAAGGTAGAACACGTCGGAGAATGCCAGGTTCAGTCCCTTCGCGCCGGTCGGCGGAACGATGTGCGCCGCATCGCCGGCCAGCAACAGGTTGCCCCATTGCATCGGCTCGGCGACGTAGCTGCGAAGTGGCGTCACGGACTTCTCGATCGATGGTCCGGTGACGAGTGTCGACGCCGCGTCCTCGGGGATGCGCCGTCGCAACTCGTCCCAGAACCGGTCGTCGCTCCACGACGAGGCGTCGGTATCGGCGCTGCACTGCACGTAGTAGCGCGACAGCGCCGGATTGCGCATCGAGCACAGCGCGAAGCCGCGCGGGTGGCGGGCATAGATCAACTCGTGGCTGACCGGCGGCGTCTCCGACAACACCCCCATCCACCCGAATGGGTAGAGCCTCTCGAACTCACGCCTGACGTCGGCCGGGATCGCGTGGCGGCTGACGCCGTGGAAGCCGTCGCAGCCGGCGATGTAGTCGGCCTCGAGGGTCACCGCTGCGCCGTGCGAGGTGTAGCAGACCGTCGGGCGATCGTCGGTGAGATCCTGCACGCGCACGTTCTCGGCCCCGAACACGATGGGCCATCCGGCAGCGTCGGCTGAGTCGTACAGATCCTTCTGGATCTCGGTCTGTCCGTAGACCATCACCGCACGGTCGACCAACGCCTTGAAGTCGACGCGGAACGGTGATCGTGAGTTCGAGATCGTCACGCCTTCGTGGACCAGGCCTTCACGATCCATCCGCTCACCCAGGCCGAGCGAGCGCAGCAGATCGCTCGTGCCCTGCTCGATCACGCCGGCACGGATACGTGCCTCGACGTACTGGCGCGACCGTTGCTCGACGACGACGTTGTCGATGTCGGACCGCCACAACAGGTGCGACAAAAGCATGCCGGCCGGGCCGCCCCCCACGATCGCCACCTTCGTTCGCACGGGGGCACCATAACGAAATGGAGGTGATCATGACGTAGATTCAGAGTCACCACAGGGGGTCGCATGGCGCTTACCGAATCGAATACCGACGAGTTCTCACTGCAGCAGCGTTACGAAGCTGCACCGAAACAGATCCTGGCCACGGGGATCCAGGCGTTGGTGCGCCTGCCCATCGACCTGATGCGGGCCGACCGCGCCAAGGGATGGAACACGGCGGCGTTCATCTCCGGCTATCAAGGCTCGCCGCTCGGTGGATACG
>JBDTYA010000202.1:0-8513 GCA_040005915.1 Ilumatobacteraceae bacterium
TTCATGGTGCTCCTCAGATGACCTTCAGGTTCTCGAGGAACGCCACGATCTTGGCATATCCCTCTCCGTCGTCTTCGATGATCTCGCCGGCCTTGCGGGCCTCGGCCTTGGTCACGTTGGCGATGGTCTGACCAGCGCCGTCCCAACCGACCGGGCTCACACCGAGGTCGGCGGCGGTCACGGTCTCGAGCGGCTTCGACTTGGCAGCCATGATCCCCTTGAAGCTGGGATACCGCGGCTCGACGACGCCGGCCGTGACGCTGATGACCGCCGGCAACGGGCAGGTCACTTCGTCGTAGCCGTCCTCGGTCTGGCGGTTGACCTTCAACGAGCCGCCGTCGACGACGACGTGCTTGGCGAACGTGACCGACGGAAGCCCGAGCACTTCGGCGATCTGCTCGGGCACCGTGCCGGTGTAGCCATCGCTGGACTCGGTCGCAGCAATGATCAGATCGGCGCCGCCGAGACGCCCGATCGCCGCAGCCAACACCTTGGCGGTCGTCAGCGCATCGCTGCCCAACAGGCTCGGGTCACTGACCAGGATGCCCTTCGCCGCGCCCATCGCCAGGGCCGTGCGCAGGCCGCTGACCTCGTTGTTGGGGGCCATCGACACCAGGCTGACCTCGCCCTCACCGGCGGCAGCGACCAACTGCAACGCCATCTCGACTCCGTAGCTGTCGGACTCATCGAGGATCAACTTGCCCTCGCGCTTCAGGGTGTTGGTCGAACTGTTGAGCTCGCCCGGCATCGCCGGGTCGGGGATCTGTTTGACGCAGACGATCACATTCATGAGGGACCATTGTTACCCCCTCGCAGGCCCGAGGCCCAACTGCCACCGGTCCGGTATCGTCGCTGTCTTGCGCATCCTGATGGTTGTCAACGCGTTCGCGTCGTCGGTGACGGCGCGCAACACCGTCGTCGTGCACCGTGCGCTCTCGATGGGCAACGACGTCGAGATCGTCGAGACCAACCGCCGCGGGCACGCCATCCGGTTCGCCCAGGACGCCGCCCGCCGTGGTGTCGACGTCGTCGTCGGTTTCGGTGGTGACGGCACGCTCAACGAGGTCGCCACCGGCGTGGCCGGCACCGGCACCGCACTGGCGATCCTCCCCGGCGGCAGCACCAACGTCTTCGCCCGCACGCTCGGCATGCCGAACGACCCCGTCGCCGCAGTCCAGCTACTGGCCAAAGGACTCGCTGCCCACGACATCCGGCCCATCGGCCTCGGCCATGTCAACGGCCGCTACTTCTGCTTCCACACCGGGATCGGCTATGACGCAGCGGTGGTACGAGAGGTCGAACGGCGTGCGTCGATGAAACGCTGGCTCGGCCATCCGCTGTTCATCTACGCGTCCGTTCGCACGTGGATGAGCAAGTACGACCGCGACGAACCGCACTTCCAGATCGCCACGTCGGCGACGGCCGCCCCGGTCGACGGCTACTTCACGATCGTGCTCAACACGAACCCGTACACGTACCTCGGCAACCGCCCCCTCGACCTCAGTCCTGCGGCGACCTTGGATCGTGGTCTCGTCGCGGTCACGTTCAAGACGCTGAAGGTCGGCGCGATCCTGAAGGCACTCGGCGGGGCGTTGCGCGGCGGCGGTATGAAGCCGTCGGAAACAGTCGACGTGCAGACCGACCTCTCCTACCTCACCGTCACTTCCGCCCGGCCGTTCCCGTTCCAACTCGACGGCGACTACCTGGGCGAAACGCTTGAACTGCGATTCGAGCACCGACCGAACGCCGTCAAGCTCGTGTATCCCACGCCGATCTGAACCGGCTCACCCTCGGGCTCGACCGGGCGCGGCGGCGATGACCGCGATCGCCAGATCGGGGACGTTGGTACAGATGCCATCGATCTCCCACTCGACCAACTCCGCCATCCGTTGCGGGTCGTCGCACGTCCAGGTGTTGACCTCGATGCCGGCACCGTGGCACACATCGATGTGCGACCGGTTCAACGTGCCGACCCAAGGGTGCAGCGCGACGTGACCGCGCCCGACCATCGTTGCGATCACGTCGTCGGGGACCTCGGTCACCAACCAGGCTGTTCGGATGGTGCCCGTCAGCGACACGCATCGATCGATCGTCTCGATGCGGAACGAGGAGATCAACCAGCGGTGATCCTCGGCGCGTTCGGTCAGCGCGGCCACGACGTGATCGGCGATCGAATCGGTCGGGTCGAAGTCTGGCTCGGTCGGGTCGTTCTTGATCTCGACGTTGACCCACATGCCGGCGCAGGCGTCGAGCGCGGCATCGAGACCAGGGATGTAGGCCGGAAGTTCAACCGCATCGACCGCGACGATCGCCCGCCCGTCGGGGAGCAGCGGATCGTGATGGACGACCAAGCGGCGGTCGGCAGTGCGACGCACGTCGAGCTCGACGCCATCGCTTCCCATCGTTCCGGCCGTCCGAAAGGCCTCGATCGTGTTCTCCCGCTTGGCCTTCGATGCCCCGCGGTGGGCCAACACCTGTGTCACAGATACCGCCCATCTCTAGGAACTATGTCGGAGAACATGCCCGTACCCCTTGTCAACCGATGAATTGTTTCCTAGTTTGACAGCACTGTGCACACCGTTGTCGAGAGTCCTTCTTTCTGTGGCTGGTTGGCACGTGAAAATTCTCACAATTTGTTCAAGTGGAGTCGATCGTGACCATTCTTGCGTCCAGCCTGACACTTGCCAATGCCGACTACACGTGGCGCGCCGATGCGATATGTCGAGACACCGACCCGGAGTTGTTCTTCCCGGTCGGTACCACCGGCTATGCGCTTCTGCAGATTGCTCGGGCCAAAGAGGTGTGCGGGCAATGCCCCGTTCATCGCGACTGCCTCGACTACGCACTGGAGACCAATCAGGACTCCGGCATCTGGGGTGGTACCTCGGAAGAGGAGCGCCGCGTGTTGCGTCGTCAATACGTCGCCCGTCAAAAGGCTGCCGGCTGACTGAAGCGGTTTAGACGGCGGCTCAGATCGGCACGGTGAGGTCGACGACCGTACCTGCACCCTTCGGCTGATCACCGAGGCCTGCCGCGGCGAAGTCCTCGGGCATGCCCGGCCGCATCACGATGCTGCCGGCCAGCTCCGTCGTCACCAACGTGCGCACGATCGACAGACCGAGCCCGGTCGCCTTGTTCAACTCGAAACCGGCGTCGAGCCCGCGACCATCGTTGATCACACGGATCTGGAGCTGATCATCCGTCGGGTTCAGCTGCACGACGACGTCACCACCACTGCTGCCCTCCGGGAAGCCGTGATCGACAGCGTTCTGCAACAGCTCGGTCAACACGACCGACAACGGCGTGGCGATGGTCGAAGGCAAGCGACCACCTTCGCCCTGCACGGTGAATCGCACCGGGCGATCCGGCGATTGCAGACCCTCTTCGGCGAGGCGCAGCAGCGGCCTGACGATCTCGAGGAAGGCCACATCGTCGCCCGGCTCGCGCGACAATGTCTCGTGCACGAGTGCGATGGTGCGGATACGGCGAACCGATTCCGCGACCGCGGCCTTGGCCTCCGGCGATTCCAGTCGGCGGCCCTGCAGCCGTAGCAACGACGAGATGGTCTGCAGGTTGTTCTTGACCCGGTGATGGATCTCGCGGATCGTCGCGTCCTTCGAGAGCAACAACTTGTCGCGCTTGCGGACCTCGGTGACGTCGCGCAGCAGCAGGACCCCGCCGGTCACTTCGCCGCCGGCGAGGATCGGCATGCAGCGGGTCAACAAGGTGACGCTGGGCGTCTGCTCGAACTCCTGGATCACCGGGATGCGATCCTCGTACGCCAGCCGAACCGGGCTGTCGTTGAAGCCGAGTTCTGCCAGGCGCATGCCGACAGCATTGGCGCTGATGCCGACGCGGTGCAGCGCAGAGACTGCGTTGGGCGATGCATAGCGAACGCGACCCTCGTCGTCGAGCACCATCACGCCATCGCCGACCCGGGGCGCCGCGCTGGAGTCGCCGACGAGACCGTGGAACGGGAACGAGCCTTCGGCGATCATCGCCGCGAAGCGCTGGAAGATCCCGAGATAGGTCCGCTCGAGCTCGCCCGGTTGACGACCGGTTCGGTTCGACCACTCGCGCGACAGCACAGCGATCGGCTTGTTGCCGAATCGCACGGGGATTGCCAGCATGCGCGCCGGCTCGGGCAACGAGTCGACGGCGATCTCGCCCTCGGAGATCTCGCTCGTGTCGAAAGCCGACGACAACAACGGCCGCTCGTTGTCGGCCGGCACACCCACGTAGTCGGCGAGGTAGAGGGTCTGGCCCGTGGCCGGACGCACCTGGGCGACGATCAACCACTCGGAATCGGTCGACGGCACGTAGAGCAACAGATCGGCGAAGCAGAGGTCGGCGAGCAGGCCCCACTCGCTGACCAGTTGTTTGAGGTGGTTGATCTCGTCGCGGGTGAGCGACGTGTGTTGTCGGCAGAGTTCGCCCAACGTGGCCATGCAGTCGTTCTAGCACTCAACGGTTGCACGCTGCCGCCCACGCACCATGTGCGCACACCCGTTCAACTCAGCCGCCGAACCCGATCTTTCGCTCGCTGTCGGGACTGCCGATTTCGACGTACGCGATCTTGGCCGAGCTCACGCCGACGTCGCGATTGCGACGATCGGTCAGCCACAGCACATCGACGGCACCGGAGAGCGCCGCCTCGATCTTGGCCTTCAGCGCCTCGCGATCGACGTCGTCGGGCACTTCGAGGGTGAGTTCTCTGGGGGCTTGGGTGACGCCGATGCGTACGTCCACGTCTGTCCTTTCGATGAGGGTCGTGACCATCGTAGAGACAGATCGACGAACTTGGAACCGGACCCATGTCCTGATCTGTGGGGACCGTGTCATTGACGCCACAACCGGCAGCCGTCATGATCGGCGGATGACCCGCCGATCCGTTGTCATCGTCGCCTTCGACGGAATGCAGCCGCTGGACGCAATCGGGCCCCACGAAGTGTTCGCCGGCGCTACGGCTGTCCTGGCATCGCAGAAGCGGTCGTCGGCCGGCTACGACCTCAGCATCGTGTCGAGAGACGGCACGCCCATCACGACCGAGAGCGGCCTGCAGATCGTCACCGCGCCGCTGCCATCCCTGCGGGGCCAACCGAAGTTCGACACGCTGCTGATCCCCGGTGGCGAAGGCACCAGGACCGTGCGCTACGACAAACCGCTCGTCGACTGGATACGCGCCGCGGCGCGTTCGAGCCGGCGGATCGCCTCGGTGTGCAGCGGGGCGTTCATCGCCGCCGAAGCCGGTTTGCTCGACGCCAGGACAGTCACCACGCATTGGGCGAAGGCCCGACAACTGGCCGACGAGTACCCGCGGGTCATCGTCGATCCCGATCCGATCTATCGCCGCGATGGAAAGGTGTGGACCTCTGCGGGGGTCACCGCCGGGATCGACCTCGCGCTGGCGATGGTCGAGATCGACTACGGGAACGTGGTCGCCCAGACCGTGGCCCGCTGGATGGTGATGTTCCTGCATCGCCCCGGCGGCCAGACCCAGTTCGCGGCGCCGGTGTGGGTGCCCCGCGCCACAAGGTCGAGCGTGCGTTCCACACAGGACTACATCGACATGCATCCCGCCGCCGACCATCGGCTGGACCTGCTCGCCGAACGGGCAGCGATGAGCAGCCGGCACTTCAGCCGCGTCTTCACCACAGAGGTCGGCGAGACGCCCGCCCGCTACGTGGAGCGGGTGCGGATCGAGGCGGCGCGCAGCGAGTTGGAGACGAGCGGTGCGTCGCTCGACCTCGTCGCCGCGAACTGTGGCCTCGGCACCGCCGAGTCGCTGCGCCGCGCATTCCAACGACGCGTCGGCGTCGCCCCGGACGCATACAGGCGCCGATTTCGATCTCACACGACCGATAACGCCGGGCATCTTCACGCCGCTTCGTAGACAAGGACATCACCATGCAAGTCGCCATCCCACTGTTCCCACGGTTCACCGCGCTCGACGCGATCGGGCCCTACGAGGTGCTGCAGCGCATCCCCTCGATCGACATCACCTTCATCGGTCACCAGCGCGGCGAGGTGCGCAGCGAGAACGGGATCCTCGGCGTCACGATCGACGCGACGTTCGAGGAGATGCCGAAACCCGACATCATCGTGTTTCCCGGTGGCGTCGGGTCCCGCCCGCTCGTGCACGACGAGCGCGTCCTCGATTGGGTACGAGCCGCTCATGAGACGACGGCCTACACGACATCGGTGTGCACCGGCGCATTGGTGCTCGGTGGGGCCGGGCTGCTGAATGGCTTGACCGCCACGACCCACTGGGCCTGCTACCGCGAGCTCGAAGCGGTGGGTGCGGTGCCGACTGCCGAGCGCGTCGTCGAGCATCTCGACGACCGGATCATCACCGCCGCCGGCGTGTCGAGCGGGATCGACATGGCGCTGCGGCTCGTCGAGCTGCTGATCGACCGCACCGCGGCTCAGGCCGCGCAACTGATGATCGAGTACGACCCCCAGCCGCCCTTCGACAACGGCGCACTGGCGAAGTGTGATCAGACAATCATCGAGCGTGTCGCCGAGTACGGCAGACTTCGCAAGTAGGGCTCGGCGACCGCCGGTTCAGAACGTGGTGGCGCAGAAGGTGTCGCCGCGGGGCAACGAGGCCTCGGTGCTGACATCGGTGTCGCCGCAGAGGGCCCCGAGCATCCCTTTGACCATGCCGCGGTCGACCGCGCAGATCACGGGGTGTTCGATTGCCACTTCACCGAACGGGCAATGGTTGTTGACGATGCGCAACTGGTTGTTGCGCTGGTCGGCGTGTGCGGCGAAACCGTGTGCTGTGAGCGCGTCGGCGACGGCTTGCATCGCCGAGCGCAGGCTGCGTTGGCCGGCGGCGACATCGGGCCCGGAGAGACCGGCGGCCATCGCCTGCCCGTACTCCTGACCGACCTGTTCGGCCATCGCCTCGGCCTGCTCGCTGGGCAGCAGCGCCAACGCCTTCCCGAGCAGCGACAGGACGAGGTCGTCGCTGCGCACCGGCACGTCGATCGACACGTTGGCCACCGATCGGTAGCGCTTTGAGGGGCGTCCGGCCCCGGCGCCCTCTGCCCGCTCGACGGCAACCTCGAGGTAGCCGCCGGCGGCGAGCCGATCGAGGTGGTGACGGGCGACGTTGGGGTGCAATCCGAACTGTTCGGCGACCTGCGATGCGGTGACCCCCTCGGCGTGCTCGCGGGCGAACAGGTAGATCCCGCGGCGAGTTGGGTCGCCGAACGCGTTGGTGATGGCCGAAACAGTCGCGGTGAACGCACCGGATGCCATCTCCGTGCTGGGCGGGTTCGCGGCCACCCCGGTATTCTACCTATCTGCGTAGTGGTAATTCGCTGCGACCCAGTTCCTCGAAAGGCCACCATGCCGGCAACCACGACCGATCAGATCATCGAGGCACTGCGGCCCGTCGAGGATCCCGAGCTGCGCCGCTCGATCGTCGACCTCGGCATGGTCCGCCGGGCGACGCTCGATGCGGATGGCGTAGCCGACGTGCTCATCGCGCTCACCGTCGCCGGGTGCCCGCTGCGCAACGAGATCACCAGCCGTGTCACCGCCGCGGTCGCGCCGCTCGAAGGCGTCAAGCGGGTCGCACTCGACTTCACGGTCATGACCGACGCGGAGCGCGAGGCGGTGCGGATGCTGGTGCACGGTACGCCCGGCGACTCGGCCGGGCAGGGTCAGGCCCACGGTCACGCCGAGGGCCGCAAGGTGCCGTTCGCCGAGCCGGGCTCGAAGACCCGACCGTTGCTGATCTCGTCCGGCAAAGGTGGCGTCGGCAAGTCGAGCGTCACCGTCAACCTCGCCGTCGCCCTCTCGCAACAGGGCTATTCGGTCGGCATCGTCGACGCCGACATCTACGGCTTCTCGATCCCGAGGATGCTCGGCGCCGAACGCGATCCGGTCGTCATCGATGGCATGTTGGTGCCTACCGAGAGCCACGGAGTGCGGTGCATCTCGATCGGTTACTTCGTGCCCGAGGGACAGGCCGTGATCTGGCGTGGGCCCATGCTGCACAAGGCGCTCGAGCAGTTCCTGACCGATGTGTTCTGGGACGAGCCCGACTTCCTGCTCATCGACATGCCGCCGGGCACGGGCGACATCGCCCTCAGCCTCAGCCAGTACCTGCCGCGAGCCGAGGTGTACGTCGTGACGACACCGCAGCCCGCGGCTCAGAAGGTCGCCGCCCTGTCGGCAGCGATGGCCGCCAAGGTCAACATGACGGTGAAGGGTGTCATCGAGAACATGAGCTGGTTCACCGGCGACGACGGCAAGCGCTACGAGATCTTCGGCAGTGGCGGCGGCAAGGAGCTCGCCGATTCGCTCGGCGTACCGCTGCTCGGCCAGCTGCCGTTGGTGCCGGCGCTGCGCGAAGGCGGCGACGACGGAATGCCGATCACCGTCGCCGATCCCGACAGCGAATCGGCCAAGTTGTTCCACGAAATCGCCAGGCGGATCGCCGTGGACCTGAAGTCGAAGAAGGTCTACAACTCGGCGTTGAAGATCAGCTGAGGCCGGCG
>JBDTYA010000203.1:0-9875 GCA_040005915.1 Ilumatobacteraceae bacterium
GAGGTCGAGCGAGATCGGCTTCTCGCAGAAGATTGCCTTACCGGCCTTGGCCGAGGCGATCATGAACGGCACGTGCGTGTCGGTGCTGCTGCAGATCGCAACGGCATCGACATCGGGCGACGCGAGCACTTCATCGAGGTCGGTGGTGTGAGGCACGTCGAACTGTTCGCCGATTGCAGCGGCAGCACCGCCGTTGATGTCCTGGACCATCGCCACCGAAGCGCCCGGTACCTGCCGGGAGATCAGTTCGACGTGCATCTTGCCGATGCGGCCGACGCCGAGCACCGCGATCCTGAGTGTCATTGTGGTGTCTCCTGCAGTGAGGGCTTCGGCGCATCTCCCGCGCCGAGAACGGATTGGTCGTAGTCGACGATGTTGCCGGTGACCATGCCGGAATCATCGGAGAGGTAGAAGGCGACGACTTTGGCGACCTCCTGCGGCTTGATGAGCCGACCCATCGGCTGATCGGCCTCGGCGCGTTCCAGCCAACCGTCGGTGGCCCCGTGGAACTTGCGCTGAGTCGCGTCTTCGGACTCGGTGTCCATCCAGCCTGGGCTGACCACGTTGACGCGGATCTTGTGGCGCATCAGCGCGAAAGCCAGGTTGCGGGTCATCGTCTCGAGCGCCCCTTTCGACACGCAGTAGCTGAGGATGAACGGCTGGCCTCCGTGACCGCTGGTCGACCCGATCGTGACGCACGAGCCGGCCACACCCTCGCGGCGCATGACCTCGGCGGCAGCCTGGATGAGGAAGAGCGGGGCACGCGTGTTCACCGCGATCATCTGCCCGAAGCCTTCGGGGGTTGCGGTCCAGACGCTGTCTCGCCACGTCGCCGCAGCGACGCTGACCACGCAGTGGACGACACCGAACTGATCGTCGGCGGCGTCGATGAGGGCACGAGGTGCGTCGGGATCCTCCATGTCGGCTTCGACGAACGACGTCGGCGTGCCGAGATCCGTGAGCTCCTTCGCCAATGCTGCGCCTCGGTCGGCGCTGCGGCCGGCGATCACCAGACCAGCCGCACCGTCGGCGACGACCTGGCGGGCGACGGCCTCACCCAGACCCTGTGTGCCGCCGCTGACGACGACGACCTTTCCTTCGAGCTTGCCCGTCATGTTCCAATCCTCTGTTGTTGAAGTCCAGTGACCATTGCTGCCTTCGCGGCTTGAACCTGTGGCCGATCGCTGACCTCGGGGACACCGACCTCCCAGAACGCGCCGCCGCCCGTCCACGCGTACGCGTCGGTCTGCAGCGCGATCACCGTCGTGCGATCGCTGTGCCTGGCACGTTCGAGTGCTGTCTCCAGTTCGTGGACCGATGTGGCCCGCTCGCTGTTGCAGCCCATTGCCGCGGCGTGCGCGGCGAAGTCGACGTACACCAACTCGTGGTGGCGCGTGTTCTCGATCTGGTTGTTGAACGGTTCGCCGCCCTGGTTGATCTGCAGCCGATTGATGACTGCGAAGCCACCGTTGTCGCACACGATCACGATCAACTTGTGACCCGACAGCACCGAGCTGTAGAGGTCGCTGTTCATCATCATGTACGAGCCGTCGCCCACGAAGGTGATGACCTCGTCGTCGGGTCGGGCCATCTTGGCCCCCCAAGCGCCGGCGATCTCGTAGCCCATGCACGAGAAGCCGTACTCGCAGTCGAAGTCGCCGACTTCCTTGGCCCGCCAGCCGTTGATGAGTTCGCCCGGGAACCCTCCTGCGGCAGCCAACACGTAGTCGCCGGGCTTCTGGTTGCGATCGACGGCACCGATCACCTGGGCATACGTCGGGCGACCACTCTCGCCGACGGCAGACGGATCGGCGAGGCCGTCGATGTATGCGTGGTAGTCGCCAGTGGCGTTCTTCGAACGCAACGCCCAGTCGTCGCTCGACACCCACCCGGCGAGCCCTTCGCCGAGTTCTCGCAAACCTTCACGGGCATCGGCCACCAACGGCAGCGAACGATGCTTCACAGCGTCGAACAATGCTGCATTGAGACCGATCAACTGCGCGTCGCCGGCGAACGCCGTCCATGAGCCCGTCGTGAAATCCTGCAGTCGGGTTCCCACGGCGAGGATCACATCCGCGGCGCCGGCGAGGTCGTTGGCGCTGGTGCAACCGGTGACGCCGACCGGGCCGGCATTCAGTGGATGGGTCGCCTGCAGGCTTGCCCGGCCCGCAACGGTCTCGACCACGGGAACGTTGTGGGCCTCGGCGAACTCAGCGAGTTCGGCGGAGGCACCGGAGTAGCGCACTCCCCCGCCGGCGATGATCAGCGGCCGCTCGGCCGCTCTCAGCGCGGCGATGGCACGTGCCAGTTGATCGAGATCGGCGCGCAGCCGGGGGATGTGATGGACGGTCGTGGCGAAGAACTCGTCGGGGAAATCGAACGCCTCGGCCTGCACGTCTTGGGGAAGGGCGATGAAGGCCGGACCGCAATCGGCGGGACTCAACAGCACCGACACCGCATGCGGAAGGGAGTGGATGATCTGCTCAGGGCGCATGATGCGATCCCAATAGCGAGTGACCGACTTGAACGCGTCGTTGACGGTGACGGTGGGATCGCCGAAGTGCTCGACCTGTTGGAGCACCGGGTCGGGCAATCGGCTGGCGAACGTGTCGCCGGCCAGCAACAGGACCGGCAGGCGGTTGGCGTGAGCGACGCCGGCAGCCGTGACCATGTTGAGTGCGCCGGGACCGATCGACGACGTGGCGACCATGATCTGACGGCGGTTCGCGGCCTTGGCGTAACCGACCGCAGCCAGTGCCATGCCCTGCTCGTTCTGGCCACGCCACGTCGGCAAGGCATCGCCAGCCGCTTGCAGCGCGAGGCCGAGGCTGGTGACGTTGCCGTGGCCGAAGATCGCGTACACGCCCGGGAAGAGCGGTACCTCGACTTCGTCGACAACGGTCCGCTGGGCGATGAGATAGCGGACGATCGCCGCTGCTGTTGTCAGGCGAGTGGTGCCCATCATTCCTCCCTCAGTGAGACGACGTCTTCCCAATGGCCGCTGTCCCAGCTGCGCAGCACGGCGTCCTGCACCGAGACGTAGGCGAGGGCTTCGGTGAAACCGGGTGTGTGTTGCCGGCCGACCGCGACCGACTGCAAGAACTCGTGATCCTCGATGCAGATGAGGTCCTCGAAGCCGATGCTGTTCGCGCTGCCCGGCACGAAGTTGCCGTGCGGGTAGAACCGGTCGCCACCGAAGACTGTCGTGAAACCGGTGTGCTTGTGCTCCGCGGCGATGTAGACGCGCAACTCGTTCATGGTCTCGAAGTTCCAGGCGATTGAACCTTTCGTGCCATAGACCTCGAAGCTGTTCTGGCTCTCCGGCCCGACCATCGAACGGCACGCCTCGAACGTTCCCCGGGCACCGTTCTCGAATTTGCACATCATCCCGATGTAGTCCTCGTTGGTGACCTCAGCGGTCGGGTCACCGGGCTTGCCTCGGTCGTAGTGGGTGCCGCCACCGGTGGGAAGCGGACGTTGCTTGATGAACGTCTCGCCCGTGCCCATCACCTTGGCGATGCCACCCACCAGGTAGTGGCCGAGGTCGACCGCGTGACTGAGGATGTCGGTGCTTACGCCGTGGCCGGCCTGATCGACCATGAACCGCCACGACAGCAGGCCCATCGGGTCACTGCCGTACATCGAGAAGAAGCGGCCGTAGTAGTTCGTGATCTCGCCGATCTCGCCGTTGTCGATCAACTGCTTGGCGTACTGCACCAACGGAGCCCAGCGGTAGTTGTACCCGACGCCGGTGATGACGCCGGCATGGCGAGCGGCGCGTTCTGCGATGACAGTTTGCGGCGGCGTGCCACCGACCGGCTTCTCGCAGAAGATCTGCTTTCCTGCGGCAGCCGCGGCTTCGACCATCTCGACGTGCAACATGTTGGGCGCAGTGACGAAGACGACGTCGACGTCGGGGGCGTTGACGACCTCGTGCCAGTCGGTGACGGCGCGCTGATAGCCGAACGATCTCACTGCGTCCTCGCGTCGCGCCTCGACGGTGTCGCTGACGACCACCAGTTGCGGCTCGTAGGCGCGCTCGAGGAAGTAGCTCGGCGCCCGGCGACAGCCTCGGCTGTGCGCCTGACCCATCCAACCGAACCCGATCACACCGATTCCAAGTGTCTTGTTCACGCGGTTCGTCCATCCTTCGTCGTCATCGGGCACCGTGGATCGGTGGCCATATCAGTCCATGTGTCGCGGACCCAGTGGTGTGCGGGGTCGTCGCAGAACGCCATCGAACGCTCACCGCCGGGCCCGGCGAGCACGTTGAGGTAGTACATCGGATACCCGGGCGCGGCAATGCACGGGCCGTGGTAGCCGCGCGGCACGCAGAACACATCGCCGTCGTGGATGACCACGTTGACGTCGATCGAGCCGTCGGGTGTGTAGGTGCGGTGCATCCCGAATCCATCTGCCGAGTAGTCGCTGCTACCGGCGACGCCGATGCGGAAGTAGTAGATCTCCTCGTTGTTGACGGGGCAATCGGGCGAGTCGTCATGACGGTGCGGCGGATAGCTCGACCAGTTGCCGTCCGGCGTGATCAGTTCGACGCACATCAACTTGTCGGCGCCCGGCCATGCCTCCGGGCTCATGAAGTTGTTGACCTGCCGCGTCGCCGGGCCGGACCCGCGCAGCTCGACGGCGACCCTGTCGGCCGGCCCGTACGCGGCCGTCAGCCGTGTTTCGCAGACCGCCGTCGCAATGGCGACCTCGCCACCGGCTGCGGCTTGCAGCGTGACGATCGAGCCGAGCGGCGCATAGGCGAAGTCGGTGACCCGGTCGAAGACCGAGATCCGGCCGTCGAGCGTGAAAGGTCGGCCGTCGATGTGGACGTCGACGGCCGTCGCGGACAACGGCAACACCACAGCCTCGTTCGGCCCGAGCGCGATAGAGCGCTCTACTCCAGGGTCCAACGAAACGACGAGCAGCCCCGAGTAGGCCCACCCGGCATCGCCGGCGCTGAGCGAAACGGCGAGATCGCCATCTGCCAAGGTGCCCGCTGGATGGTGGAGCGACTCGTTCATTGCCTGTCCTTTGCTGCTTGATGCACCAGATCGGCGGCGCGCGAAACGGTAACCTCGACATCGCCGGACGCCGGGTACAACAACGATCGACCGATCACGAGTCCGCGCACTGTTGGTTGATGGAGCGCATCCTCCCACAGCGCGAACGTCGCCTCAGGATCGGGTCCCGGTGCACCGCCCAGCAGCAACAACGGCTGCGTCGTGACCTTGGCGACTGTGGCGATGTCGGCGGTCGCCTGGATCTTCAACCACGTGTATGCGCTGGACCCACCCAACGCCGCGCTGACCCCGACCGCCTTGACCAACGCCAACGGATCGGTGTCCCAAACCGCTTCGCCCTTGTCGTTCTTCGAGTACGGGATCGGCTCGACCATCGCCATCATCTGCGCATCGTTGAGCTCCTGCACCGCGTGAGCGGCAGCAGCGAGCGTTGGAATGGTGCCGGCGTCGCTGTAGTCGATTCGCAGCAGCAGCTTGCCGGCATCGAGGTTGGCGGCCTGCAGGTGCGCCGTGTCGTACGCCGTGAACCGGTCGTCGAGGGTCCAGCTGGCACCGGCCAGCCCACCACGGTTCATCGTGCCGACGGCGACCTTGTCGTGGATCGCTCCGAGCAGAGCCAGGTCGTCGATGATCTCGGCGCTGCCCAGCACTCCGTCGACGCGCTGATGGTCGAGGGCGATCAGCAGCCGGTCGAGCATCGAGCGGCGGTCGGCCATGGCCAGCGGATCGTCGTACAGCCCCACCATCGCCCGAGCCGTGTGATCGGCGGCGACGATGAACAGCATTCCGTCCTGGGTCAGCGTGGCGCGGCGACGGCGGGTCGCGAGCGCGCCGGCGACCTCGTGCGGTGCCCTGACCCGGATCTCGGTCAGCGATGCGAACGTCTTGTCATCCAGCGACACGACGGTCCTCCAACGCATCCTCGACCTCGTCCAGGGTGGGCATGGCGTCGGAGCACAGTAGCCGCGAGGCAACGATTGCACCGGCGACATTGCAGTACTCGACGATGCGAACCGGATCCCAGCCCGATAACAGGCCGTGTACCAACATGCCCCCGAATGCGTCGCCTGCACCGAGGCCGCTGACGACCTCGACGAGATGCGGGGGAACCACGGTGGCTCCGTTCGACGTCGCCACCATCACGCCCTGCGCACCCATCTTGACGACCGCCAGTTCGACACCGCGATCCAACAATCGACGCGCCGCCTCGGGCGGATCGCCCGAACCCACGGCGACCTCGCACTCGGTGCGGTTGCCGACGGCCACGGTCACGTGATCGAGCACCGGACCGATGTCGGCCTGTGCCGCTGCCGCGCTGGACCAGAAGTTGGCCCGGTAGTCGAGGTCGAACACGACGTGAGCCCGACGCTCGCGGATCGACAGCAGGTGCCAGCACGCGTCCCGGGCGGGAGCATCGCTGAACCAGGCACCGGTCAGCCACAGGATCGGCACGTCGATCACCGATCGATCATCGATCTCCGAGGCCTCGAGCGTCTGATCCGGGCCAATCGGATACCGGTACATCAACAGCTGTGGATCCTCCGGCGGATCCATCGCCGCGAATGCCAACGGCGTCGGCAAGGTCGGGTGCGTCGACACGTACCGGGCATCGACACCGAACATGTCGAGCTCGTGGCGCACGTAGTCACCGAACGGGTCGTTGCCGACCTTCGTGAACACCGCGGCGTGGTGACCGAGCCGCGCCGCGGCTATGGCGACGTTGGTCGCGCTGCCACCGATCGACTTGGTGAACGTCTGTGGATCGACGAAACCGGCACCGGGCTCGTTGGCGTACAGATCAACGCAGATCCGGCCGACCGTGATGAGATCGAGGGTGCTGCCGGGGCCTGCGGTCATCGAATCTCAGCGGATACCGATCTCGTGCTCGAGTTGTTCCAGCTCTGCTCCACCGGCCATCAGGCGCGTCAGTTCGGTGCGCGAGATCTCGTCCTTGGCGAAGTCACCGAGGCTGTGGCCGCGGTTGAGCAGGAGGAAGCGATCGCCCACCGGAATGGCGTGGTTGGGGTTGTGGGTGATGAAGATCACGCCGAGCCCGCGATCCGCTGCCGCACGTGTGTACTTCAACACGACGCCGGACTGCTTCACGCCGAGAGCCGACGTCGGCTCGTCGAGGATCAGCACCCTGGCACCGAAGTACACGGCGCGTGCGATGGCCACCGATTGACGCTCGCCACCCGACAGCGTGCCGACCGGCTGATCGACGTCGCGGAGATCGATGCCCATCTTGGCCATCTCTTCCTTCGCCGTCTTCTTCATGAACGCACTACGCATCAGCACGCCGCCACGCATCGGCTCGACGCCCAGGAAGAAGTTGCGCCACACCGACAGCAGCGGTGCCAACGCCAGGTCCTGGAAGACTGCCGCGATGCCCGCGGCGCGCGCATCGCGAGGCGTCGTGAAATGCACGGGTGTGCCGTACATCGTGTACTCGCCGGAGCTCGGCTGGTGCACGCCCGACAGGATCTTGATGAACGTCGACTTGCCGGCGCCGTTGTCGCCGAGCACGCACGTGACCTTGCCGGCCTCGACGCGCGTCGTGATGTTCTCCAACGCCGTGACGTTGCCGAAGTACTTGCAGATGTTGCGCAGCTCGAGCAACGCGTGCTCGCCGTGGTCGGCGATAGCCAGGTTGTCTTCGGTGAGGGTCATCGTGCCTCCTGAGCCTTCTTGCGAATGAAGTTGTTGACCAGGACGGCGAGTAGCAACACGCCGCCGAGGAAGGCGAAACGACCGTCGGAGTTCCAAGGTGTCGTCTGCACGCCCACCACCGATATCGCCATGATCGCCGAGCCGAGCCCGGCGCCGATCACGGATCCGTAGCCGCCTGTCAAGAGACTGCCACCGACAACGGCGGCGATGATGTATTCGAATTCCAATCCGGTGCCCTGGTTGGCCTGCACGGTGCCGTAGCGCAATGCGATCAGGGTTCCGGCGAGGCAGCCACACACCGCGACGGTGACGAACAACCCGACCTTCACCTGGTCGGCGGGCACGCCCACCGCACGGGCCGCCTCCTTGTTGCCGCCGACTGCGAAGACCCAGTTACCCCACTTGGTCTTCATCAGCACGAACGAACCGACGATCGCGACGAGGAGCCACCAGACCACGGTTTCGCGCAACACGTTCTGGCCGACCGAGCCGCCGGCGGCCTTGACGCGCGCCGCGTGCTCGGGCGTGAGGTTGGACCACAGCAGACGGATGATGAGGCCGATGAACGCCGCGCCGGCGCCGACCAGCTGCAACCGCTTGCCCAAACGATCGGCGCCTGCGTCGGGGTGGGTGCGCTTCTCCATCAGGAACTCGACGAGCGTGTTCGCCAAGATGGCCATCGCCCCGATCATGATGGCGCCGAACATGCCGGTGCGGAACCGCACGGCCCCGCTGTCGGCGCGGATGACGAAGCCCAGCACCAACAGCGATGCCGTGACGGTTAGGCCGATGAGGAGCTGCCACTTCTTGTTGTTCGACCGACCGGCGATGCCACGGGCCAGCATCATGAACGTCAGGCCGGCGCCGCTGAGCACCAACATCCCGATCGTCCGGAGTGCCTGAACCGTCGTGAGCTGCAGGAAGCAGATCAGCAGGGTCATGACGAGCAGGCCGCTGTACACGGCGAAGGCGCCGATCTTGCCGTAGCTCGACGCCGTCTTCTTCCTCTCGCTCATCTGCGGCAGGATCGTGCGGATCGCCAGGACGACGCCGATGATCGCGGCGATGACCGCGATGACCGGGCGCAGCCCGTCGGCCGTCCACGTCAGGATGGCCTGCCGCTGATGGCGATCGAACGGGATCGGCGTCAGGCAGGCGAGTACGACGCAACCGACGCCCAGTCCGAGCCGACGCACTGCCTCGGGAGGTAGCGAGGTGGTGCTTGCCGATCGGGTGCGGGCAACCCATCGGGCCAGCCCGGCACCGACGATGGCCAGCGTGACACCGGCCAATGAGATGACTGCGAAGAGGGCGTTGTTGCCCACGCCGTCAGTGTGGAGGAGACCGACGAAGCCGGCGATCGCGGCGGCGACGCCGACGAGCGTCAGCCCAAGGCCCACGGGGCTCAGCGAGGTGCGACGGCTGAACGACTGCTCGAGCAAACCATAGGTGAACACCGCGCCGCCGACGATCACCAGGCCGAGGAAGACCTTGTCGCGTCCGCTGAACTCGGTGAACTTCCATTCGTGGGCGACCCAGTCCTTGAAGAACTTGGCGCCCTTCTGGCTGGTGATCCGGTCGACCTGGACCTTGCCCACAAGGCGTTTGGAGATCACCAACATCACACCGCGCAAGGTGAAGAACGAGGCCAGCGTGACGATGAAGCTGGGCAGCCCGGTCCTGTTGACCATGAAACCGTTGAACCAACCGACCGCGGCCGCGGCGAGGAACGCCGAACCGATTGCCCAGCCGATGTTGACGCCGGAGCCCATGAAGAATCGGGACACCAAGCCGATCTGGATGGCCGTGGCGCCGGTCATGACACCGGAGGACAGGTCGAACTCGCCGCCGATCATCAGCAGGGCAACGGCCGTCGCCATGATCCCCGTCGGGGCGGCGACATCGAGCCAGTTGAGCGTGGTGTCGGCCTCGCCGAAGGTGCGTCCGTTACCCCAGAAGAAGGCCCACACGATCACCGCACCGATCAAGGCGCCGATCTCCGGGGAGATCAGCCAGCGGCGCATCGGCCCGCGGTGTGAGATTCGTTCGTCAGCGCTGATCGGCGGCGGTTCTGAAACCGGCTCGTGGCTGACTTTCACATCTGTCGCTGTCATGGGTCCCCCCTGGCACTCAAGAGTTGCGTCTTCGTAAAGCTACGTGAATGTAGAGACGCCGACC
>JBDTYA010000204.1:0-22364 GCA_040005915.1 Ilumatobacteraceae bacterium
GTCTTGTCGTCGACCTTGGTGATGCCGGTCTTGTCGAGCACCGTACGCAACACCGAACCGCCGTACAGGGCCAGGTCGGGATCGAGCAGTCGGTTCAACGAATACACGACATCGTCGGCCGTGAGGGGGTTGCCGTTGCTGAACTTGAGACCGTCCTTCATGGTGATCACGAAGTTGTCGGCCGCCTTCGCCGTCACGTCGGAGGCGAGCCCGTTCGTGTACTCCGGCACGAAGTCGGGGCTGAAGCTCATCAGCGGCTCCCAACCCGACACCTGGCGCATGATGTCGGCCTTCGCCACGATGTGCTGGGCGTCGATGATGTCGTTGGCGCCACCGAGCGTGCCGACGCGCAGGATGCCGCCGGCCTTGGCCGGCGCTGCATCGGTTGGCGTCGTGGCCCCGTCGGTCGCGGTCGTGGCGCCATCGGTTGCGGTCGTGGCGCCGTCCGTCGCTGTGACGGCGTCGGTCGCGGCGGGAGACGTGCTGCCCTTGCTGTCGCTGCCGCATGCGGCAAGCGCTGCGGCGACGGCAACGGCGGTGCCGCTGCCGAGAATGAGCTGCCGTCTGTTGAACCGTCCGGGTACCAGACCACCGTTCGCGGGATCGTACGCCATCAATTGCCCCCTTGTATCCGCGCGTCGCTGTAGGTGCGACGCCGAGTGTGACGGACTATACCGCGACCCGTTGGGTTCGAATTCAACTCACCGTGAGGAGGTGGTGCGCAATGTCTCGGTGTGCCCGTCGACGCCCAGCACCTGGCCCGATATGAACCGTGCGGCGCCGGACGACAGGAAGGCGACCGCCTCGGCGACGTCGGTGGCGTCGACGAACGAGCCCATCGAGACCTGACTTTCGTACGCTGACCTGATGTCGGACGGCTCGACACCGAGCGCCGCCGCCTCGCGTTGGATCACCGCGTCCATCCGTGAACCGCCGACCGATCCGGGGCAGATCGCGTTCACCCGGATGCCCGCCGAGCCGAGTTCCATCGCCCACGTCTTGGTCAGGCCGATGACTGCCCATTTGGCTGCGGCGTACGGGGAGCGCAATGGATACCCGAAGATGCCGGCCGACGACGAGATGTTGACGATCGAGCCGGGGCGCTCGCGCAGCATGGGGACCGCCTTGTTCGTGCAACGGAACATCGACCCCAGGTTGACGCGCACGCACTCGTCGAACGCCGTGGGATCCATCTCGTCGACGTTGGCCGTCGGGCCGGCGACACCGACGTTGTTCACCAGGATGTCGAGGCCTCCGACGGTTCGGGAGATGTCGGCGAACAGCGCGTCGACCGCGGCCGTGTCGGCCGTGTCGGCGACGAAATCGGGCGAAGTGGCTGCATCGACGTCGACGACCACGACCGTCGCGCCGCCGTGCCTCAACCGCGCTGCGATCGCCGCGCCGATGCCGGATCCACCGCCAGTGACCAGAGCCCGCAGGCCCACCAGTTCTTCCATTGCTCCCCATTTCTTCGGGCTACAGTTAGCTGACCGCTCGTTCAGCTAAGCAGATCAAGGACACATCATGAACTGGGAAGTATTCATCACGTGTGCAGTCACCGGCGCAGGCGACACCGTCGGCAAGAGCCCGCACGTGCCGGTGACGCCCGAACAGATCGCCACCTCCGCCATCGATGCCGCCAAGGCCGGCGCAGCGGTCGTGCACATCCATGTCCGCGATCCGCAGACCGGTAAGGGCGCTCGGGCGACCGAGCTGTACGCCGAGGCGGTCGAGCGGGTCCGCGCCGCCGATGTCGACGTGGTCATCAACCTCACCGCCGGGATGGGCGGAGACCTCGTGCTCGGCGGCGACGAGCAGGTCCTGCCCGTCAATCCCGACGGCACCGACATGGCCGGCGCCACCGAGCGCCTCGACCATGTGCGCACACTGCTGCCCGAGATCTGCACGCTCGACTGCGGCACCATGAACTTCGCCTCGGGTGGCGACTACATCATGGTCAACACTCCCAGCGTGCTGCGCTCGATGGCCCGCCAGGTGCAGGCGCTCGGGGTACGCCCCGAGCTGGAGGTGTTCGACACCGGTCACCTCGTGCAGGTCAAAGAGCTCATCCGCGACGGCCTGCTCGACGACCCGGTGATGATCCAACTCTGCATGGGGATCGCCTACGGCGCGCCCGACGATCCCAACACCTTTCTCGCCATGGTCAACAACCTGCCCAACGATTGCGTGTTCTCCGGGTTCTCGATCGGCCGGATGCAGATCCCCTTCGTGGCAATGGCCGCGCTGGCCGGCGGCAACGTGCGCGTCGGCCTCGAGGACAATCTGTACCTCGGGCCGGGGCACAAGGCCACCAACGCCGAGCTCGTCGCCCGCGCCAAGCAGTTGCTCGAGAGCATGAACGTGCGGATTCTCGGCCCCCAGGAAGTGCGTGACAAGCTGAAGCTCGTCAAGCACAGCTGATCTCGACTTGGCTGATCTCAACGTGAAGGGTGCGGCTATGGGTGAACAAGTGGTTCAACACGGGCTGGAGGGCGTCATCGCCTTCGAGACCCAGATCGCCGAGCCCGACCGCGAGGGCGGTGCGCTGCGTTATCGGGGTGTCGACATCGAAGAGCTGGTCGGCAACTACGACTACGGCCGCGTCTGGGGCTTGCTGGTCGACGGCTCGTTCGACCCCGGCCTGCCGCCCGCCGAACCGTTCCCAATCCCCGTCCACTCCGGCGACATCCGTGTCGACGTGCAGAGCGCTCTGGCGATGCTCGCTCCGTTCTGGGGCCTCGATCAACTGCTCGACATCGACGACGCCCAGGTGCGCGACGACCTCGCCCGCGCCTCGGTGATGGCCCTGTCGTTCGTCGCCCAGTCGGCGCGCGGTCTCGGCCTGGCGATGGTGCCGCAGAAGCACATCGATGGTGCCGCCACCATCACCGAGCGCTTCATGCGCCGTTGGCGAGGCGAGCCGGATCCCGACCACGTTCGCGCGGTCGACGCGTATTGGGTGTCGGCGGCCGAGCACGGCATGAACGCTTCGACGTTCACGGCCCGCGTCATCGCCTCGACCGGCGCCGACGCGGCAGCCGCTCTGTCGGGGGCGGTCGGCGCGTTGTCGGGCCCACTGCACGGCGGCGCGCCCGCCCGCGTCCTGCAGATGCTCGACGAGGTGGAGAAGGAAGGCGACGCCGAGCGCTGGGTCAAGCGAGCGATGGACAAGGGTGACCGCCTGATGGGCTTCGGTCACCGCGTGTACCGCGCCGAAGACCCGCGGGCCCGGGTCCTGCGCCGTACCGCCAAAGAGTTGAAGTCGCCGCGCGTCGAGGTTGCCGACGCGCTCGAGAAGGCCGCGCTCGCCGAGTTGAAGGCCCGCTACCCCGATCGCGTGCTGGCCACCAACGTCGAGTTCTGGTCGGCGGTGGTCCTCGACTTCGCCGAGGTCCCTGCACACATGTTCACGGCGATGTTCGCCTGCGCCCGTACTGCCGGATGGAGCGCCCACATCCTCGAGCAGAAGCGCACAGGCCGGCTGATCAGGCCGTCGGCGATCTACACCGGCCCGGCCTCACGGCCGCCGTCCGACATCAGCGGTGCCTAGATGACACCCGGCCACATCGGCCTGCTCGGCGGGGGCGTGATCGGAGGCGGATGGGCCGCACGGTTCCTGTTGAACGGCCACGACGTCGTGATGTTCGATCCCGACCCGGAGGCGCCGCGCAAGGTTGGCGAAGTGCTGTCCAACGCCCGCCGCGCCAACGCCAAGTTGACGATGGTGCAATGGCCGCAAGAAGGCTCGCTGCGGATCGTCACCACGGTCGAGGAAGCGGTCGAGGGCGCCCACTTCGTGCAGGAGAGCGCACCGGAACGGCTCGAGTTGAAACAGCAGTTGTTCGCCACTGCCAGCCGCATCGCCGAACCCGACGTGGTCTTCGGATCGTCGACGTCGGGGCTGTTGCCGACGGAGATGCAGCGCGACATGCTGCACCCCGAACGTCTGGTCGTCGGCCATCCGTTCAACCCGGTGTACCTCATGCCCCTCGTCGAGGTGTGTGGCGGCGCCCAGACCACACAGGTGACCAAGGAGCGGGCGGCCGACCTCTATCGCAGCATCGGCATGCACCCGCTGATCCTCTCGAAGGAGATCGACGGCTTCGTCGCCGACCGGTTGATGGAAGCGCTGTGGCGCGAAGCGCTGTGGCTCGTCAACGACGGCGTTGCCACGGCCGCCGAGATCGACGACGCGATGCGCTTCGGGCCCGGCCTGCGGTGGAGCTTCATGGGTACGTTCCTGATCTACCGGATCGCCGGCGGTGAGGCCGGCATGCGCCACTTCATGGCCCAGTTCGGGCCGGCGCTGAAATGGCCGTGGACGAAGTTGATGGACGTTCCCGAGCTGACCGATGAGTTGCTCGACAAGATCTGCGATCAGAGCGATGCCCAGGTCGCGCTCCAGGCACCCGGTCTCTCGATCCGCGAGCTCGAAGCGCTGCGCGACGATTGCCTCGTCGAGGTGATGCACGGTCTGCGCAACCGCGGCTTCGCTGCCGGCAAGACGTTGGCCGACTTCGAGAAGCACCTCTTCGACATCGGCAGCCGCATCGACGACTCGACCGATCTCAGCGCGCCGATCCGCACGCTCGACAGGTCGATACCAACCGATTGGGTCGACTACAACGGTCACACCAACGACAGCCGCTACATGCAGTTGTCGAGCGAGGGTGGCGATCGGTTCCTACGCCTGATCGGTCTCGACCAGCCATACCTCGAATCGGGTCGCAGTTACTTCACCGTCGAGAGCCACGTCAACTACCTCGCCCAGTCCCGCGCCGGCGATCACGTCTACGTGACGGTGCAACTGCTGTCGCACGACGAGAAGCGGTTGAACTTCTTCACCGCGATGCGCCGCGCCGATGACGACTCACTGATCGCGACCGCCGATCACATGCTGCTGCACGTCGACTCCAGGATCGGCAAGGCATCGCCTGCCTCAGCCGAGATCCAGGCCAAGCTCGCCGAGATCGCCGCCAACCACGACACGCTGCCCCGCCCGGTCCAGGCTGGCCGCTCGATCGGCCAACCCAAGCCCTGAGTGGAGTGTTGCGCGCCCACCCGGGTGCCCCGTCGCACTCCACAGTGCGAGTGGAGTGTTGCCCGCCCACCCGGGTGCCCCGTGGCACTCCACATGGTCAGGGGCGGGAGCGCGGCAGGGCGCTGGCGTCGAAGCCGGGGCCCAGCAGGTGGGCCGCTTCGCCGAGCCAGGTTCGTTCGACCTGGGCGAGGGTGACGCCCCTGGCCCTCATCGCCAGCAGCGGCGCCATTCCGTCGAGCAGCGCGGCGAGCACGAACATCGTCTGATCGGCATCACCGGCGACGAACTCGTTGCGTTGCTGACCGTCGCGGATGACCTTGCGCAACATCGCCCGCCACCGCCGGTCCATGCGGTCGCGTTCAGCCGCGGCCGCCGGGTCGCGCAGGGCCAGCACGCACAGCTCCATCCACAGGCCCCAGTCGTAGTGGCGGACCATCGCCTCGATGAGGATGCGCAGTTGTTGCGAGGCGGTGGCCGCCTTCTCGATCCGCACCGTGTAGCGATCGTGGAACTCGGACTCGCGTAGGGCCAACGCCTGGGCCAACAAGCCCTGCTTGCCGTCGAACCAGTACAGGATCGCCGCCGGGCTCGTGCCGGCGGCCTTGGCGATGTCGACGACCCGGGCGTTGGCGTACCCCCGCTCTGACAGCACCGACGCGGCGGCCGCGAGGATCTGTGCCTTGCGAACATGATCGAGTCGGGGTCTTGGCATTCGAATCCTGAGTGTATATTCAGCTTATGGGATTCGGGACCACGGCGATCGACGACGACGGTCGGCTGTCGCATGCTCCCGCACGTTGGCAGCCGGGCGATGTTGTCGCCGCGCCGCTCGATTTCTACCGAGGGCGGGTGTTGGCGGCATGGGTCGACTACAACCGCCACATGACCGAGGCGGCGTACCTCACCGCCTTCGGATGGGCCAGCGACGCACTGTTCTCGTACATCGGCGATGACGAGGCATACCGCGCCGCCGGACACAGCTTCTACACAGTCGAGACCCACATCGCGTACCTCCGCGAAGCCGCCCAGGACGCGCCGCTGCGGATCACCACCAGAGTTCTCGGTCTCGATCACAAGCGCTTGCTGATCTACCACGAGATGTTCGATGGTGACGACGACGCGCTGCTGGCGACGACCGAGCAGATGCTCGTCCACGTCGACATGGATGCCGGCCGGTCGGCGCCCATCCTCCCCGATGTGCATGCCGCACTCCAGGCGACACTCGCCGCCCATTCGACCCTTCCCGCCCCGGCTCACGCCGGCCACTTCTCGATACCGAACCCGGAGTAACGCCTTGGACTTCGCCCTTTCAGACGAGCACCAGATGATCGTCGACACCGTTCGCTCGTTCACCGAGAAGGAGCTGTTCCCGTACGAGGACCAGGTCGAGAAGTTGGGCGTGGTGCCGCCCGAACTGCTGCAACAGATCAAGAAGCGTTCGATCGACGCCGGGCTGTACGCGGCCAACATGCCTGCCGAGCTCGGCGGCGGCGGGCTCGATACGTTCGGCGTCACCCTGGTCGACCGCGAGTTCGGTGCGGCCTCGTACGCCCTGCACTACATCGTCGCCCGGCCGAGCAACATCCTGCGCGCCTGCACCGCCGATCAGATCGACGAGTACCTCATCCCCACCATCAAGGGTGACCGAGTCGACTGCATGGCCATGAGCGAGCCCGATGCCGGCAGCGACGTCCGCGGCATGAAGTGCGCCGCTGTGCGCGACGGCGACGACTACGTGATCAACGGCACCAAGCACTTCATCAGCCACGCCGATCTCGCCGACTACGTCATCCTGTTCGCCGCCAGCGGCGAGGAGCAGACGAACCGCGGGCCGAAGAAGTTGATCACCGGTTTCCTCGTCGATTTCGACACCCCTGGCTGCGACGTTGTCGACGGCTACCGCTGTGTATCGAACCGCGGTTATCACAACCTGATCATCAACTTCGACGACTGCCGGGTTCCGGTGTCGAAGATCCTGGGCGAGGAGCATCACGGCTTCGATGCAGCCAATGAATGGCTCGGCTCGACCCGGCTGCAGGTCGCCGCGGTGTGCGTCGGGCGGGCACGCCGAGCGTTGCGCATCGCCACGGAATGGGCCGCGACCCGCGTCCAGTTCGGTCAACAGATCGGCAAGTTCCAGGGTGTGTCGTTCAAGCTCGCCGACATGCAGACGAGGCTCGAGGCAGCCGAGCTCCTGACACTGCGAGCAGCCTGGAGGGACGCCAACTCCACGGCCACCGACACCGACATGGCGATGGCCAAGGTGTTCTCCAGCGAGATGTGCCAGTTCGTGACCGACGAGGCGATCCAGATCCTCGGCGGCATGGGATTGATGGATGAGCTCCCGCTCGAGCGGATGTGGCGCGACACGCGCGTCGACCGGATCTGGGATGGCACCTCCGAGATTCAACGGCACATCATCTCGCGGGCGATGCTGCGCCCGTTCGGGGCCTGACCGATGGTCGACCTGCATCGCCTGCTGGCCCCACGATCGATCGCGATCGTGGGTGGCGCGCCGGCAGAACGCGTGGTTCGCCAGTGCCTGAAGCTCGGTTTCGACGGCCCGATCTGGCCGGTGCACCCAAAACGGAGCGACATGGCCGGCGTGCCGTGCCTGCCGAGTCTCGACGACCTGCCGGCGGTGCCCGACGCCGTGTTCCTGGGCGTCAACCGGCATGCAACCGTCGAGGCCATGTCGACACTGCGCGCCATCGGCGCCGGCGGTGCGGTGTGCTACGGATCCGGCTTTGCCGAATCCGGCGAAGCCGAACTTCAAAGTGACCTGCTCGACGCCGCCGGCGACGTGCCCTTCTTCGGGCCGAATTGTTACGGGTTCGTCAACACCTTCGACCGCATAGCCCTGTGGCCCGACGAACACGGGATGCATCCCCTCGAGCAGGGCGTGGCGATCGTGTCGCAGAGCGGCAACGTCGCGGTCAACCTCACATTCCAGCAACGTGGGTTGCGTCTCGGCACGGTCGTGTCCGTCGGCAACCAAGCAAGTGTCGGCATGGAGGATTGCATCGACGCCTTCCTCGACGACCCGCGGATCACCGCGATCGGATTGTTCCTCGAGGCAGTCCGCGATGCACAACAGTTCGCAGCAGTCACGACACGCGCGCATGCTAGAGGTGTGCCGATCGTCGCCATCCAGACCGGCCGTTCGGCAGCCGGCGCCGCCATCGCCACATCACACACGGGTTCGATGTCGGGCCGCGCTGCGGCCTACGACGCGATGTTCGCCCGATACGGCGTGGCGACGGTCACGACTCCGGCGGAGTTGCTCGAGACTCTGAAGCTGCTCGACAACGGCGGCAGGCTGAGCGGCCCGCGCATCGTCACACTGAGCAGTTCGGGTGGCGAGGCGTCGTTGATCGCCGACCGCACGGAACCCGGGCCGTTGCTCTTGGAACCATTCAGCGACGAGCAGCGGCACAGCATCGAATCGACGATCACCGAGCTGGTCACCGTCAGCAACCCGTTCGACTACCACACCTTCGTGTGGGGCGACCGGGCCGCGACGGGCAAGGTCTTCACCGCCGTGATGGACGGCCCGCAGGACGCAACCATCCTGGTGCTCGACGCGCCACCCGGGCCCGACAACGATCCGTCGCCGTGGATGGTGGCCGCCGACTCACTGGCCGACGCGTCCGAGGCCACCGGCGGGCGCGCCGTCGTCCTGGCCACGATGGCTGAATGCCTCAACGAGCAGATGCGCGATCACATCGCTGCACGAGGCCTCACGTCGTTGCTCGGCCTCGGCGAGGGTTTCGTCGCGCTCGAAGCTGCGGCCTCCGTCGGCACACGATGCGACGCCGCCCATGCCCCGGTCACCGAAGCGGTACACACGCGATCGGTCGACGAGGCCGATGCCAAGAAGCGGCTGGCTGCGCTCGGTATCGGCGTTCCGGTGGGCAGGGTCGCCTCGGGCGTCGACGTGCTGGCGACCGCCGCCGACATCGGCTATCCGATCACACTGAAGGCGCTCGGCATCGCCCACAAGAGCGAGACTGGCGCGGTGAGGGTCGGGTTGATGGATGAAGATGCAGTGCGCAGCGCGTTGGCCGCGATGCCGGCAACGGCCGGCTACCTCGTCGAGTCGACCGTCACCGACGTGGTCGCCGAGGTTCTCGTGACCGTGCGACGCGACCCACCGATCGGGTGGCTGGTGTCGCTCGGCTTCGGTGGCGTGACCACCGAGCTCTGGAGCGATGTCACCCACCTGCTCGCCCCGGTGACTGCGGCCGACGTGCGCGGCGCACTGGCCAAGCTGCGCAGCTATCCCTTGCTGACCGGCTTTCGTGGTCGCCCGGTCGCCGACATCGACGCCCTGGCAACGCTGGTGACCACGCTGACCGACGCGGTGGTCGGCACGGATGCCGTCGAGGTCGAGCTCAACCCGGTGCTGGTCTGCCGCCGTGGCGCGACCGCGGTCGACGCGTTGTGGATCGAGGAGGTCCGATGACCGGATTCCATGTGGAGCTGCACGGCGCGACCGCCGTGATGACGCTCGACCGCCCGAAGGCCAACGCGATCGATGCTGCCACGAGCAAGGCGATGGGCGATGTCTTCGCCACCCTCGATGCCGACAGCGCAGTGCGCGCCATCATCCTCACCGGCGCCGGCCCGAAGTTCTTCTCGGCCGGATGGGACCTGTCGGCCGACGAGGCCTTCGACAGCGACTACGGCATCGGTGGCTTCGGGGGCTTCGCCGAGTTACCGGACCGAGCCACGCCGGTGATCGCCGCGGTCAACGGAATGGCGGTCGGTGGCGGGTTCGAGATCGCCATCTCCGCCGACCTGATCGTCGCCGCCGACCACTCCCAGTTCTGGCTACCGGAGGCGGCGTTGGGCATCCTGCCCGACGCCGGGGCGGTTCGGCTGCCGCGACTGCTCCCGCCGCACGTTGCCCGTGAACTGCTGTTGACCGGCCGCAGGATGGACGCCGCCGAGGCGCACCGATGGGGCATCGTCGCCAAGGTCGTTCACGGCGAGGAGCTCCTCGCCGCGGCGCTCGATCTGGCTGCCGCGATCTCGGTGTCCGCGCCACTGAGCATCGCGGCGATGCTCGACATCGAACGCCGCACCGTCAACCTGTCCACCTCCGAGGCGATGGCCTTGTTGAAGTCGTTGCCCAGCTACCGCAATGCGATCGACAGTGAAGACGCCAAGGAAGGCCAGGCCGCGTTCACCGAGCGGCGCCCGCCGGTGTGGAAGGGTTGCTGACTCGGCGCTACGACGTCACGAGAGCCGCAGCGCGGCGCTGCCACGGGGCCAGAGCCGCAAGACCGATCGACAGCACCAGACCGGACCCCGCCGTCGTCCAACGCAGGCCGATGGCATCCGCAATCTGTCCTTGGATCAACGTACCGACCGGGAACATGATGCCCAGCACCATGAAGTTGACCGCCAGGACGCGGCCGCGCATCTCATCTGGCGCCGATTGCTGGGTGACGCTGGCGAACGAGGTGAATGCGTAGCCGTAGCACAGGCCGATCAGCGTCAACATCGGCGCCGCGATCCACAATCGCGGCGCGAACCCGTATGCGACCAACGCCGGGCAGAGGATGCCGACGCCCCCGAACATCACCGCGGTCACGCCGAACCGCTTCGTCATCGACCCCAGAGTGAACGCCGCCGTCACGGCGCCGATGCCCTGCGCGGTGACCAACACCGATGTCGACTTGGCGTCACCGTGGAACACGTTGGTCGCCACTTGGGACACGAAAGCGATGAACGGCGAGGCAATGCCGATTGTCAGCACCATCACCACCAGCATCCGTCGCATCATGGGATGAGCGACGGCGAATCGCAGCCCGTCGGCGAGTGCCTTGAACACCGGCCGGCGGTCACCGTTGCGGCGCGGCACCTTCACCAACGCGACCGCGACGATCACGGCGAAGAAGCTGGCCGCGTTGCACCACAAGGCTGCCCCGATCCCACCGATCGAGATCGCGATCGCGGCCAAGGATGGACCGATGATCCGCCCGAGGTTCCACTGCGCGTTCGACAGACCGACGCCCGCGACCAGGTTTTCGCGATCGACGAGATCGGGCAACGTCGATTGGAACGCCGGGAACGTGAACGCGCCGATGCAGCCCGCCACGAAGCTCAGCCCGGCAATGCCGAGAGGGGTCGCCGTGCCGCCTCCGACCCACACCGCCAGGATCGCGGCGACGATCGCCGACAACGCATTGCCGGTCACCAACATCGTGCGCCGGCTCCAGCGGTCGGCCATGGCCGAGCCGATCGGGCCGAGCACGCCGTTGGGCAGGAACGCTGCGGCGCCGACAAGGGCCGACAGCGACGCCTTGCCGGTGGTGTGGGCGACGTAGTAGGCCAAGCCCACGGACTCCATCCAGGTGCCGATGTTCGACAACAACGCACCCGCCCACATCAGTGTGAAATTCCTGGATCGGAAAGGTGCGAGGCTCGCCGACGACATGCCTGCTCGACGTTACCGGTAAGCTTCCATCGGCGAGGCGGCCGGGATGCACAAGCCTGCCTGTGTGTCCGGAGAGCACAGTCTGGAAAAGATGCCGACAGAACTGGCCCCGACAGTCGCCGAAGACAGCACCCTTCCGCTCTTCGCCGTGCCCGCCGAAATCCGCCAATGGGGCGCGCGCGTGCGAGTGGCCGATCGCAGTGCGATGCGCGCGTCACTGATGTTGGTAGAGACCGTCGTGCTGTACGCCGGCTTCGTGGCGGTCGGTCAGTCGATCGGAACGTGGTGGGGTTGGCTACTGGCCTGGGCCGGCATCGTCACCTGCATGCTGCGCGTCGACGCGGTGCATCACGAAGCCGTGCACCGCAGCCTGTTCGTGCGCCGCTGGCCCAACGATTTCGTCGCCGGCGTCACCGGCGCGATCGAGGGTTTTCACGGGCCCACCTACCGGTGCTTCCACCTGTCGCACCACGCGTTGACCCGACGCGACAACGAACTGTCGGATCCCGAGGCGTTCTACGACGAGCTCCTCACCCGTCCGCTCTCGGTGGGCCCGTTGCACGTCCGCGCCCGAATGGTCTACATCGTCGGTCTGCTGATCGGTGGATTGTCGTTCGCGGTGCAGCTCATCATCGGCGCCATCGGTACGTTCGTCGGCAGGCCGCCGGCGTACGTGGGTGCTGCGTCGTTGGGTCGACACGTGCGGCGCTGGGGTTGGCTCCCGTTCGTGTTGTGGACAGCTGTCGTCGCTGGCGCACTGTCGACCGGCCACGGTGCCGAACTGCTGACATGGTGGGTCGTGCCGATGGTGCTGTTCCTGTGCGGGCCGTACACGTTCTTCGCCCTGCCCGAGCACTACGCCGCGCCGCACAACAACCCGATGGTCACGTCGACCGGGTCCGTGCGGTCGTCGACGCTCTACCGATGGCTGACGCTCGACGGTAACTTCCACCTCGCCCATCACGTTTTCCCCACCGCTTCATGGTGGCGCTTGGCGGATGCCGACGCCCAGTTACGCAACGTCACCACACTTCGCTACCGCGGGTACGTCTCGTTCCACCGCATGGTGTGGCACGACCTCGGCGTCAGAAACCCGTCTGGCAGTGAGGTGCAGGAGACGTAAGGAAGAAGGCATCGGCGCGGCGCACGACGTCGTCGGTACGGGCCTCGAGCCGCCGGCCGGAGCGCAGCGTCGAGGGGCGCACACCGCCCAGCAGCAGTGCACCCAGCGTGGCGTGATCCGTGATGAGCTCGGGCCGAGTCCTGACGCGCTTGCACGTTGCACCATCGGGCCCGCCGTCGATGGCCCATCGCTCGCCATCGACCTCGATGATCATCCGGTCGGCCGTGCCGTAGTGCCGGGTCGAGAAGCACACCGCAACGTCGCGAACGTTGACCCACACACCGTCGTTCAACGTGGTGGTCTGCAGCGCCCGCGGATTGGTCAACAGGTACGGAAGTGGATCGTCGAGCGGAACGTGCCGGGAGGTGATCGGCCCGACCAGATCGACACCGAGCAGCGTGTGCCACAGCGCCGCGTGCGCCTCGACGTTGATCGCGACCAACTCGACGACCGACATGATGTGGCCCGGCTTGCCGTCGTTCCACTGCTCCTGGATCCGATACGTCGCGTACCCATCGCGATGCGCAAGGTAGAACGACGGCCCGAACTCCCCGCGAGGCTTGGCGTGGACGCGGAACAGGAAGTCGTGCCACCTGTCGTCCCGATCGATCTCACCGACGCGGGTGGGCGCGTATCGCGACCAGACCCCGGCGACGTGCGCCTTCGCCGCTTCCCCGGCGACGAACCACACCGCACCCGGCTTCGGCCGGAACTCTGGTCGCAGTTGCGCCGTACGACGATCGATCGTCGTGACGCGCTGGTGCGAAGCGATGCCGAACCCATGGCGCTCGTAGATACCGCCCTCGCTGGCGCCCAGCATCGCGACCGGGTCGCCGCGGCGGTCGATGTCGGCCAACGATCTGGCCATCAACTTCGTCAACAGGCCCTGTCTGCGGTGGGTCGCCGCGGTCGACACCCATGTCAATCCTCCCATCGGCAACTGATGGGGGCCGGGCACCGTGACACGCAGCGAGTAGGCGCCGACGATCGCCACGATCTCCTTCCTATCGAAGGCGAGCTCGAAGCGACTGACATCGTGCAGCGAACGGGCGTCCTCGATCTCCTCCGGCGAGTAGAAAAAGCCGAAGGCTCGACCATCGGCGTTGCAGATTGCCTCCCAATCGCTCTCCTCGGCAGTGCGGAACGTGATCGGCATCGGGCGAGTCTGGCCCGCGGGAACCGGCCCGAGCCAGTAATTTCCACCCATGACCTCATATGACCCGACCCACGTCGTTGCCGATCTCCGCGCGCTCGACGATCACACCGGTGGTCCGGAGGGAAGTCGACGCCTGGCCTGGACGCCGGAATGGCTGGAGGCACGCGCCATGCTGCGCGAGTCGCTGACGACCCTGCCGGTCGAGGTCGACGAGGATGAGGCCGGCAACCTGTGGGCCGTGCTGCGCGGTGACAGGGACGACACGTTGGTCGTGGGCAGCCACCTCGACAGCGTGCCGAAGGGCGGTTGGCTCGATGGCGCGCTCGGAGTGATGTCGGGCCTCGAGCTGTTGCGGTCACTTGCCGCCGAGGGCACGCCGCCCATCACGGTGGCGCTGGTCGACTGGGCGGACGAGGAAGGCGCGCGCTTCAGTCGCAGCCTGTTCGGTTCGGCCGCCAGCGTCGGCACCCTCGACATCGACGTGCTGCGCGGCCTCACCGACAAGGAGGGCAACAAGCTGCCCGAGGTGTTGGCCGCGCACGGCGTCGACATCGAGAACCTCGACGGAGCCCGAACCCGCATGGCCGATGTCAAGGCCTACGTGGAGGTGCACATCGAACAGGGCCCGATCCTCGAGTCGATGGGCCGTGGCATCTGCACGGTCACGGGCACAAAAGGAATCGAGCGCGAACGGCTGACCTTCCGCGGTCAGGCCGCGCATGCCGGGACGATGCCGATGGAGATGCGCCGCGACAGCTTCCGCGCCGCGTCGCGCTTCGCCCTCGAGATCGCCGACATCGGCGCGCGCCACGAAGGGGTCACGACCGTGGGTGTCGCCCAGTGCTGGCCCGGCGTCGTCACGGCTGTCGCAGGCGAGACCCGCATCGCCATGGACATGCGCCACATCGACGCGACCGCGCTCCAGGCGATGTTCGACGACGCCCACGACGCGGCCCAACGCGCCGCGTCCGCCGAGGGCTGCACGGTGGAGTGGGACCACATCTTCCGAATCCCGCCGATGCCGTTCCATCCGGCGTTGCTCGACGCTGCCAGGCAGAGCGTGCGCGAGGTCGAGGGCCACGACATCGACCTGCCGAGCGGCGCGTTGCACGACGCCAGTGAGATGGCTCGCGAGGTACCGACGGTGATGATCTTCTCGTCGTCGACCAACGGCCTCAGTCACACCAAGGAGGAGGACACGCCGGTCGAGCACCTGCAGATGGCCGCCGATGCCTTCAACCGCACCTGCCGCCGGACCATCGACCTGATCGTCTCCGGCGCCCTCTGACTCCCGTGCGATGAGAACTGGGCCGCCAGGCGCGGCTCATCCCTCGTCGCGGCGGGCTTGGAGGAGGGCGGTGGCGGACTTGCCATCGGCCTTGCCCCGGCTCAGCTTCATCACGGCACCGACGAGCGCACCCAGCGCCTTGCCCTCGCCGGCGCAGAACTTGGCCCATGCCTCGGCGTTCTCGGTGATCGCCTGATCGACGTATGTACCGAGGTCGTCGGCGGCCATCGCCTCGAACCCCTTGGCCTCGGCAATCGCTGCAGCATCGCCGCCACCATTGGCGATCAACTCGGCGACCACCGCCTTCGCCTGCGTCGCCGTGAGCTTGCCGCTGACCTCCATCGTCGTCAACCTGGCAAGGTCGGCGGCGGGCACCGACGGCGAGTCGGCCCACGCCTCCTTGACGTGCACCAGCGCTCGGGCGACATCGCCTCCGGCAGTGCCGACGGCGAGCACGAAGTCGTCCTGGCCGCGGTCGACGACGACCATCGCTGCCTCGCTGTCGGGAGCAACGCCGGTCGCTTGCGCCAACCTCGCTCGGCGGGCGCCGGGCAGCATCGGCAGCGCGGCGCGGACCGCCGAGATCCATTGCTGCGACGGTGCCAACGGCACGAGATCGGGTTCGAGGAAGTAGCGGTAGTCATCGGCGTCCTCCTTGCTGCGCAAAGTGTGGGTACGGCCGTCGGTCTCATCCCAGTGGCGCGTCTCCTGGCGAACCCTGTCGCCACCCTCGAGCAGATCGATCTGCCGGCGGGCCTCGTACTCGATGGCCCGGCCGATCGACCGCACGCTGTTGACGTTCTTGATCTCGCAGCGCGTTCCCAATTCGGTGCCGGGTTTGTGCACGCTGACGTTGGCGTCGACGCGCATGCTGCCCTCCTCCATCTTGGCGTCGGATGCCTCGACGGCCAGCAGGATGGCCCGCAGTTCGGTGACGTATTGCCGGGCCTGTTCGGCGGTGCGGATGTCGGGGCGGCTGACGATCTCGACCAGCGGCACGCCGGCCCGGTTGAAGTCGATCAGCGAGTAGTCGCTGCCGTGGATTCGGCCGCCCGTGCCACCGAAGTGAGTGCTCTTGCCGGTGTCCTCTTCGAGGTGAGCGCGCTCGACGCCGATGCGCGTGCCGTCGGGCAGCGCCAGGTACCCGTCGACGTTCAGCGGCTGGTCGTACTGGCTGATCTGATAGGCCTTCGGCATATCGGGGTAGAAGTAGTTCTTGCGGTGGAACGTGCACGGCCGGATGGAGCAGTTCAGGGCCAAACCGATGCGCATCGCCAACTCGACCGCCTGGCGGTTGAGCACTGGAAGGGCGCCGGGAAGGCCGAGGGTGACCGGATCGATGTTGGTGTTGGGTTCGTCGCCGAAACGATTGGGGCTGCCCGAGAACAGTTTGGTCACGGTAGCCAGTTCGACGTGCACCTCGAGGCCGACGACCAACTGCCAATCGCCGGGGAGTCCGTCGCGCGCACTCACGTCGACGCCGCCCGTTCGAGCGCTGCCGCGGCGCGGAACATCTGCGGCTCGCAGAGCGTGCCGGCGAGGACCTGCACCCCGACGGGGAGGTCGTGCGCACCTGTCCCGAACGGGACGCTCATCCCCGGATGTCCCGACAGGTTCGCGGGGATCGTGTAGACGTCGCACAGGTACATCGCAAGTGGGTTGTCACCCTTCGAGCCGAACGGGAAGGCAACGCTGGGCGAGGCCGGCGTCAGCAACACATCGGCAGTTCGGTAGGCACGCTCGAACTCGTCGTGGATCAACCGGCGCACCTTCAAGGCCTTGCCGTAGTACGCGTCGTAGTAGCCGGCGCTCAGTGCATACGTGCCCAACATGATGCGTCGCTTCACCTCGTCGCCGAAGCCGGCGGCTCGGGTCACGCCATACATGGCGTTGGTGTCGGCCGCCTCGACGCGCATGCCGTAACGGACCCCGTCGTAGCGCGCCAGGTTGCTGCTGGCCTCTGCCGGCGCGATGAGGTAGTACGCGGTGAGGCCGAACGTGAAAGCAGGAACCTGCACATCGACGATGGTCGCGCCGGCGGCGCGCAATGCGTCGAATGCCACCTCGACCCGCTCGTTCACATCGGCGTCGGCACCCTCCGGCAGGTCGGTGATGCGCCCGACCCGCAGCCCCTCGACGCCTTGCTCGATCGCCTCGGCCAGCGACGGGTGCTGCACCGGGATCGATGTCGAGTCCATCGGATCGTGCCCGCCGATGGTGTCGAGCAGTAGTGCCGCGTCGGCGACGGTGTTGGCGAACGGCCCGATCTGGTCGAGGCTGCTGGCGAACGCGACGAGGCCGTAGCGGCTGACGTATCCATATGTCGGCTTGACCCCCACCACGCCGCACAACGCAGCCGGTTGGCGGATCGACCCGCCGGTGTCGCTGCCGAGACCGACCGACGCGAAACCGGCGGCGACGGCGGCGGCACTGCCGCCACTGCTACCCCCGGGAACGCGGGAGGTGTCGTGAGGATTGCGCGTCGGGCCGAACGCCGAGTTCTCGGTGCTGGAACCCATGGCGAACTCGTCGAGGTTGGTCTTGCCCATCACGACCGCGCCGGCCGCGGCCAGCTTCGTCACGACCGTCGCGTCGTACGGTGGCTTCCATCCGTCGAGGATCCTCGACGAGCACGTCGTCGGGATGCCGCGGGTGCACATGTTGTCCTTCAGTGCAATCGGCACGCCGGCGAGCGGGCCGGGATCGTCGCCTGCCGCCACCGCGGCATCGATCGCCTCGGCGCTGGTGCGTGCTTCGTCGGCCAGCACGAGGTTGAAGGCGTGGATCTCCGGTTCGCGCTCCCGGATGGCGGCGAGGTGCTGCTCGACGACATCGATGGCCTTCAACGAACCGTTGCGAACGCCGGCCGCAATCTGGATGGCGCCGGGCATCAGACGTCGAGGCCGATGATGGGCGGTACGCGGAACCGGCCGTGCTCGGCCTCGGGTGCCGCAGCGAGCACCTCGTCTCGGTCGAGCCCAGGCACGATCACATCCTCGCGGAACACGTTCACGAGCGGGTACGGCTGTGCCATCGGCTCGACGTCGCCGAGATCCAACGCATCGATGTCGGCGAAGTGCTCGAGCATCCCGGCCAGCTGGGAGGTCGTGCGCTCGATCTCCTCGGCTGTGAGGTCGAGCCGCGCCAACCTGGCCACCTTCGTGACTGCCTCGGCTGAGATGCGCTCGGACACAGCCTCCGATGCTAGAGGCCAGCCCCGAAGATCTACCCGCCCAATTGCTGAGGTCGCCGACCGGTTCACTGTCAGCTCATAGAACGTCAGTCGGTCAGGGCGCTGACAGTGACGCCGGTAGCGGTTACTGGACCCAGTCGGCTGTCGGCAGGCTGAGTCGGTAGGCGAACGTGTAGTCGCCGGCCTCGAGGCGGTAGGTCGGGAGCACATCGGGGCCGCAGCTGGCGGTACCGAGGCCGCGGTGGGCGACATCGAGGTGCACGACCAACTCGTCGCGCGGCCACAGATCCGCTTCGTTGCCGGCCGCGAACAGATCCTCGGCGCGGTAGTTGGTGGCCGACATGTGCAGCGCGACCGGATTCACCGCATCGATGCGCAGCACCTCGCCGGTCAGCGGATCGCTGCACAGCAACCACCTCGTGTCGGTGCGCAGGCCGAACTCCTGCGGCACGAGATAGGGAGGAGCGTCAGGTGTGCCCGCCCACGTACCGAGCATCGCCGAGGCGTTGCGATCGGGGTAGTTCTCGTGCGGCCCGCGGCCGAACCAGGACAGCTCGCGGAACCGAGCCGGGATCGAGAAGCGCACACCGACTCGTGGCAGGTCGGCGAGCGACCCGGGCACGCGGACTCGATGGCGATAGACGACCGAGAGGCCATCGTCGGAGACGGTTCGCACGAACCGGTGATCGACCAACTCGTCGGCCGGCGTGTCGTGGAGGCCGGCATCCTTCCACTTCCGCAACGCTTGACCGCCGACGCCGAGCCGCTCCGACAACTCGGGCAGCAACTTGAAGCCGTCGTTGTCGGTCGCCGCCCGCCACAATGCAAGCTCGATCGGCATCACGAACAGCTCGTCGACCGCCGCGGCCACTGCACCGGTCGATCGTCCGGACCGGCCCCGACGGGCCCGACGCGGACCACGCAACTCGACCTGATCCCACGCAACCAGCACCCCCGCCGCCGCCCACCAGGCGTCGTGGCGCGAGTGCCAGCGCACGGTGAGCTGCACCTCCTCCGTGCCCACCGGCAGCGGGCACGGCAGTGGCACGTCGACCGAAGTGTGAGGGGCGACCTTCGGTACGCGCAGCTTGCCGTGCTTCACCACCCTGCCGGCAACGAGCAGCTCCCACGAGGCGACGAGATCTTCGAGCGCGATGAACGATCGCCGGTTGCCGACGCGCAGCGACCGGCTCCGCGGACCACCCGACAGCGAGACGGTGACCGGCCGGTAGACCCATGCGACCTCGCGCATCGCAGGGTGCGGCTCGAGGTCGGCAGACATCAACCCGTCGGCGACGAAGTTCCCGTCGTTGGGTGTGTCGCCGAAGTCGCCGCCATAGGCCAGGCGGGTGCTCCCATCGGCGAGCCGCCGGCGCAGCCCGTGGTCCTTCCATTCCCAGATGAACCCGCCCTGCAGGCCGGGCGTCGAGGTGATGGTCTCCCAGTAGTCCGCGAGCGACCCGTTGGAGTTGCCCATCGCATGGCTGTACTCGCACATGATCAGCGGACGGGTGCCCACGCCATCGGCGCCATAGCGGCGGATCGTCTCGATCTCGGGATACATCGGGCACGTCAGGTCGCTGACGTCGAGACCGCCGCTGACCCAGTTGGCCATCGACCTGACCGGTTGGGTGCCATCGCCGTGCATGATGCCGCCCTCGTAGTGCAGCGGACGACCGGGATCGACACGACGGATCCACGCTGCCATCGCGTCGTGATTGGATCCGTAGCCGCTCTCGTTGCCGAGGCTCCACAGGATGATCGACGGATGATTGCGGTCGCGCTGCACCATTCGCGCTGCGCGCTCGACGAACGCCGAGCGGTACCGAGCGTCGTCGCAGATGCTGGTGTTGTAGGCGTGGCTCTCGACGTTGGCCTCGTCGACGACGTACATCCCCAACTCGTCGCACAGGTCGTACAACGCGCTGTCGTTGGGGTAGTGGCAGGTACGCACCGAGGTGATGTTGTGCGAACGCATCGCCACGAGATCGCTGCGGATGTCGTCGGCAGTGACCGCCTTGCCGCGATCGGGATGATGGTCGTGTCGGTTGACGCCGAACACCCAGATCGGCTGACCGTTGACGAGCAACCGCCGGTCGACCACCTCGACGCGCCGCAGCCCGACACGTTGCACGACCGTCTCGGTCAGCAGTCCGTCGGGACTCGACAGCTCGCAGGTCACCTCGTAGAGGTTGGGCGCCTCCGCCGACCACGCCGCGGCCGACGGCACCGCCCATTCGGCCTCGGCGACGTGACCGAAGAAGACCAACGGCCTGGCGAACGCGTGCGGCACGGTAGTTACCTGGGGCCGGCCAACCGCCCGCCCTTTCGGGTTGCGCAGGGTTGTGCGAACGATCCACCCGGCTTGCGGCCTGGCGACGAACCCGACCTCGGTGGTGACCTTCACGGTGCCGTCACCCGACACCGGATCGAAATCGGCCTCGCAACGCACATCGGCGACGTGCACCGCGGCGCGCGACTCGATGTGGACCGAACGGTGCAGGCCGGCCATCCACCACTGGTCCTGGTCCTCGATGTAGCTGCCGGCGCTGTAGCGGATGACGACGATCGCGATCTCGTTGGGCTTGCCCGTCTTCACGAATGCCGACACGTCGTACTCGCTCGGCAGGCGACTGTCGGTGCCATAGCCGCTGAACGCACCGTTGACGTACACGGCGTGCACGCTCTCGGCGCCGGCCACGTGCAACACGATCTGGGTGCCCTTCCACTTGCGCGGCGCGGCGAACGTCGTGCGATACACACCGGTCGTGATCCGGGCGGGCAGCGCAGGCGGCGGGCCGGCGAACGGCATCTGCACGTTGGTGTAGTGCGGGTGGTCGCCGGTGTCCTGCATCGTCCAGCTACCAGGGACGGCGACGGTCGTCGCCGGTGGGGTGCCGCTGATGGCCGACTCGGGAACAGCGTCGGGGTGGTCGAACAACCCGAACGACCACGACCCGTCGAGCGATCGTCGATCGGCGCTCGTCAATGGCACGTGCATCGGCAACCTGCCGATGCCGGTGATCGCCGGGTCGGTCCACGGCCGGAACTGTCCGATGACGGGCAGCATCAGCGAGGCGTTGCCGGTGAACGAGGGTGGCGATTCATCCCTTGCTGGCCCCCAGCGTGAGACCGCTGATGAAGTGGCGCTGCAGCGCGAGGTAGACCACCAGCGTGGGGACGGCGATGATCATCGAGCCTGCGGCGATGAGGTTGTCGTTGCTGAAGAACTGTCCACCGAGGTTGGCGATCGACGACGTGATCGGACGCTCGGCACCCTGGTTCAACAGCACGACACCCCAGAAGAAATCGTTGTACAGCCACGTGAACTCCAGTGTCGCCAACGCCGCCAACGCCGGCCGGCACAACGGCATGATGATCTGGAAGAACTGACGCACGACGCTGGCCCCGTCGACCAGCGCGGCCTCGCCGAGCTCTTTCGGGATCGTCTTCATGTAGTTGCTCAACACGAACGTGCAGAACCCCGTCTGGAACGCGACGTGGATGATGATGACCGCGACCTTCGTGCCGAGCAGATCGCCGGTGTTCGTGTCGCTGAGGAAGTCGGGCCACGGCGTCGCCTTGAACATCTGGAACAGCGGCTGGAAGATGACCTGCGCCGGCAGGAGGTTGCCGGCCGTGAAGATCAACAGCAGCGTGACGTTGAAGCGCCAGCTGAAACGACTGACAGCGAACGCCATCGCGCTGGAGAACGCGAGGACGAGGACCAGCGCCGGGATCACGATGAATGCGGTGTTGCCGAACGCCCGGCTCATGCCACCCGTCGTCCACGCGTCCCTGTAGTTCTGGAACGTGAAGGTCTTCGGCAGCGAGAAGATGCCGACCTTCTGCGTCTCGTTGTACGGCCGCAACGAGGCGTAGATCGCACCGCCGACCGGCACGAGCCACAACAGCGCCATCGTCGTCAGGAACGCGTAGAGCGAGACACGCCAGATCTTGGCGCGTCTCGGTTGGCGCTTGACGACAGTCAGCTGCGCGCTCATGCCTCGTTCTCCCGGTAGTTGTTGATCAGGTACCAGATGATGAACACCAGGCACAGCAGCAGCAACACGACGCCATAGGTCGACCCGAGGCCCACCTGCCCGCCGCCCTCACCG
>JBDTYA010000205.1:0-28240 GCA_040005915.1 Ilumatobacteraceae bacterium
TCGACGTAAGTGGTCGAGCCCGGCTCCGGGGTGAAGACCCGACCTCGGCCTCCGGCGTCGTCGGTGCGCAGCACCGCGTAATGGGTGGTGCCGGCCGGGCCCGAATCCCAGGTGCATGAGATGGCTGCGGTGCTCGGCCGGCACGTCAGGGCCAACGTCGCCGCGACCCGGACCTCGGTGCTGGGTGGCGGCACGGTGGGTGGTGGCGTTGGGGTAGTGGTCGGCGCCGTCGTCTCGACCGTCACCGTCGCCGTCGGTGCGAGCGTCGTCGACTCGACCACCGTTGCCGGGCTCGTCGTCTCCGCGGTGATCACCCGCGGTGTGCTCGACGACGAAGGCAACTCGATCGTCGGTTGGGCGGTGGAGATTGGCTTCGTGACAGCGGGCGTTTCAGGAGAGGTGCGCCACGAGATCACGCCCGCTGCTGCCCCGGCGGCACCGGCGGTGGCGGTGACAGCAACGATGGCGATGAAACTGGCGCGCCCGATCCGCCGGCGACGCGGTGGCACGATCGGACCAAGGTCGAGCGCGCGCAGCCGCCGTGCCAACTGCTCGACGAACACAGCGTCGATGGCCGGGGTCGGCGTGTCTGCCTCCCGCTGCAGGAGATCGACGACGTCTTGCCGTGACGGTCGCATCACTTGCCTCCTGTGGTCATCGTCGGCTCCGACAGCCGCTTGCGGAGCACACCGACCGCCCGGTGGAGTGTGACGGCCAGGATCGGCTTCGAACAACCCATCGCGATTGCTGCATCGTCGGCCGACAGCCCGCTGAGATACCGCAACGTGATCGCTTCCCGATAGCGGGCGGGCAGCTCGTCGAGTGCGCGATGCAACCCCTCGCTGTCGAAGCGGTCGACGGTGCCGTCGAGATCAGACGACGAGATGTTGGCGTCGGGGGCCAGCTCCCGCATCGCCAGTTGGCCACGCGGTGCATCGACTGCGGCCGATCGTCGGTAGACATTTGCCACCTCGTTGGATGCGATCTTGTAGAGCCACGGGCGCAATCCGGTCTGGCGCCATTCGAACGAGGAGATCGATCGGAGCGCCTTCTCGAACGTCGCCGACGTTGCCTCCTCGGCAACGTCGCGCGAACCCGATCGGCGGTAAGTGAAGGCATGCACCGCCTGCACGTGCCGGCGGTACAGCTCTGCGAACGCCGACCGGTCGGACCGGGCACGCATGGCAAGTTCCTGATCACCGAGGTCGATGAGGGATGCCGAGGGCGACGAGATGTGCACCCACCCTCCCTCGGCGCTACGCCGCTGCGATCTGGACGAGCACCATGTTGCTATGTGCGAGGGGATGTTCTGCGGAATCGAGTGCAACGAGCACGTAGCTGTGGCTGCCGGCCGAAGGTGTCGAGTCGACGAACGAACCGGCGCCCGGCGTGGAGGAGCGAAAGGGAACTCGTCCCTTGCCATCGGGGTCGCCGCGCAACACCACGAACAACGCGAAGCCCGCAGGTGTCTCGCCCGACCACGAGCACGACACAGGCGCCACCGAGCCGTCGGTCGCCGCGCACGTCATCGAGAGGGTCTCCGGGACGTGGTTGTCGTGCGACGGTGGCGACGCGGGCGCCGGCGCGGCGGGCGGTGGCGCGGCGGCCACGGCCTCGGTTGTCGTCGATTCTTCGGCGACCGGCTCGGGTGTCGGCGCGGCAGGGGTTGGTTGAGTCGTTGCCGGCTCGGCCGTTGCGGGCTGCGACGGCCCGGGCGTTTGTTCGACCACCGGTACGACGGGTGCGACGACCGCTGAGACCGTGGTAGTCGGCTCGACCGCTGCAGGCACGGTGGTCGGGGGCGACGCCTCGGTGACGTGCGGTTGTTCGGAAGTCGTGCTGAACGACGGCCGCGCCGGCTCCGGCCACGGCGTATGGCCGCTCGCCGCACCGACGGCCGTGGCGGTTGCTGCGGACAACACGAAGCCGATGGCGACGGCGCGTCGACCGAGCTTCAATCCCTGCAGGGGGCTCACCACATTGATCTCCTCATCACGAGCGACGGCCGGGTTGGCCGAGACGTGGGATCAACGGGACTGCGGTGGCCCGGATGTCACTTCGGTGCGATTCTTCGCACAGTCTTGACGAATGCCCGCCGATTGTCACCGACTGCGGTCGAGAGCTAGTTGAGACCGACGCTCTGCTCGGCGCGGGCCAGCGCGTAGCGCGGCTTGACGATGCCATTGATGATTCGCAGCCGTTCGGGGAACGGGGCGAACGCGCTCTTCATCGCGTTGATCGTGAGCCACTCGAAGTCGTCGAGACCCCAACCCAGCGCCTCGGCCAGTTGCTCCATCTCGTACGTCATCGACGTCGCGCTCATCAGCCGGTTGTCGGTGTTGACCGTGACGCGGAACCGCAGGCGTCGCAGCATCCCGATGGGGTGCTCGGCGATGGTCTTGCACACACCCGTGCCGAGGTTCGACGTGGGGCACAGCTCGAGTGGGATACGGCGGTCGCGCACGAACGCTGCGAGACGCCCCAGCTCTTCCTCTCCGGTGGCGCCGGTGATGTCGTCGACGATGCGCACCCCGTGGCCGAGCCGCTCGGCGCCACAGAACTGCACGGCCTCCCAGATGCTGGGCAGACCGAACGCCTCGCCGGCGTGGATCGTGGTGTGGAAGTTCTCGCGGCGCACGTAGTCGAACGCGTCGAGGTGGTGCGTCGGCGGGAAGCCTTCCTCTGCACCCGCGATGTCGAAGCCGACGACGCCCTGATCGCGCCATCGGACTGCCAGCTCGGCGATCTCGCGGCTGCGTGCGGCGGTGCGCATCGCCGACAGGATGAGGTAGATGGTCAGGTCGGTGCCGGCGGCGCCACGACGGAAGCCGTCGAGCATCGCCTCGACCGCCCCGTCGAGCGAGAGGCCTTCCTCGGTGCACAACTCCGGCGCCATGCGGACCTCGGCGTACACGACACCGTCGGCGGCAAGGTCGACCGCGCACTCGTACGAGACCCGTTCGATGGCGTCGCGGTGCTGCATGACACCGACCGTGTGGGCGAACGTCTCGAGGTAGAGCACGAGGTCGTTGCGCTTGGCGCCGCGGTTGAACCACGAGGCGAGCTCGTCGACGTCGGTGGTGGGCAACTTCGTGTACCCGTACTCCGCTGCCAGCTCGACGACGGTCGCCGGGCGCAGGCCACCGTCGAGGTGATCGTGCAGCAGGGCTTTCGGCAGGCTGTTGATGTTCACGCGGGGACTCCGGCGACGGCAGCGAGTGAACGCAACGGCATGTCTGGCGAGCGACGCAGCCAGTTCCACGCCGGGTAGTCGGCAGCAGCCGAGATGCAGTGCAGCGAATACGCGTGCCGGCTCTTCGGCGAGCGGTTGATGTCGCTCCAGTGCGGCAGCAGGCCGTGCAGGATCACCATCGTGCCGGCGGGCACGGGCAGGGCGGTGAGCTCCGACGGCGACGGCAGCGGACTGGGGTCGAGCTCCTCGAACAGGGTGCCGTCGGCGTCGGTCTCGCCGGCGCGTTTGAACACCTTGCGCAGCGCTGTGCGGTGGCTGCCGGGCTTGGTCCACAGGCAACCGTTGTCGAGCGTGGCGTCTTCGATCGCGAACCAGAATCCGGCAACTGACAACGGATCGGTGTAGAGGAACGTGCTGTCCTGATGGCAGGCGACCTCGCCGCCGATCAGGGGTTGCTTGAAGATGTACATGCTCTGCAACGCCAGGGCGTCGGCCATGCCGATGTCGGCGGCGACGCCGGCGAGTTCGGGGCGATACGAGAACTTCTCGAAGGTCGGATCGAGGTCGTGCATCGCGTGGCCGATCTTGTTGATGCTCAGCTCCTTGGCCGTGCGCAACCGGCCGTCGTCATCGAACGCCTCCTCCTCGAAGAAGCACCACACCCCGGAGCCTGATGCGAGGAACTCGCCGTTGCTGACCCGCTCCTGTTCGCTGGTGGTGAAGATGGTTCGCGCGCCGCTGGGCCGGAAGTCGGCGACGATCTGGTTCGCCGCCAGCTTCAACTCGTCGCAGTCGCTCTTGTCGACGAAGCCCGGGAGCACCAGGAACCCGTCGCGTTGGTAGTGCTCGATCTGACGGTCGTCTAGCACGGATGCCATCACCAGAGCGTAGGCGGCGGCCAAAGACACGCCTACCCTGATGCCATGGAATTGACTGTCTTGGGTCACACAGTGCGTCATGCCATCGAGCACGTCGAGGCGTTCGCGGCACCCGCGCATGTAACGACCGTGCGTTTCACCACCGACGAGGTCGCCTCGATGTGCCCGGTGACGGATCAGCCCGATCTCTCGCACGTTGTCATCGAATACGCACCGCACGAGTGGTGCATCGAGTCGAAGAGCCTCAAGTTGTACCTGTGGGGATTCCGCGATCGCGCCGTGTTCGCCGAGGCGTTGGCTGCCGAGATCGCCGACGAGGTGATGACGACGTGCAAGCCGAGATGGGTCACGGTCACCTTGACGCAACGCCCGCGCGGCGGCATCGAGGTGCAAGCCGTCGCCCGGCTCGAGGCATAGGAACCGAGCCTCCGGCGATCTACTCTGGCTGCATGCCGACGCAGCCAATCTCTGTCATCACCAGCGACGAGCACCGCTCGCACGACCCCGAGTGGGACGTCTATTCAGGAGCGATGGTCGGCCGATTCGAGGTGCCGCAACGCGTCGACTGCATCGTTCATGCACTCAGCGACGGCGACTACGCAACGGTCGCGCCGGCGCCGCACGGAATGCAGCCGATCCTGCGAGTGCACAACTCGGATCTGGTCGACTTCCTGTCGACGGCGTGGAAGGAGTACATGACCGCACTGCCCGAGGCGCAGTCAGTGATCGCCGAGATGTTCATCCACCCCGGTCTCGTGGAGGGTATGCCCGTCGGCCGCGCCCCGTTCAGCAACGCCTACGGTCGGCTCGGTTGGTTCTGCTTCGACACCTCGTCGCCGCTCAGCGAGGGCTCCTGGCCGGCGGCGCTCGCGTCGGTCGACATCGCCCTGTCGGGTGTCGACCGGGTGCTCGCCGGTGAACGCCGCGTCTACTCCTTGTGCCGACCACCGGGGCATCATGCGACCCGATCTGCGTTCGGTGGGTTCTGCCTGTTGAACAATGCCGCGATCGCCGCCCAGGCGTTGGTCGACAGTGGCGTGCAGCGAGTCACGGTGCTCGACATCGATGCCCATCACGGCAACGGAACGCAGCAGATCTTCTACCGCCGCGGTGATGTGCAGTTCGTCAGCATCCACATGGATCCCGACCAGAACTATCCGTGGTTCGTCGGTCGCGCCCACGAAAGCGGCGATGGCCCCGGTGCCGGCGCCAACCTCAACCTGCCGATCCCATTGGGCACCACCGGCGACCGTTTCCTGGCCGAACTGCAGGTCGGCCTCGACGCGGTCGAGGCATTCGATCCCGACTACGTGGTCGTCTCGCTCGGCGTCGACCCCGCCGATGGCGATCCAACCGCCGGCCTGTGCCTGACGACCGCTGATTTCGGAGAAGTCGGCAAGGCCATCGCGACGATCGACCGCCCGATGCTGATCGTCCAGGAAGGTGGTTACCAGTTGAACCGGGTGGGCGCCGACGTGAGAGCCGTGCTCGACGGGCTCTGCGGTGCTGGGGTACGTCTCGGCGGCTAGTGCGAGTCGCCCTCGCGATAGGGCCGACCCGAGAACGCGGGCGGCCGCAGCCGCTGGCTGGCGGTCGTCAGGACGATCAGTGTGATGACGTGCGGCGTCATGAACGTGAGCGCCTGCGGAAGCTTGTCGATCGTGACGTAGCCCACAGCGGCGAGGATTGCGCACACGATCGACACCAGCCCGGCAATCAGGTGTCGTCTACGCAGGGCGACGATGCCCATGACGAGCAGCGCCATGGCGAGCACGAGGAAGAGTGCCGGTACGTTCTTGGCATCGCGGAGACGAAGCGCCGTGGCGAAACCGAAGAGGATGCCTCCGCTCAGCACGCCCCATGGGCGCCAGTTGCCGAAGATCGCCGTGGCCAGGCCGATGAAGCCCTGACCACCCGTCTGACCTTCCCGATACAGGTTGGCGGCGACCACCGACAGGAACGCACCGCCGAGCCCGGCGAGGGCGCCGCTGATCGCCATGCCCTGATACCGCAGGCGGGGGATGTTGACGCCGAGGCTGGCCGCGGCGTACGGCGCTTCACCAGAGCTGCGCAGCCGCAAGCCGAATCGCGTCCGCCACAGGACCCATGCCGACAATGGCACGAGGAGGACGATGATCACCGTGGCGAACGACACGTCGCGACCCAGACCGCGGATGACCGCGGCGATGTCGCTGACGAGGAACCAGTGGCGCTTCTCGAGCCAGCCGGCGACGTCGGGCGTCTTCCAGCCGAAGAGCTTTCCGCCGGCGATGAACGGCAGGTTCAACGACTGGATCGCCGACGACTGCGCCGGCGAGTTGCTGGCGCCTCCACCGTGTGGCGTGAATATCTGCTCGGAGAGGAACCGTGCTGCTCCGGGGGCGAAGATGTTGATGGCGACGCCGGAGATGACATGGTCGACGTTGAATCGAACCGTCGCCAAGGCATGGATCAGACCGAGCAGTGAACCGGCGATGATGCCGAGCAGCAGACCTTCCCACGGCCCCCACTTCCACGCGCCGAACCCGCCGGCCCACGTGCCGATGATCATCATCCCCTCGATGCCGATGTTGACGATGCCCACTCGTTCGGCCCACAGCGCGGCGAGACCGGCGCAGACCAGCGGCGCCGAGAGCCGCAATGTCGAGGCGACCGTGCCCGAGGAGGTGAGGTCGTTGGCATTGGCGATCACCCTCGCAGTCGACATCACGAGCATGACCAACAGCCCGGCGCCGACCATGCGCTGCGTCTTCGTCAACCTGCGGATGCGATCGGCCACGCCGTAGGTGGGACTGGCCGGCGTCGGTTGTGTGAGGGTCTGCGTCATGCCGTCGCCACCTCCAACTCGATGGCACTGATCATCGCGGCCGACGCCTGCTGGGTGCGACGGTTGTGCCAGCGCTTCAGTGCCTCGTTGACGATGACGACCGTCAGGACGATTACACCCTTGATGATGTCGATGATCGATCGCGGAATCGAGTTGACCTGCAGGATCCCCGAGCTGTGGTCGAGGAATCCGAACAGCAGCCCCGAGATCACGATGCCGACTGGGTGGTTCCGCCCGAGCAGAGCCACCGCGATGCCGTCGAAGCCGTAGCCCTCGGCCAGGCCGCGCCGGTAGGCGTGGGAATCGCCCAGCAGGCCCGGCATGCCGACCAAGCCGGCGATCGCGCCGGACAGGAGCATCGACGTCATGATCATCCGCGACGGGTTGACACCGGCAACCCGCGCTGCACCCGGGTTCGCACCGGACGAGCGGAGGTGGAAGCCGAACTTGGTCTTCCACACGATCACCCAGAACGCGAAGATCACGATCGCGACGATGAAGACGAAGCCCGTCAGCTTGCCCTTCACCAACTCGGGGAACCAGGCCGTGCGCGGCAGCTCCTTGGTCTTCACGTTCAAGGTGTCGGCGCCGACTACGAAGAACGTGTCGAACATCCAGCTGACGAGACCGATCGCGATGTAGTTGAGCATGATCGTCGAGATCACCTCGTTGACACCGCGTTTGACCTTCAGGATTCCGGCGACGCCGGCCCATACGGCGCCCACCAACATCGCCAGCACGAGGCAGAACATCACGTGCAGAACTGCCGGGAGATGCACCTGCGTGGCGATCCCCGCGGTCAGCAGCACCGCGAGACGGCTCTGGCCTTCGACCCCGATGTTGAACAAGGACATCTTGAAGCCGATTGCCACCGCCGTGGCCGCAAGCATCAGCGGCACCGCGCGGCGGAGCGCGTCGAGGAACGAGTCCCGGCTGATGTCGTAGCTGAGCATCTGGTGGTACACCGTGAACGGGTTGTGTCCGATCAACGCCAGGAACACGCCGCAGATGGCGAAGGCGATGACGAGCGCCAGGACCGAGCCTCCCAACGTGATTGCGATGCCCTGCCACTTCTGCCTGTTCTTCATGCAGCCCCCTGCATCTCGCCTGTCATGTACGAGCCCAGGAGCTCGGGCGTCGCGGTCGCGGGATCCAATATCGCCGTGATCCTGCCGTCGAAGATCACCGCAACCCGGTCGGAGAGACCGATGAGCTCCTCGAGGTCGGCGGAGATCAGCAGCACGCCGACCCCCTTGTCGCGCACGGCGCGGATCTCGTCCCAGATCGCCGCCTGCGCGCCGACGTCGACACCGCGCGTTGGGTGTGCGGCGATGAGGATGTGGGTCTCGCTGGAGAGCTCGCGTCCGACGACGAGCTTCTGCTGGTTGCCGCCCGACAGCGCGAACGCGGGAATCTCGACCCCCGGCGTCCGCACACCGAACCGCTCGACGATCCGCTCGCAATCGCGTCTGGCCCCGGTGCCCGAGACGAACGGACCGCTCCAGAGGCCCGGCGCCTCGTCGCGGCCCAGCATCGTGTTCTCCCACAGCGGTGCTTCGAGCAACAATCCTTCGCGGTGGCGGTCGAAGGGGATGTACGAGATCCCGAGGTCACGTCGTTCCTGCACCCCGAGATGGGTGAGGTCGTGCCCGTTGAGCTCGACCGTGCCCCTCACGGCGGGGGCCAGGCCGAGGATTGCCTCGCACAGTTCGAACTGCCCGTTGCCCTCGATGCCGGCGATCCCGAGCACCTCTGCGTCGTGCACGGTGAACGTCACCGCGTCGACGACCAGCTTTGCGCCGTCGCCGTCGCCGTCGGCGGAGACATCGAGGCCGCTCACCTTCAGCACCTCTTCGACGCCGACGGTACTGGCGCGCCCTGACGGGTCGGGGAGCTGCGAGCCGACCATCAGCTCGGCGAGCTTGCGGCGGTTCACGTCGCCGGGTACGACCGTGGCAACTGTGGTGCCGTCGCGGATGACGGTGATCTCGTCGGAGATCGCCAGCACCTCGTCGAGCTTGTGCGAGATGAAGATGATGGTCGAGCCGTCGGTGACGAGCTGCCGGAGCGTCGCGAACAGCTCGTCGACCTCTTGCGGTACGAGGACTGCAGTCGGTTCGTCGAGGATCAGGATCTTCGCGCCGCGATACAACACCTTGAGGATCTCGACCCGCTGGCGTTGGCCGACGCCGAGCGTGGCCACGAGCGCGTCGAGGTCGACGTGCGCGCCGATCGAACGCTCGAGCTCGGTGAGGTGGCGCTTGGCCTCGCCGAGCTTCAACACCCCACGGCGCGCAGGTTCGGCGCCGAGAATGATGTTCTCGACGACGGTCAGGTTGTCGGCCAGCATGAAGTGCTGGTGAACCATGCCGACGCCTGCCGCGATGGCATCGGTGGGCGACTTGAAGTGCACCTCCTGGCCGAACACCGAGATGGTTCCCTCGTCGGCCTGATGCATGCCGTAGAGGGTCTTCATCAACGTCGACTTGCCGGCGCCGTTCTCCCCGACGATCGCGTGGATGGTGCCGGCACGGATCTTGATCGTGATGTCGTGGTTGGCGACGACGCCGGGAAAGCTCTTCCCGATGTCGACCAGTTCGACCGCATAGGTCCCATCCATCACGTTGGTATAACACACGAGCCCGGGGCGCGATTGCCCCGGGCTCGTGCAGTCAATGACGAGTCAGATCACGGCTTCGTGGGAACCACGATCTTGCCGCTGATGATGTCGGCCTTGTACGCCTCGAGCTTGTCCTTGATGTCGTCGAGGTATCCACCCGACGTCGCGTAGGACACACCATCGGACTTCAGGTCGAAGGTGATGATGCCGCCCTTGGTGTCGCCGTCGGCAACAGCCTTGATGGTCTGGAACACAGCAACGTCGACGCTCTTGACCATCGAGGTGAGGATGTGCTTCTGCTCATCGGGCTTGGCGAGCAGGTACTGGTCGGAGTCGACACCGATTGCCCAGGCGTTCTTCTCGACGGCAGCCTGGATGGTGCCCGCACCGGATCCGCCCGCGGCCGTGTAGATCACGTCGGCGCCGGAGTCGTACCAGCCACTGGCGATCTCCTTGGCACCGGCGACGTTGCCCCATGCGGAGTTGTCACCGGCCGGTCCGAGGTACTTGCTCTCGATCTTGATGTCGGGGTTCACGGCCTTCGCTCCGGCGATGTACCCGGCCTCGAACTTCTTGATCAGGTCGATCTCCTGCCCACCGATGAAACCGATGTGACCGGTCTTGCTCTTCAGTGCTGCGGCAGCGCCGACCAGGAAGGAGCCTTCGTTCTCGGCGAACACCAGACTGCGCACGTTGGGTGCGTCGACGACGGAGTCGACGATGGCGAACGTGGTGTCGGGGTTGGCCTTGGCGAGCGGCAGCATGGAGTCACCGAACAGGAAGCCGACGCCGATGACAGGGTTGGCCTTCTGCGAGACGAGCAGGGCGAGGTTGGTGGCGCGGTCTTCGTCCTTGGTCGCCTCGAGCTCGATCTTCTTGACGCCGAGCTCACTGACGGCCTTGTCGAGGCCCTTTCCGGCGGAGTCGTTGAAGGTGCCGTCACCGCGACCGCCGGTGTCGAACGCGACGCCTGCGGTGACGTCGCTGGATCCTGCAGGCGCGGTCGCCGTTCCGGTACTCGTGTCGGATGATGCACTGGTGGTCTCGGGCGCACTGCTGACGCCGGTGGCACTGCTGACGGACGGTGCGTCGGTGGATGCTGCTTGTTTGGTGTCGCTGCCACAGGCTGCGACAAGCAGACCCAGCATGGCAACGGCAGCCAGCGATGTGAATCGCTTGGGCTTTCGCATTGTTCTCCCCCTAGGAGTGTTTGTTGGGACGGAATTGCCGGGCCCACTCTATCCCGGCCCCGCCGCCCTCGGGAGAGGCTCGTTCAGGGCATCCCGGCCCCATAGAATCCCCCGCGGTAGACGATGTACCTCGCTCCTGTACACCCACCGCGCCAGCGCCTGCCACAACGTGTCTATGCCGCGCGCCGGGTCGCCGCAGCCATCGCCGGGCTCGCCGTGCTGTTCCTCGCGTACTCGATCGTCTCGGCGGTCCTCGGAGCACCCAGCAAATCGATCGAAGCCGCGCCGACTGCGCCGAGCACTTCGCTGATCGTCGGCGACGGTGTCACGCCGCTGACCGAGCCCTCGACGTCGACGACCACCACTGAGCTCAAGCCGAAGGCGAAGACGGTTCCATCGGCGGCCGACCCGGCCGAGCTCTACGTCGCCGGCGACAGCGACGCCGGCACCTTCGGGCCGTACCTCGAGAGGCTCATGAAGCAGACGGGGATGGTCACCACCACTCTCGACTACAAGGTGTCGTCCGGTCTCAGCCGGCCTGACTTCTTCGATTGGCCCACGCACTTCGCCCAGTCGATCCCGGCAGCCAATCCCGACATCGTCGTCGTCACGTTCGGAGGCAACGACGCGCAGGGTTTGCGGAACCTCGACAAGTCGTGGGCCGTGCAGCACAACCCGGGTGCCGGTGGTGACGACACCGACTGGCGGGCGGAGTACGGCAAACGTGTCGGCGCGGCCATGGACTACCTCGGCGGTGAGAACCGAACGCTGATCTGGGTGGGTATCCCCAACGACAACAACCCCGATGTGACGGCGCGGTTGCAGGTGCAGAACGAGGTGGTCATCGCCGAGGCCGCCAAGCGCCCGAAGGTCGTGTTCATCGACACCTGGAGCCGTTTTTCGGGCCTCAGCGGCGGCTACGCCGACCTGGTGCAGGATCCCCGCGACAACGTGTTCAAGGCGGTCCGTGCCAAGGACGGCTTCCACCTCAACGAGACCGGCGCCGAGATCCTCGCCCTCGACATCGCCGAAGCCATCCGTACCGAACTCCGGGCCCGCGGCGCCAAGTTGTAGCAGCCGTCACAGGCTGGCATCGTCGGCCGGGCGGAAGCCCAGCTTCAGGTCACCGAGCTTCACGAGGGTCGCCGAGATCCAACCGCCGAGGGCCCCGAAGTGTTCGTCGAGCAACGTGCTGGCACCATCCGCGAGGGTCTCCTCGGCCAGCTCGTACAGGCCCTCGTAGGTCACCTCGATGGCGTATTCGGGCTCGCCGTCGATCCCGTCGAAGTGACCGATCTCCACGGTCAGGCCGGCACGTTCCATCCGTTCGTTGCCGATCAGCGGGCTCGTCTCGGGCATTGCCGGTTGCACGACCGTCGGATCGGGTTGGGCTATCAGGCGTTGCACGCGGAAGACGATCTCCATCTCGATCGCCGGTAGACGGTCGAGGACCTCCTCGACGCACCAGCTGCGGTAGGCCGTCTGGCTCCAGCTCGGCCAGTCGAAGTTGATGTGGGCGACGACCCGCGGTGGCTGTCCTTCGCCGGGCAGACCGTACGACGTCTCCCACGACAGGTCCCCCAGCAAGACGTCGACCTGGAAGTGCTCGTCGAACGCCTGCCGCTCCAGGAAGGCAGCCTCGAATGCGTCGCGGAGCGCACTGATCGCATCGGTGAACACGTGGTCGAGCATCAGCCGGTGACGCTACCGTGCCACTACGGTGGGCCCATGTCGCTCGTCGTCGTCACCCGTTCCGAAGGTGTTGCAACGCTCACCCTCAACAACCCAACGGAACGCAACACGCTGACCGCGCCGATGGTCGACGAGATCGTCGCCGCGATGGACGAGATCGAAGCGGACGAATCGATCGGCGCCATCGTCGTCACCGGGGCCGCCCCGGCCTTCTGTGCCGGTGCAAACCTCGGCAACCTCGCCGAGGCGGGCGAGGAGAGCCTCGGCGCGATCTACGAAGGGTTCTTGCGGATCGCCCGCAGCCCGCTGCCCACGCTCGCAGCGGTCAACGGAGCGGCGGTCGGCGCCGGCATGAACCTGGCCTTGGGTTGCGACGTGCGGCTGGCTGCGCGCCGGGCCAAGTTCGACACGCGGTTCCTGCAGATCGGTTTGCATCCTGGCGGCGGCCACACGTGGATGCTGCGGCGGATCGTCGGACCGCAGACGGCGATGGCGGCCGTCGTGTTCGGAGACGTGATGGACGGCGAAGAGGCTGCCCGGGTCGGGCTGGCGCACCGCTGCGTCGACGACGATCAACTGCTCCAAGCCGCGCAGGCCATGGCGGCGCGCGCCGCCGGCGCGCCGCGAGCACTGGCGATCGAGGCCAAGAAGACCATTCAGGCGATGGCCGATGTCGACACGCATCCAGCAGCGGTCAAGCGCGAGCTGGAGCCGCAGTTGTGGAGCACGAGGCAACCGTGGTTCGCCGAGCGGCTGGCGGCGTTGCAGGCCAAGATTCGCACAAAGCCGTAACGCCCGGCATGCCCCAAAAGCGCGCACGAATGTTACGCAACGTGCCTTCCGTGCTGCTCTAGGTGTGGGTTACCGTTGACTCACGGGGTTGCACCCAGCACGTACGTTCCGACGAACAACGGAGGTACTTCATGAGCCAGCGTCATCGCAGTCAAGAGGCGGTTCCACCGCCCAAGATGGATGCCCGAGCCCACGCTCACAACGAGCGGCACCGCATCCACAGCGAGCTCGACGCGGTCGCCGCACAAGTGAGCGCCGGCTATGAGCCGGATGAAGTACACGAGCCAGGCCGAGCCTGGGTCCCGGCGCACCATCACGATGCCGCGAAGGTCAAGGGTGGCACCGACACCAAGCGACACTGGAAGATGAAGATGTGGAAGCGGCGCACGACGATGCGCAAGGCGAAGGCTCAGGCCTTCCGCATCGCCAGCGAGTAGCCCGGGCTAACCCCAGGTCGTGGCGAAGTCGTTGCGACGGTCCTGCCATTCCTCACCGGTGATCGCGTAGCGCATGTGGTCTTCCCACGCGCCGTTGATCTCGAGGTAGCGAAGGGCGACGCCTTCCTCGCGGATGTCGAGCACCTCCATCACCTTGCGACTGTTGGTGTTGCGCGGCACGATGCAGATCTCCAGGCGGTGCAGGTGCAGTTCGTCGAAGGCGAATCGGCAGAGAACAGCGACTCCCTCGGCCACGTAGCGGTTGCCGGCGTGTCGTTGATCGATCCAGTACCCCACGACGCCGCACTGGAACGCGCCGCGCACGACGTTGTTGATGTTGATCTCACCGGCGAACGCGTTGTCGACGAACAGGCCGAAGCCATACGCCGATCCGACCTGCCGTTCACGATCCCGCGTCGCGCAGCGCGCGCTGAAAGCGTCTCGATGCCGTGTCGGGTCGGCGAGGTTGTTGGCGCGCAGCGGCTCCCACGGGGTGAGCCACTGCTCGTTGCGCTGGCGGACCTCGGTCCACTGGGCGAAGTCGCTGATCATCAGTGGGCGCAACATCACTCGTTTGCCGTAGAGCCGCATGCCCGGCTCGACTGTGATCGATGGGTGCAATCCGCCACGACGACTGAATGTCATGGCTGCGTCCCGGAGCCGTCGACAACGATCTGGTCGAGATGAAGGTGGCGCATGATCCCGACGACGATGCAGCACGCGCCCACGATCGAGTCGACTGCGATGGCGGGAAGGCCGGGGTTCAACGCCCGCTCGGCCGACGATTCCGTGGCAACCGTACGGAACACGTCCTCGGCCGCGGCGCGTCGGAGCGCGAAAGGAAGAGTTGGGGTCCCTCCGAACTCGACAGCAGCAATGACAGTGGCCAGATCGCCGACAATACCGATGGAGTCGGCTTCGGCTACTCCCGGGAGCGCGCGAAGCATGTCGTCGAGATGATCCACCACCGTCCCGATGGCGTTGGTCAACTCCTCGGGACGCGGTGGATCCGAGGTGAGTTCGTCGGTGATCAACGTCACGGCGCCGAGGGGAACAACATGACGGGCGTCGTCGATCTCGACGATCGTGTCGTCGTCACCCAGGCGGATGGTCACCACCGTCATGGCTGAGCGTCGCCGAGCTCGGCGAGCCTGCGTGCCACCCACGCGCCGACCGGGTCGTCGCCGCCGGCGAGGTACCAGGCGTAGTGGGCGTGCAGGCACTTGATGCCGGTTCGTGTTCCGCCGACGCCGCCGTGCGGGCGCGGGCCGACGTGATCGGCCGGTACGTGGGCGTCGCGCTCCGCGGCGTACCGGGCGTGCGCGTCGGCGACCTGGGCCGGGTCGATCTCGGCTTCCGCACGTCGCACGGCGCCGCCCGACTCCAGCCGGCTGATCTGCAACACCTCCTGTTTCCCGACGAGCCAATAGCGGGTCGGCATCGGCTCGCCGTCGTCCATCAGCGGCGAGTTGCACAACACGATGGGTGCTCCGGCCGCGTCGCGTACGGCGACCTCGAACGCACCGCGCGGCGTCCGTCCGATCAGTTCACGGACGGCAGCGACATCGTCGCTCACGTCGATCAGCTGCGGCGGAGACGTCGCACGACGATCAACAGCAGCACCAGTCCACCGAAGAGCGGAAGAATCCGCTTGAGGATCGCCGAGCCGGCCACATCCGAGAGCTCGATGGGTGCAGCAGCAGGACCGTTGATCTTGCGGACGGCGGAGTCGCGGATGGGACTGGCCGCTGCCGGCGTCGGCTCGTCGATAGCCGGTCGCTCGGCAACGGCGATCGTCTCGTCGACCGCGGGTGCCGCGGTTTCGGCGATCGTTGCCTCGGGCTGCTTGTCGAGCATTGTGTTGAGGTTGGTGGCGAACTGGGTCATCAGCTTCTTGCTGACATCGCCCATGATCCCTCGCCCGAACTGAGCCACCTTGCCGGTGATGTGCAGGTCGGTCTCGACGAGGCACTTGGTCGTCGCATCGTCGATCGATTGGAGCTGCGCCGTGATCAGGGCACTGGCGTTGCCTTTGCCGGTGGTGTCGCGGCCCTCACCCTTCAGCACTGCGCGATGGGCGGCATCGTCGCGCTCGACGAAGTTGGCCTGACCCTTGAATGCCGTCGAGATGGCGCCGAGCTTGACCTTGACGACACCGCGGAAGATGTCGCCCTCGATCTCCTCGAGCGCCGCGCCCGGCATGCACGGGGCGATCAGCTCGACGTTGGTCAGGACCTTCCACGTCTCCTCGATGGGTCGATTCACGGTGAACTCATTCAGAAGTTTGTCCATGATCCGAGATCCTCCAACGTGTCGATGTCTGCCGCCGAGCCTTCGCACGCTACTTCATCGATCCATTCCGGATGAAGGCGCATCAGCGGTCGGGCGCCCTCGTCGCCGTCGATCGGCAGCTGCGACCACACCGATCGGTGCAGGCGCACCGGATTCGGCCCGCGAACGCCGTCGTAGGTGGCGACGACGATGGGCGAGGTGGACGGGCTGGTGGCGATCGCCCGCCAGGCGGATGGCGGAACGAACGGCTGATCGGCGAGGCCGACGACGACGAATTCGCTGTTGTAACGGGCCGCGGCGGCGATCCCGAGCTGCAACGAGCCGGCCTGGCCTTGCAGCCACCGGTCGTTGTGCACGGTCGTCACCCCCGGCTCGTCGATGTCGAAGTCGATGCCGCCGGTCACCACGATGACCTGATCGAAGCCTGCCGCCGTGGCGTGGTCGAGCGAGTGCCGGAACACGGGTGCGCCATCGAGGAGCGCGAGCAACTTGTGTGTCGTTCCGACAAATCGGCTGGCTCCGCCGGCGGCGAGCAGCACGGCGGTCGGCGTCATCCGAACCAGCATACGGGCGGGGTTGGGAGCCTGTTCGAGCCCGATTCGGACCCGAAAGCAGTCGTGATCGGCAGATTCTCAAGGAATCTTGATGACGAATGTGTTACGGCCGACTTGAGTATTGCGGTTTGATGACGATAGTTTGTCATCTGTTACAGGATCATGGTGGCGTTCGTCAGCCGGCGGGTCCCTGTGTCAGCCGAAGCGGTGGCGCTCACGTATGGCGCTTTCGCCGTGTTGGAGGAGTTTCTCCTCCCGCGACCTAAGCACCGGCCCGAAGGGGCGCGGTGCACACCACACGACAGGGGACCGTTTCGTGACGATTCGTCAAAGATTTGCAACATTTCTTCTCGCTGCATCGATTCTCGGAGGCGGCGTCGTAGCAATTGAATCCGGCTCAGCCGGTGCCACTCAGCTCCCGACCGTCGCCGTGGCGGCAACCTTCGACACGGTGTCGACCACAGCAGCGGCAGCGCTGGCGACGATGGGCACCGATGCCTTCGGCGTGCGCCTCGAGGATGCCGCGTACGCCGTGGCCACCAGCCTCGGCGCGGATGCCGCTCAGATGCACACGGCCTGGCTGGCCGCCGATCAATCGCACCAGATCGCCCTGCTGTCCGCGCTCACGCAGGTCGGGGTGCCGTACCACCGCAACGCCAGCAAGGCCGGGATCGGGTTCGACTGCTCCGGCCTCACCGCTTACGCCTGGTCGCAGGCGGGCGTCGAACTGGCCCACCAGAGTGCGCGGCAGTTGCGCAACGCCGCGGCTCGCACGATCACCACGGCCCAGGCCGGCGACATCGTGTACTACCCGGGCCACGTGATGATGTGGCTGGGCGTCGACAACCTCATCGTCCACGCCCGGCAGCCCGGCAGCGACGTCGAGGTCGGACACGTCACTACCCGCCGCATCAGCCGCGTCAAGTTCGCCAATCCGATCGGTTGAGCCGATCCGCTCAGGTCGCGATGCGGTCGTCAGCCGTGAATCGGCCCGCTCGCGCCGCGTAGCGATGGCGCCCTACGTCCCGTACGCCTGGCGATGATCTCGGCGCATATCGAGATCGCCGTCTCCTCGGGGGTGCGGGCGCCGAGGTCGAGACCGATCGGCGACATCAGCCGTTCGAGCTGCTCCGGCTGGTCGACGCCGGCCTCGGCAAGTCGCTGCATCCGTTTCTCGTGGGTCTTGCGGCTGCCCATCACACCGATGTAGCCGACCTTCGTGGTCAGTGCACCTGTGACGGCGGGAATGTCGAACTTGGGGTCGTGGGTGAGGATGCACACCGCGTCGCGTTGGCTCAACGTTGCTCCCCGTTGGGCGAACACCGGCCCCGGCCACGACACGACGACCTCGTCCGCCATCGGGAAACGGCGGCGCGTCGCGAACACCTCGCGGGCGTCGCACACCGTCACCTTGTAGCCGAGCACCTTGGCGACCTTGGCGAGTGCTGCGGTGAAATCGACTGCGCCGAATATCCACATCTGCGGTGGCGGGGCCCAACTCTCGACGAACACCCGAACCGTCGGCGTGTCGACGAGGTCTTCTGGCGTGGTCTGACCCTGCGGCCCGTAATGACGGATGCCGCTGCGCCCGGCCTCGAGTTCGGCCACCGCGTCGCGGGCCACGATTCGTGTGAGATCGGTGTCGCCCAGATCACCGACAGGCTCCTCGCTGGTGGTGACGATCAGCTTGGCGCCGACGTGCGGACCGTCGACAACGGTTGCCAGGGCGACTGGCGCGTTGGCCTTGATCCGGTCGCGCAGGAGTTCGTAGGTCGACGTCACCTCAGTGTTCCCTGATCACCAGTCGAGCGCCTCGACGAACAGCCTGATCGTGCCCCCGCACGTGAGACCGACGGCGAACGCCTCGTCGTCGCTGTACCCGAACGTGATGATTCGCGGGTCTGCCTCGCCATTGAGGATCGCCAGGGCCTCACTGACGACGGCTCCCTCGACGCAGCCGCCGCTGACGGATCCGGCCACCTCGCCGTCGCTGTTGACCGCCATCGCCGCACCGGGCTCGCGTGGGCCCGAGCCCTCGGTGTCCACCACTCTGGCGATGGCGACGGACTTGCCGGCGCTGCGCCAGCGATCGATGTCGTCCAGCAGTTCACGCATCACATCCTCCTTGTCGAGGCGCCGGCGATGACGTTGGCCAGTTCTTCCATCGCTGCGAGCGAATGGCCTTCCACGAAGTGATCAACATACGGCAAGGCGGCCGCCATCCCACGGGCCAGCGGGGCGTAGCCGGGTGTGACCTTCAGCGGGTTGACCCAGATGAGATCGTACGTGACACGCTGCAACCGGCGCATCTGCTCGCCGAGAACGACGGGATCGCCGCGATCCCAGCCATCGCTGAGCACCACGACGATCGCCCCGCGTGCCAAACCGCGTATGCCCCATTCGTCGTTGAACATCCTCAGGCATTCACCGAGCCGCGTTCCCCCGCTCCAGTCGTGTACCCGTTCACTGGCCTGACGCAGGGCCTTGTCGGGATCGCGGCTGTTCAACTCCTTGGTGACCCGGGTCAACCGGGTGCCCAGAGCGAACGCCTCGACCCGTTGCCGGCCGGCGACGGCAGCATGCACGAATCGCAGCATCGCCCTGGCATACGGCTCCATCGATCCGCTGACGTCGAGCAGCAGCACCAGCCGGCGCAGGCGGTCGCCAGGCTCCTGCCAATAGCGGCGGATGGGTTCGCCGCCGGCGCCGATGGCCGTACGCAGGGTCGCCCGCAGATCGGGCCTCGAACCGTGTGACGACGGACGAAAGCGGTACGAGCGGCGCGGCGGGCCGGCGAACCGCAGTCTGCTCATCAGTTGTTGGGCGAGCTCGAGCTCCTCGTCGTCGTACGCGCCGAAATCCTTGTTGCGCAGAACTTCGACCGCCGAGAAGCGCAGCGTCAGCGTCGGGTCGTCGTTGGGTTCGCCGGATCCGTCGCTGCCGTCGTCGTCCTCGTCGTCGGTTGCCAAGGTGATCTTGACGACCTCGTCCTCCTCGTCGTCGAGATCGGACGCCTCGGCCCGGTCCCAGAACACGGCGAAGGCGCGGTCGAACATCGGCAGGTCCTCCGGTCGGTGCACCAACGTCGATCGCGCCGCCCAGTAGACGCTGCTGCGCTGTGAGATACCGACCTTTCCGAGGGCTTCGACGAACATCAGCACATTGCCGATCGGCACCAGCAACGAGCCGCCGCGCAGCACGCGGGCGAACGTGACCGCCATCCGCTCTGCCGGTGTCGGGTCGAGTTGTGTCGGGCTCAAGATTGTTGGATGCTCCGCTCGAAAGCCTGCTTGACCATGTTCGCGATGCCGAACTGTCGGGCGCGTTCCTGATCCTCGCGGTATTTCAACACCGTGCCGAGCGTCGCCTCGACGGTCGCCTCGTCGAGGTCGGTCACACCCAGCGCAGCGAGTGCCTGCGCCCAATCGATGGTCTCGGCGACACCCGGGGGCTTGTACATGTTGAGGCGCCGCATCGCCTCTACAGCGGCAGCGACCTGCCGGGCCAAGGGTTCGATGACGTTGGCCACCCGCATGCGGACGATCTTGACCTCGCGCTCGAAGTCGGGGTGCTCGACCCAGTGGTAGAGGCATCGCCTCTTCAACGCATCGTGCACGTCGCGGGTGCGGTTGGAGGTCAGCACGACGATCGGGGGGCGCGTCGTCGTGAACTTGCCGAGTTCGGGGATGGTGATCTGGTAATCCGACAGCATCTCCAGCAGGTACGCCTCGAACTCGTCGTCGGCGCGATCGATCTCATCGATCAACAGGACAGGGGCGATCTCGCGGCGATGATCGATGGCCTGCAGCAGTGGCCGCTTCAACAGGAACCGTTCGTTGTAGAGCTGATCCTCCAACACGCCGGTGCCCACGCCGCGAGCCTCGCCGCTGGCTTCGGCGGCGCGCAGGTGCAGCAGCTGACGCGAGTAGTCCCAGTCGTACACGGCCTGTGCTGCGTCGATCCCTTCATAGCACTGCAGGCGGATCAGCTCGCCACCTGTCCAGCGGCTGATGACCTTGGCGACCTCGGTCTTGCCGACTCCTGCCTCGCCCTCGAGCAGCAATGGGCGCCGCAACGAGAGCGCCAGGAACACCGATGTGGCCAGCCCGATGTCGGGCAGGTAGCCGTGCAGGCTCAGCGCCTGCGAGACCTCCGCGGGACCGGCAGGGGACAGGGTGGGCCCGACGGGAGCGGAGCCGGTGGGGGTGACAGCCATTGCTCGACAGGCTAGAGCCGATGCCATGCTCTGTGGGTGGTAGATCGCTTCACCGTGCACGGTCCCGACGTGGCCCGCATGTCGTTGTTCGTCCAGGGTGATCGCACGCCGACCGTCGTGGAGACGGCAATGACCAGGCACTCGCCGGCCGAGTTCTGGAGTTGCGAGGCAGAGGTCGAGGTCGGGGACCTCTACTGGTTCATCGCCGACGATGTCGGGCCGTTGCTCGACCCCGACGCGAAGGATGTCGTGATGACGCAGGAGGGGCCGCGCAGCGTGTGGCGCACGACGTGGCCGAAGTCGCCGTCACTCGGCCGCCATCACGATGATCCGGTCGTGTACGAGCTGCACGTCCGTGGGTTCGCGAAGACGTTCGCGCGGTGCATCGAACATCTGCCGTACCTGGCCGACCTGGGTATCGACGTGATCGAGATCATGCCTGTGCACCCGTTCGATCCCGGCGACAACTATTGGGGATACATGCCGCTGGTGTGGGGCGCGGTGCACCGGCCGTTCGCGGCGGGCGACGACGCCCCAGCGGAGCTCGCTGCGCTGGTTGCCGCAGCCCATTCGCACGACATCGAGGTGTGGCTCGACGTGGTGTTCAACCACACCGGCGAAGGGGATCGGACGAAGCCGACGTGGTCGCTGCGCGGCCTCGACTCTGCGAACGCGTACCTCCATCGCCCGGACGGCACGTACAACGACGACAGCGGGTGCGGCAACGTGTCGAACCCCGCCGACCCGTACATCCGACGGTTGATCATCACAGCACTCGAGCGCTACGCCGACCTGGGGATCGACGGCTTTCGCTTCGACCTCGCCTCACTGCTGACCCGCGACGGTGGCGGTTTGGTCGACCTGATCACCCAGTGGGCCGCGCCGCGCGGCGTGCGGCTGATCGCCGAACCATGGGACCTCGCGTCGTACCAGGTGGGCCAGTGGCGCGAGCCGTGGTTGCAGTGGAACGACCGTTTCCGCGACGAGATCCGCGGCTTCGTCCGGGGCGAGCCCGGCCTGGTGCCGGCGGTCATCCAACGGGTGCAGGGCAGCCCCGACCTCATTCCTGCAGGGGCGAAGGCCGGCGTCAACTTCATCACCGCCCACGACGGTTTGACGATGCATGACCTGACGCTGGTGACCAGCGATCATCAGCACTCATGGGACAGCGGCGACTCGTTGCGAATGCAGCAACTCAAGAACTATTTCACGATGCTGCTCCTGTCGGCCGGCACGCCGATGTTCGTGATGGGCGACGAGTTCGCCCGCACGCAGGGCGGGCTCGACAATCCGTACAACATCGACAGTGAGATCACGTGGGTCGATTGGAAACGGCTCGAGGAGTGGGGCCCACTTCACGACTTCGTTCGCCAACTGTTGCGACTGCGCCGTTCGAATCCTCCGGCCGACTTCCGCTTCTATGGCGCCGACTCGTCGCCCGACACGTCGATGGAGTCGCGCTCGTTGGCGTGGTCGGCAGGTGGGCTCTACGTGATGGCCAACGCATGGTGGGAGCCGCTGCGGTTTCGATTGCAGGAGCCGGGGCCGTGGGCGCCAGTGCTGTCGACCTGCGACGCCCTCCGAGCAACGGAGGATCCCGAGCCACCGACGACGGTCGCGCCGCGGTCGATGCTCGTCTGGCGATTTCAGGGCTGAGCGGGTCAGCTCTTCGGCAGACGGATGATTGCCACTGGACAGGTTGCGCCGTGCGCGACCTTGTGGCTGACCGACCCGAGTAGTGCAGATCTCAACGCACCGCGACCGTGTGACCCGACGACTACGAGATCAGCGTCCTTCGCTGCGTCGACCAACGCCTCGTCGGCCGGCTGCTCGACCACCAGCGAGCGGACATCGACCGATCCGCCGCTCGCGCCGGAGCCGAACGAGGCCAACGCCGAGCCGAGCTCAGCTGCCGAATCGGTTTCGTTGTTCGGCTCGGTCCACGCGTAGACCGCCGTCAGCTGCGCTCCGCACAACTGGGCGGTGTCGTGAGCCCATGCAAGCGCGGCGATCGACTCCGAGGAGCCGTCGACGCCGACGATGATCGCCCGGATCGTCGTCCCGATCGCGACCGGCGGGTTGGCGGGTACAACGACCACCGGCACATGTGATCGATGGGCGACGCCGGTGGCGACGGAGCCGAGACCGTTCAGGAAGCCGCCATGGCCGGACGCGCCGACGACGATCTCGTCACCGTCGCGCGCGGCATCGGAGATCACCACGGCGGCAGGCTCCATCGATGTGATTCCCTCGACAGTGATCTTCGGATCGATCGCCGCGACCTGTTGTGCCGCGTCGGCAACGATGGCCTTGGCGGCTGTCTCGGCCCCCTCGACGTAGTCCTGCGATGCGTAGACCGCACCCTCGGGGCTGCCCATCACCGGAACGCCGAAGCACGACACGGCGAGCACGCTCGCATTGCGCCGGCCGGCCTCGTGAGCGGCCCACCGCAACGCCTGTTGCGACGGTTCGGACCCATCCACACCGACGATGATTCGACTTGTCACGGCTACTCCTTCACGATCAGCGCTGTGACCATACCGAACATGCCGGTGGGACCTTCTGCGTGGTTCAGGATGTGGCAGTGCCAGGCCCACACGCCAGGGTCCACCGCCTTGTACAGCACCGTGTAGCGCTCGCCCGGAGCGATGTTGATCGTGTCGCTGGGCATCGGCTCCAGAAGGGGAACCCCGTCCTTGGCGATGATCCAGCCGGTGGGTTGATGGAGGTGCATGGGGTGCGCCATGAGGCCTTCGTTGAGGTAGTTGACCTCCAGCACCTGACCGACCGTCAGTGTCGTCGGTTCAGTCGCCGGGAAGCTCTTGCCGTTGAGGCTCAGCCCGATGGTGCCGGCGTCGTTCAACACCATGTTCATCCGCTTGTCCACCGTCCCGAAACCCTGATCCTTCAGCACCTGCGGGATGGGCATCTCGCCGATCGTGAAAGCTCCGAAGAGGCCGTTGGTCACCTGCACCAGAGCGTCGTGGTGCGAGTGGTAGATGCCGACGGCCGGGCCTTTGGCGACGAACTCGTAGGTGAACGATCCGCCCGGGGGGATCGGCTGCTGCGTGAACGGATCCACGCCGTCCATCGCGTTCGGTACCCGGATGCCGTGGAGGTGCATCGACGTCGATTCCGGAAGGCTGTTCTTCAACACGATCCGCACCTTGTCGCCGTCCTCGACGTGCATCTCCGGCGCGGGTACCACTCCGTTGTACGTCCAGGCATCTACGAGCTTGCCCGGCGAGACCTCCCATTTGACGATCTTGGCCTCGATGTCGAACTCCTTCGTCCCATCGGCCAGCACCGTCGGCTCGAGCCGGTCGCCGCCGTGCCCCTGCGTCTTGGCCGGGAACTGCCCCGCGACATCGGCCATCACCTTGTCCATCTCCTGCCAGCTCATCGTCGTAGACGACGGGGCTTCGGCGGAACCCGTTCCATCCCCACCGATCATCAGTGACGCGGTCATGCCGTTGGCAGCATGCCCGGGAACCTCGCACAGCACGGGATACATACCGGCGGCCACCCTGCCGACCTTCACCTTCATCGTCGCCCCGGCGGCGATGTCGCCCGTCTTCACCCCGACTTCGGGGATCGACAGGCTGTGCACGGCGGAGCCGGCGTTGGTGATGTTGAGGGTTCCGCCGTCGAGCGGCAACGTGATCATCTGCGGTGTGATCGTGAACTCGGCGAGCGTCACGTCGACCGTGACGGCCGCCGTGGCTTTCGCCTCCGCCCCCGACACCGAGCCGCTTCGCAGGCCGAATGTTGCCAACGCCAACGCCGCAATCGAGACTGCGAACGCGAACCAACCGAGAGCCGACTTGTCTTCGTGAGCCATTGGGCCATCGTGGTGGAGGTCGCGACGGCCAAACAGAGCCTCGAGGCAGTTGCACCCGGGTCAAAGGTCCTTTCGAGAGGGATGCCGGCGCACGCCGTGCAGGGATGGGGACCTGAGTCCAAAACCTTCGGCGTGAACGGGGCGTGTCCACTACGAACAACCCACTGCCGGCGGGCGCGGCGAACCATTCGGAGGTCTTTCGGAACATGAAGCGACATTTGCTCGGCGCGGCCGCAATGGTGCTCGGCACCGTGCTGATCGGCGGGATCGCTGTACAAACGGCGTCCGCCGCTGACCCGGTCCCCACCACAGTCACCCTGCCGCTGTTCGGCGCACCGCTGACCATCGGCATCACCACCGGACCCGGCGGGGCCCTCACCGACGTCTCGGTCGACCCGGCCGACAACACGGTGGCCACCACACTGCGCCCGCACAAGGTGGTCTTCCACAGCGCCAACGCAGCCGATCCGACCGCCGATCCGGCCAAGGTCGTCGTCAAGTCCGGTCACGGCGGTCAGAGCGTCTCGGCCCGTGCAGGTTCGCTGGCCGATGTGTCCGGTCCTGGTATGTGGAGTGGCGACCTGTTCGGTGATGGCACGGCTTCGACCGTTTCGTTCACCATCGGGGCAGCTGTCGACGGCACCCCCGACATCACCGGCATCACAGCCAGCGGCGCAACATCCGTCGTCGGCGACGTGAAGCATTCCCCGGACGATGGCGACCACAACGAGGCCGGCGCCTCGGCTCGGGTGTCGGTGAAGTTCACCAACGCCGCCGGCGACCAATCCCGCTCGGTGACCATCTCCGTCAGGATCGACGCAGGTGAGGACGGCGACACGTCAGCCAAGCTCAGCATCTCGGTGGGTGGCCTGAAGGGTCTTGCCGTCGATGCTGCTGTCGCCGCCGGCCCCCACACCTGGACCGGTGTGCTGTGCGACAACACCACGGCAACGATCGCCTACACGGTTGCCACCGACGGGTCTGTCTCGGGTGTGGTGACAACGCCTGCCACCGCGGATGTCAAGACCAACGACGGCAAGATCGACGTGCGCTTCTCGCACGACGAGCGTGTTCGCATCCGGGTCCATGAGGATGGCGGCCAGATCAAGATCTCGGTCGACGAGCGCATCCGCTGCGATTCGGCCGATCCGACGACCAACGCCTCGACATCGACGACGACTCCTGATGGCGAGACCGGCAATGGTAAAGACAACCATCACGGCCACGGTGGCGGTCACAACCACGACGACACCAAATCGACTGTGACAGGTGGATAAGTACGATCCGGCAGCCCGGCTCCTCCTCGGAGGGGCCGGGCTGCTGCTCGTTTTCGGCGGCTGCTCCGACAAGAGCTCGCCCAACGTGGGGCCCGCAGCGTCGAACTCGACCACGACGCCACTGGTGGTCGGCCCCACGGTGGTGGGCGATACGGCAGCGACGGCAACCATCGCGACGCCACTTCCTCCCGGTGCCACTCCGGCGCCCGTCGACGGGGCCGCACTGTTGCAGCAAGCCGTGGCCGCGACGGGCAGCGGGTATCACTTCAACGAGACGGCGATGGTCAATGGCGCGGTGGCCCTCACGGTCGACGGCGATCGCCTGACCGACGGCGCCCGCCTCGCCGTCAGGAACGATTCGGGCCTGGTCTTCTACGTCATCACGCCCGACGGATCCTGGTTGATGCCGGAGAACGGGGAATGGGAGGCCGACGACTCGGATCCGCCGTCTGTCGATCCCATCGCCGCCCTGGGCGCGCCGACCTCGGTGACGGTCGCCGGCAACGACGGTACGACGGTGCAGTTGGTCGTCACCGTCCCGGTCGCTGCCCTCGGGCTCGAGGGCGTTGGCGAGACCCCGCTACAGGTATCGGTTGTCAACGGCGTGCTCGCCGGCCTGACGTACAGCACGACCGCGTCGGACGGCACCGCAGCGTCGGCGACCGTCCTGTTCAGCCCGGTCCTCGATCCGAGCCCGGTGGTCGCACCGATCTAGTTGTCGGAAGCGCTAGCTGTCGAAGCCGAGGCCCATCTTGTCGAGGGTCCGCAGCCACACGTTTCGCTTGCCGGTGCGATCCTCGCGGTTCAACGACCAACGAGTGGTCTGGATGCCGACGAAGCGGAACGGCTCGGGCGGGAAGGGCAGTGGGCGTTCCTTGACGAAGTCGGTTTGTGTCGCTCGTGAACGTTTGCCGTCGAGAAGGTCGAGCATCACCTCACCGCCGAACCGGCTCGAGGCGACCCCGAGGCCGGTGTAGCCGAGCGCATACGCGACCCGGCCCTGCATGGCCTGACCCCAGAACACGCAGAAGCGGCTGCAGGTGTCGATTGCCCCGCCCCACGCGTGGGTGAACTTGAGCCCCTCCAGCTGTGGGAACGTGCCGAAGAAGTGCTTGCTCAACTTGGCCCATGTCTCGGGCCGGCTCTCGAGCTCGGCGTTGATCTTGCCGCGCCAGTAGTAGATGGCGTCGTAGCCGCCCCACAGGATGCGGTTGTCCTCGGTCAGGCGGTAGTAGTGGAACTGGTTGGGGATGTCGCTGAGCCCCTGCCGGTTGGCCCAGCCGATGTCGGCGAGTTGGGCGTTCGACAGCGGCTCGGTGACCATGCAGTAGTCGTAGACCGGAGCGACGTAGTGACCGATCCGTTTCAGCAACGGCTTGAACGCGTTTGTCGCCAGCGCCACCCTGCCGGCGCGCACCCGGCCGAGCGGCGTCGTGATCAGTACACCGACGCCGTCCTTGTCGAGCGAGATGGCCTTGGTGTCCTCGTAGATGCGCACACCCAGCGACATCGCCGCGCTCTTCAAACCCCACACCAGCCGGGCCGGGTCGACGATGGCTGCCCGGTCCTTGCGCCACAGGCCTCCGGTGTACGTGGCCGAGTTCACCTGGCCGCGCATGGCCGGGCCGTCGAGCCATTCCACCTGCTGACCCAGTGACCGCAACTGCTGGTAGTCCTCGTGCAACTCGTCGAGATAACTGGCCGAATGCTCGCTCGTGGCGACGTCGATCACGCCCGGCCGCTCGTAGTCACAATCGATGTTGTAGCGCTTGATGGCTGCTTCGATCTCGTTGAGGTTCTGTAACCCGAGCTCCTCGAGCAGCGGCAGTTCCTGCGGGAACCGCTCCTGGCCGTTGGCGACGCCGTGAGTCAGGCTGGACTCCATGAACCCGCCGTTGCGACCGCTCGCCGCCGAGCCGATCTCGTGCGCATCGATCAGCACCACGTCGCGCGACGGGTCGCGCTCCTTGGCGATGATCGCCGTCCACAGCCCGGTGTAGCCGCCGCCGACGATGCACAGATCGCAGGTCTCGGTGCGGACCAGTGTGGGGTTGCTGTCGGGCTCGTCGGCGTCGTCGTACCAGTACGGATACGGGTCGGCGTCGGCAATGGCATCGAGGTGGAACTCGTCGATTGCTTCGTCGTCGTCACGGTTGTTGACGGCCATTGGTTCTCTCCACGTGTCGGAGTGCGACGTTACCGCGGGCACGCTACGGTCACCTCCATGATCATTCATGTTGTCGCATTTCGTTGGAAGGACGGCGTCCCACCCGGCCACGTCGCCACCGTGAAGACTCAGCTGGCGGAGTTCGCGGCATCGCTTCCCGAGGTCAAGTCGTATCGCCTCGGCAACGATGTCAAGGTTTCCGACATGCAGAACTTCGACTTCGCGATCGTCGCCGAGTTCGACAGCGTCGACGACTGGCGCGTG
>JBDTYA010000206.1:0-2424 GCA_040005915.1 Ilumatobacteraceae bacterium
TCGAAGTCGCCGCCGGCGTCACCGTGTTCATCCTCGCCGGCCGCTACTTCGAAGCGCGCGCCAAACGCCGGTCCGGTGCAGCTCTGAAGGCATTGCTCGAACTCGGCGCCAAAGACGTCGCTGTCACCCGTGACGGCAGCGAGGTGCGGATCCCGATCGATCAGCTCGTGGTCGGCGACCACTTCGTCGTGCGGCCCGGAGAGAAGATCGCCACCGACGGCGTCGTCGAAGAGGGCACCTCTGCCGTTGACGCATCGCTGCTCACCGGCGAACCGGTCCCTGTCGAAGTCGCACCAGGCGACCCCGTGGCCGGGGCAACGGTCAACGCCGGCGGGCGCCTGGTCGTGCGTGCCACCCGAGTAGGCGCCGATACTGCCCTCGCCCAGATCGGACGGATGGTCGAAGAAGCCCAAACCGGCAAGGCCGAGGTCCAACGCCTCGCCGATCGGGTCTCGGCGATCTTCGTGCCCGTCGTGATCGCAATCGCGTTCGCGACCCTCGGCTTCTGGATCACCGCGGCCGCAACCGACAAAGCGACCACCGCATTCACCGCGGCGGTGGCCGTGTTGATCATCGCCTGCCCCTGCGCCCTCGGCCTGGCGACCCCGACTGCGTTGATGGTCGGCACCGGCCGCGGTGCGCAGCTCGGCATCCTCATCAAAGGACCAGAAGTGCTCGAGTCGACCCGCAAGATCGACACCGTCGTACTCGACAAAACCGGCACGGTCACCACCGGCAAGATGTCACTTGTCGACATCATCGTCACCGGCGACACCACTGTCGAACAGGCGCTGTTGTTGGCCGGCTCGCTCGAGGACGCATCCGAACACCCCATCGCCCAAGCCATCGCCGCCGAAGCCGCCAACCGGGGAATCGAGCTCGCAACCGTGGAGTCCTTCGCCAACACCGAAGGCCTCGGCGTGCAAGGCGTCGTCGACGGGCACGCCGTGGTCGCCGGCCGCGAACGATTCCTCGCCGACTGGTCGCTCCCGCTCGACGACACGCTTCGCGCTGCACGCGACGCCGCCGAAGCCGCCGGGCGCACCCCGATCTACGTTGGATGGGACGGCAAGGCACGAGCCGTGCTCGTCGTGTCCGACACCGTCAAAACGACATCGGCCGAAGCGATCGCCGGCATGCGCCACCTCGGCCTCCGCCCGGTGCTTCTCACCGGCGACAACACCCGCGCCGCGCATGCGGTCGCCGAGCAAGTCGGCATCACCGAAGTCATCGCCGAGGTGCTCCCGGCCGACAAGGTCGACGTCATCCGCCGCCTGCAGAGCGAAGGCCGCGTCGTGGCCATGATCGGCGACGGCGTCAACGACGCCGCCGCACTCGCCCAAGCCGACCTCGGCCTGGCGATGGGCACCGGCACCGACGTCGCAATCGAAGCCAGCGACCTCACCCTCGTACGCGGCGACCTCCGCGCCGCAGTCGACGCGATACGGCTCTCGCGGCGCACACTCGCCACGATCAAGGCCAACCTGTTCTGGGCCTTCGCCTACAACGTCGCCGCGCTGCCCCTTGCCGCCGCCGGCCTGCTCAACCCGATGCTCGCCGGCCTGGCGATGGCATGTTCCAGTGTCTTCGTCGTCTCCAACAGCCTCCGCCTACGCCGCTTCCGATCCACCAGCGGCGCAGCCGGCGTCTGACCCTCCTGACTGACCGCCACCGAGCGGGAGTGGGAGACCACGTTCATGATGACTCATTGTTCAAACGGTCGAGGAGCACCTCGATGTTGGTGAGGTCGCGCAAGGTGACGACGCCGATCACCGCATTCGAAGTCGTCACTGCGATCGCCTCGCTGTTAGCGGCGCGCATGCGCTCGGCCACCGCATCGACCGTCTCGGAAGGCGCGGCAGGCGCAACGTCCGTGCGAGCGATGTCGCGAGCTTTCACGTGCGGCCAGTCCGCCATCGGCACCAGGGATATGTCGGTGACAGCGATGAGGCCGACGTAACCCGCCGCGTCGACGACCGGCGCCCACCGTCTGTTCTGGCGGAGCATCGTGGGGACCACGACATCGAGACCCGAATCGGCGTCGATGGTGTCTGCGCTCGGCGACATGATGTCAGCCACGGCCAGGCGAGATAGGGGCTCGACATCGGGAAGTCGTTCGTTGCGCTGGTAAGTGCTGAACGACTTGCTCCCCATGACGAGTTGTGCGGCTGCCGCAGCCAAGAGCGCCGGGACAAGGAAACCCGGTTGGCCGGTCGCCTCGGCCACGAATGCAACACCGGCGAGCGGCGTGCGATATCCGGCTCCGAGGAACGCAGCGATTCCGATCGTGGGGAACAGGTGCGGGTTCGGGGAGTCGACGAGACGTTCGAAGATCGATCCGACGATGGCGCCCTGGGTGACCAGCGGAATGAACAACCCGCCCATTCCGCCACCCGCAACCCCGAGCCACGTGGCCGCCGCTCG
>JBDTYA010000207.1:0-5240 GCA_040005915.1 Ilumatobacteraceae bacterium
TCGAGAACTGGCGCGACTACGTGCGTCAGGACCCGAAGTTCTTCCGCCCGGCCGAGGTCGACCTGTTGATCGGCGATGCGACCAAGGCGCGCACCGAGTTGGGCTGGGAGCCCGAGGTCGCCTTCCCCGAACTCATCAGCATGATGGTCGCCAACGACCTGAAGATCGAATCCGAAAAGGCTCGCCGCAGCTGACGAAGCGCCGCATTTCGCCGACGGTTCGGCTGATCAGGTTTCCAATGGCATGTCGGTGATGGCCTCCATCACCGATCCACCGGTCGGCAGGGTGCCGCTGCGCAACCGAGACCGCAAGGCCAACGCGAACGCGCACAGCGCGGCGAACGACGAGGCCACCAGCCCGATCTCGACGCGGCGGAACAGTTCGTCGGACGCGAGCCAGGTGACGAGCACGAACGTGACGGCGCCGATGCCCCACCCCAGTGCGACCAGGGCGTGGCCGCGCAGGGCGATGACCGCCTGGGCGATGGCCAGGGCGACCATGTAGAACGCGCTGCCGAGCGCCAACATCGCCATGGTCGTGCGGCTGAGCGTCGCGTCGTAGAACTTCTCGATCACCAGCGGGCCCAACAGGAATGCGCCGACCGTGCCGACGAGGCCGACCGCCAGCACGAGCTTCATCAGGCGGGCGAAGCCGGAACGGAACTCGGCGATCTCGTTGCGTGCCGCGAGGCGCGACAGCCTGGGCAGCAGCGCGGCCTGGACCGCCTGGAACAGGAACAGCGGGATGCGGGCCAGCAACACGCCGTAGGTGAATCGGGTGACGAGGTGCTTCTGGTCGTCGCTGGCGAGCAACGTCGCGGCCAGCGGGCCGGCGTTGACCAGCGCCGCAGCGAACACCGATCCGAGCAGCAGCCAGCCGAGGTTCGGAGTCACCTCGGCCCAGGACGCCTCGGGGCCGGGTTCGGTGCGCAGCGAGCCGCGGGCCTTGACCCACAGCACGCCGGGGATCGGTGACAGCGCGACGGCGAACCCGTAGAACCCGACGGTCTTGACGCCGAAGATGGCCAACGCCGCGCAGAACGCGATGCGCACCGCGCCGTCGGCGCCCATGACGATTGCGTAGGCGTTGAATCGACCGTTGCCGCTGGCGATGCCGCGCGACAGATGGGCCGGGGCGTACGCCGAGAACGCCAGGATCAGGGCGATCATCAACACCCAGTCGCCGTCGAAGTAGCCGCTGACGATCAGCGGACTGGCCGCGAGCGCGGCGATGGTCACGATCGCCGCCAGCCCGATTCCCAGGGTCCGCACCTTGACGACGACAGGCTTGCCGCCTTCGCCCATGGCGCGGCGGTGGGCCAACGTGCGTGCCAACTCCTGCTCGAGCGGTAGGAAGAAGCCTGGGGCCAAGGCGAACGTGGCGATCCACAGGCTGGCGATCGGCTGCACGGCTTCGTCGCTGCCCAGCGCAACCTTGGCAACCTTCAGGAACAGGTAGCTGGTGACGCCGGCGATGAGCAGGCCGATCCCAACCGGAATCGTGCCCTCGGGCAACTGGGCCCGCCCACTACCGGCGTGCGAACGATTCGTGTCGGAAGGGTCCACCAGACCAGCGAGGCTAGCGGTCGGCGACCGGTCCGGTCCGTCTACGTCGTCGACCCGGTTCAGGCAGCGCGACGGATGACGCCGAGCAGATCCTCGAAGCGGTCGTTGACGGTGGACGTCAGCGCCTCGAGTCGGGTCTGGGTCTTCTCGATGACCGTGGCGCTGAAGCCGACGGCCATGTAGGCGGCGTCGCGAGCGGTTTCGGTGAACTTGGTCGTATCGATGGCGGGGAGCTGGGGGAGTGTGAACATGCGGACAATATATCGCATAGTGCTAACTTTTGCAAGCAGAATGGAGAGTGCCTCCACTGGCAGCCGGCCCCGCAGTAGCCTGGCAGCCTCGTGGAACCGGCCAACCAACTCGCTCCGCCCGTGGTGGCCGTGATGGTGGTTTTCAATCCAGGGGACTGGTTCGACGAGGTTCTCGAGGGGTTGGCCGACCAGGATTACGCCAACCTGAAGAGCCTGTTCCTGGTGGTCGGCGAGCCTGGCGAGGTACCGGATCGCGTACGTGAACGAGTACCCAACGCGTTCGTGCGAAGCGTCGGCAACACCGATGGATACGGCGCCGCCGCCAACGGGGTGCTGCGGCTCGTCGAGGGTGACAACGGCTTCTTCTGCTTCCTGCACGACGACGTCGCGCTCGACCCAGGAGCCATCCGCCTGCTCGTCGAGGAGCTCTATCGGTCCAACGCCGGCGTCGTCGGCCCGAAGCTGGTGTCGTGGGACGATCCCGGAGTGCTGCAGCACGTCGGCATCGGGGTCGATCGGTTTGGTGAGACCGACACGTTCGTCGAGGAAGGAGAAGTCGACCAGGAGCAGCATGATGCGGTGCGCGACGTGTTCGCCCTTCCATCGGCGTGCCTGATGGTGCGGGCTGACCTGTTCAGGGCCATCGCCGGGTTCGACCCGGCCATCGATTTCTACGGCGACGACGTCGACCTGTGCTGGCGGGCCCACTTGGGTGGCGCCCGGGTGGTCGTCGTGCCCGCGGCGCGCGCCCGCCACCGCGAAGCGCTCTCCGAGCGGCGGCCCGACCTCCGGCCCACGCTGCTGCAGGCCCGTCATCGGATGCGGACGATCGCCACGCTCAGCGGGGCACGACGGCTGCCTCTGCTGATCCTGCAACTCGTCTTCGTGACGCTGTCCGAGCTCGTCGTCGGAGTGTTCTCCGGCAAGCCGCGCGAGGCATGGGCTTCGCTGCGGGCGATGTTCGGCCTGGTCCCTCGCTTGCCGGGCATCATCGTCCGCCGTCGCGATGTGCGCGCCCTGCGCCGCGTCCCCGACGGCGAGATCGCCGGCCTACAGCTGCGCGGCTCGGCCCGGGTCTCGGCGTACCTCCGCAGCCGCGACATGCGTCCGTCGCGTGGCGAGAACTCGATCGAACGTCGCTGGCGTCAAACCGCCGGTTCGGCGCCGATGTTCGCGTGGGTGTGCGTGCTCGTGCTGGTGCTGTTCGGGAGCCGCCATCTGCTCAGTGGAATCCCCGGGTTCGGCGAGTTCCTGCGGCTGCCGTCCAGCCCGCGGGCGATGTTGAGCGACTACCGCTCGGGCTGGTGGGGGCATGGGCTCGGGGCGACCGCACCGGTGCCGACCGGTGTTGCGCTGACGGCGCTGGCCAGTACCGCGACGTTGTTCCACATGGGCTTGCTGCACACGGTGGGGGTGCTCGGGCTGCTGCTCGTCGGCTACTTGGGGATCTGGCGACTGGCCGGGCTGTTCCCGACGGCGAGGGCCAGAATCGCGGCACTCGTCGTGTACGCCGCTGTGCCGCTCCCCTCACAACTGTTGTCGAGCGGTCGCTGGGGTGCGCTGGCTTGCTATGCGACGGCGCCGTGGGTCGTGCACCTGCTCCGGCGCAGCGCCGGAATCGAGTCGTTCGATCGCATCGAGATCGGTCGCACGGAGGGGCACCGCGCCGACGGCTACACGCAGGTGTCGGCCCGTTCCCGCCTGCGAATGCTGTGCCAGCTGGCCTTGTTGACTGCGGTCACCTTTGCCTTCGTTCCGTCGTTCGCCCTGCTGGTCGTGGCGATGGCTGTGGTGCTGGCGCTCACGACGCTGCTCGCCGGCGGATCCTGGCGGGCATCGTTGGCCATGGTGTCGATCGCCATCGCAGCGTCGGCTCTCGCCTTCCTTGCCAATCTGCCCTGGGCGTCGTCGCTGTTCGGTCGCCACGGCTGGGATCTCGTCGCCGGCGTGCCGTCGCCGGTCGCCGATGGCCTGCCCGCCGGCGCTGTCGCCGGACGTGCGCTCGGCGTCGCCCGCCTGGCGCGCTTCGGTCTGGGCAACGGTCAGTTCGGGGTCCTGGCCATCGCCCTGTACCTGCCGGTGCTCGTCGCCCCGCTCGTGGCACGCAGCTGGAGGTTGACGTGGGCGATCCGCGCGGCCGGATTGGTGGTTGCGTTCGGATGGCTCGCGGTGCTCGACGACCGCGGTCTCAAGGTTCGCCTCCCCGAGCCTGGGGTGTTGTTGGTGCCGGTCGCCGTCGGGCTGGCGCTGTCGGCGGCCTGCATCGCCGCCGCATTCCAGGACGACGTGTTGGCGGGCTCGTTCGGGTGGCGTCAGCCACTGGGGCTGCTCAGTGCGGCGGCAGTGGCCGTCGGTGTCCTGCCCGGAGTCACCGCAGTCGGTTCGGGCCGGTGGCACGCGCCGACGCTGACCCTGACATCGGTGCTCGGCCAGTTCCCCGAGAACCCGCCACAGGGCGACTACCGGATCCTGTGGATCGGCGATCCCGCCGTCATGCCTGTTCCGGCGTGGACACTGGAGCCGGGGATCGGTTATGCCATCACCGACGATGGCCCGTTGACCCAGTACGAGGCATGGCCCGGCCGGCCGTCGAAGACCGAAGCCGAGCTCGGCGATGTCATCAAGCAGCTGGCGACCGAGTCCACGCTTCGTGGCGGACGCCTGCTTGCGCCGTACGCCATCCGCTACGTCGTCGTGCCCGTCGCTGACGGGGCCGTCAGCACCGTCGATGCGCCGCTACCGCTCGCCAATGGTCTCGTCGACGCGCTCGACGACCAACTCGACTTCTCTGCGCCACTCACCCGTCCCCTCAACTTCCTCGTCTACGAGAACACCGCCTGGATCCCGACGCGCGCCCAGTTCTCGGCGAGTGACGCCGACGAGACCCGTCAGGCCGGCCTCGATTCACTCGCCCGCCTCGAACTGAAGCCGGCGGCAACACCGATCGGGATCGGCGTCGCCGACAACGCCGATGTCGGGTTCCTCGCGCAGCCGGGTGCGGTCACCGTGGCCACCGGCGTCGACAGTCGATGGTCGCTCGACATCGGCGGTCAATCGGTTGCTCCCCGGCCGGCCTTCGGTGTCACGACGGGCTACGACGTCACGGCGGCGGGTCCGGCCACGCTCCGTTACCACACGTCGGCATCGCGTGCGTTCGAGCTGATCGGGCAACTGTTGCTGTGGCTGTTGCTGGCGATGGGCGTCAGCCGTTTCGACGCCTCGACGATCGCCCGCTGGCGCCGCCGACGAATCGATGCCGCGCCGCACGCGCCGATGCTGTCGCTGGACGGCCCGCTGGTCGAACCCGAAGACGTGCCTGCGCTCGTCTCGTTGAACGACGAAGCCGTGTCATGGTCCGAGTCCGAGTCCGAGCCGGAGCCGGAGCCGGAGCCGGAGCCGGAGCCGGAGCCGGAGCCGGAGCCGG
>JBDTYA010000208.1:0-14825 GCA_040005915.1 Ilumatobacteraceae bacterium
GGAGCCGGAGCCGGAGCGCCGGGGGCAGGTGCCGGACCGGGGGTGCTCGTGCCTCCGATTGCCGGTACGGAAGCTGTTGCGGCATCGAGGGGGGTGACCGCAGCGGCGAGCGTCGTCGTCGGGGCCAGCGGATCGACGATCGCATTCGCATCGACCACCGCGGCGATCGTCGTGGTCGCCGCAGTGGGATCGAGGGCGGCGAGCGTTGTCGGTGGGGCGATCGGGTTGCCGAACTCGTCGACGTAGACAACGCGATGAATGGTCTCCAGCAACGTTGTCGGCGGTGCGGCGTCGGCCTGCTTCGCTTCGAGCTGGCGGGCGTCGGCCGTTGCAAGAGAGGCAATCGTCGCCAGAAAACCCGACGTCGCCAGACCGGTGGCGAGGATGCGCCCCGCCGCAGCGACGTGACGGCGGCGGCCGCCGAACAAGCGGACACTGGTCTGCCTGTCGACGACCGCGACCATGGCTGCCGCGGCAGGTTCGACCGTGATTGCCGGCGCGGGCCCCGGGCCTCCGACTGGGGGGCTCCATGCGGAACCGACGGGGGCTTGGACCGTTGCGGCCGATCTGGCTGCGCCACTTGTTGCAGCCGCACCCGACGGGTTGCGCTTGCCGAGCTTGGCGACCCTCGCCAGTTGCAGGTCGGTGAGATCACTGGGTGCAGCCGACGCCGCGAGTCCCGTAGCAGCGGGCGGCGGAGGAATGATCGTTCTGGGCGGAGGCGGGACCGCCGTGACCGACGACGGCGGGGGATTGACGCCCCCGAGGGGCGGAGGTGGCGGGGGTACGGCGCTGGTCGGGGCGGCGACCGCCGGTGCGCTCGCTGGTGCGGCCTGCGCAGGGTTGCGTTTGCTCAGCCTGGCGAGCCTGGCGAGTTGCTCGGCGTTCAGGTCAGTCGTCATCGCACTGCCAGGTACCGTTGCGGAATCGCGGGTTGTCGCATCCTTGGGGGATGGGCGGCCGGACAATCGTGGTGGAGGGGGGCTGCGCCGCGGGTGCTGGGGCCGGGGCGGGTGCCGGAGCCGGAGCCGGGGTGGGTGCGGGGGCCGGACGGGGATTGTCATCCCCGTCGTCATGCGGGGCGGGCGCCGGCGCAGGGGTTGCAACTGGCGCCTTCTCGCGCGCCGGTTCCGGGGCTGGGGCTGGGGTCGGCGCCGGAGTGGGGGCCGGCGCTGCGGTTGGAGCATCGACGACGGCATCGGCCACGGGTGCAGCGGCCGCACCGATCGGTTCGGCGGAGGGTGCTCCCGACGCGGCGATGGCGGCGCGCGGTGAGGCGGTGGTCGCCGGGTCGGTGACGACAGGCAACGAGACGACGACGGGCGCGGTCGTGTCCGAGTGCACGACGATGTAGTCGTCGACGATCTCGACCTGCTTCCCACCCTCCGGCTTCGGCGCAGCGCTGGCGAACAGACCTCCGCTCGCGGCTGCGATTGCCACACAACCCACCGCAAACGTGGACGTGGCTGAAACTATGTACGTGATTGCGAGACGGCGTTCCACACGATCACCCTTCTGTCATCATTTCGTAATGACACGTCTTAGGTCTCCAAGAGGTTTGGGCCTAGGTCATGTTTGTGTATCGACATTCGGCGACTGAACTGGAGCAAGGTCTCGTCAAGAAAATGCCCGATCGACGTGGGCTTACCGGGGGAAGCTCATCGTTGATTTCGTCATCAGACTGAAATATATGTCCGACGCCGTGTGGCGGTGGGACGCGTGGCAGCACGGTCAGTGGTGCCGGACGGATTCCGACCGTGACGCAGGAACACCGACCCTCGTGGATCGTCGGTGACGTTCCGAGCGCTGACGCCCCTCTCTTCGTCACCTGCTACGAGGTTCGGTCAGCCGTCGACGGAGATGGCAGCGGTCGGGCACATGTCGACCGCTTGCTCGACCTGCGGACGCAGCGACTCGGCCGGCTCCTCCTGCAGGATGTACAGGTAGCCGTCGGCTCGCACCTCGAACACCTCTGGGCAGATCTGCATGCATGTCCCCGTCGAGGCACACACGTCGAAATCAACAGTGATCTTCATCCGGTCCTCCGTTCAGGCCTTGGCCTGCCGATAGCCGTCGGCGATGGCGTCTTCGGCATTCGCATAGCAACGTTCGGCCACGGTGCGCGCGTAGAAGCGACCGCCTGGCACGTGAAAGATGCCCGAGTTGTCGTTGGCCTTCAACGGGTAGCCGCTGGGGCATTCACCGTCGATCGGCGCAACCCAACTCTCTGTCGACGGTGCGCTGGTCTCGGACTCCGCGGCAACAGGTTGGGCGGGCGTGGGCTTCGTGGGGAGGGGCAGCCATTCCGGTGCCGTGGCGGGGCTCGACGCTGCCGAGTTGCCCCGGCCCAAGACCTTGTACCCGGCATAACCACCCCCGGCCAATACACCGAGCCACAACAGCCGCCGAAACCATCGCATCATGTGTCGACCCTACAACTGATGACGTTCGTGGGCGTTCAACACCGCTCGGAGTGATGCGGTGATGATGTTCGGGTCGACCCCGACACCCCAGAGCACGCCACCGTCGGGTTGCGACGTCTCGACATAGGCGACGGCATTGGCTTCGGACCCTTGCCCTATCGCGTGCTCGGCGTAGTCGAGCACGTTCAACTTGGCACCGATCCCCTCGACCAGCGCGTGGACGAAGGCGTCGATCGGGCCGTTGCCCTCGCCGACGATGGTCACCGGCGAATCATCGATCACCAGTTGCGCCGTGATGGACGTGCGCCCGGTGGCAGAGTCACTGTGCAGCTCGTGGCTGTTCATTCGGAATCGCGGTTCGTTCGGGAGATAGTTGTGCTGGAAGGCCTCCCACATCACGACCGGGCTGATCTCGGTGCCCGAATCCTCGGTGATGTGTTGGATCATCTTGGAGAACTCGATCTGCAGGCGGCGCGGCAGTTCGAAGCCGTGCTCCTCCTTCATCATGTACGCGACGCCACCCTTGCCGGATTGAGAGTTGACCCGGATGACCGCCTCGTACGAACGGCCGACGTGCTTCGGGTCGATCGGCAGGTACGGGACGCCCCAGTTGTCATAGTCCTTGGGCAGCGCCTCGAAGCCCTTCTTGATCGCGTCCTGATGGCTGCCGCTGAACGATGTGTACACGAGGTCGCCGGCATACGGATGCCGCGGCGGTACGGGCAGGCGATTGCAATACTCGGCCACGCGTCGCAGGGCGTCGATGTCGGTGATGTCGAGCCCGGGGTCGACGCCATTGCTGAACAGGTTCATCGCCAGGTTGACGATGTCGACGTTGCCGGTGCGCTCGCCATTGCCGAACAGGGTCCCCTCGACGCGATCGGCGCCGGCCATCACACCGAACTCCGCGGCGGCGACCGCGCAGCCGCGATCGTTGTGCGGGTGGAGGCTGACCACCACCGAATCGCGGCTGCGGATCGTGCGGCCGAACCACTCGATCACGTCGCCGTACACGTTGGGTGTGTAGCACTCGACCGTGGCCGGAAGGTTGAGGATGATCGGCTTGTCGGGTGTCGGCTCGACCACGTCCATCACTGCCTCGCAGATGCGGATGGCGAAATCGGGCTCGGTCAACGTGAAGCTCTCCGGCGAGTACTCGTAGCGGATCTGGGTGTGGCCCATTGTCTGTTCGAGCTTGCGGCACAGTCTGGCGGCGTTGACAGCGATGTCGACGATGCCGTCCATGTCGAGGCCGAACACGACTTCGCGCTGCAACGGGTTGGTCGAGTTGTAGAAGTGGACGATCGCCCGCGGTGCGCCCTGCAGGCACTCGTAGGTGCGCTCGATCAGCTCGGGCCGGCACTGGACCAACACCTGGATCTCGACGTCGTCGGGGATCAGATCTTCTTCGATCAACTGGCGGACGAAGTCGTAGTCGGTCTGGCTCGCCGAAGGGAAGCCGACCTCGATCTCCTTGAAGCCCATCTTGACGAGGGCGTCGAACATGTGCCGCTTGCGCTGCGGGTCCATCGGGTCGATCAGGGCCTGATTTCCGTCGCGCAGGTCCACGCTGCACCACAGTGGCGCCTTGTCGATGACGACGTTGGGCCATGTGCGATCGTGGAGCAGGACCGGGACGTACGGCTTGTACTTGGCGAACTGCATCTTCTTCGGGCTGACTGGTTGAGGAGGCATGGCTGGCTTTCTGCGACTGGTTTTCGGTGTGCGGGTTGCTCGATCGAGAATCGGAAGTTGTCGGAAAAATGAAGAACCCCCCGGCCATCGGGCGGGGGGTAGGGGGCAAGCGCGGAGAACGCAGCGCTTGCCCTACATAAGCAGAAGGAGGGTGCGAGCGTCGGGCATCTCCAGCAGTCTGCCCGCGATCGACCACGTTGTCAACGCGTCAGGCGATGAGGAAGTTGCCGAACTGCCACGGGTCTGCCGCGTCGACGCCATCGCAATCGTTGGCGAAACCGGCGAAAAGATCGTTGCGAGTCGACAACGGATCCCAGTCGACGGGCGCCGAGTGCATGGTTCCGAGGTACGGCGTGGCGATGCGCAACACGTCGCGCCACGGGAGGTCGTCGGGCACGCACACTCCCTCGTTGGGATGATCGATCATCCACGTGACCGTGGCGATGATGGAGCCGGCGACCTGCATCGTGGTCGCGCTCTGGTGGGGGAGGATCGTGCGGGCTTCGTCGATCGACAGCAACGACCCGGTCCACCATGACCGGTAGGGGTGGCCCATCAACAAGACGCCCAATTCGTCGCGGCCGCTGGTGATCTCGTCGTTGATGATTCGCTGGCGCGACTGCATCTTCCAGTTGTTCATGCGCAACTCCAGCACGCTGGCGATAGCCGCGTCGGTTGGGCAGTACGCGTAGTGCACCGTCGGGCGATACAACGGGTTGCCGTCGTCGCCCCACACGGTCAGATGGTCGCTGATCGTCAGTGCCTCGCCATGTCGCACCACCATCCCGCGGATCTCGCCCGCTGGGACCCACGAGCGGACCCAGGTCTCCATCCCGGGTCTGGCGATGCAGATCTGGTTGCACGGGCCGTAGCCGTGATGCACGTAACCGTTGGGCGGCAACCGCTTCTCGTGTGTTCCCCAGCCGAGTTCGGCGGGAGCGATCCCCTCCTCGAAGAACCCGTCGACCGACCACGTGTTGACGAACTCGTCGACCTCCTTGGGGACGTCGGTGATCTGCGTGTCGCGTTCGGAGATGTGAATCACCTTCGTGCCCGTCAGCATCGCCAACGCCGCATACGACTCGTCGGCGATTGCCCGCTCGATCGCCGCAGCATCGGGGGCCAGACCGTCGGTCAGCATCCGGGCGGCAATCTCGGTGAGGGCCTGCTTCGTGAAGTGACTGACGAGACCGGGGTTGGCGCCGTGCTCGAGCACAGCTGTGGCGCCCTTGTTGTCGCCCCATCCGGCGATCATCCGACGTAGGTCCATGTGGCGGACGTACAGGGTTCGGTCGAGTGGATGCGTCGATGCCAGATCGTCGTACGGATCCCACACCTCGACACTGGTGTTGAGGTACCGAACCCCATGGTCGCGGCACCATTGCAGGATGGTGGGATTGTCGATGTTCCATGCCAGGTCCAGCAACAAGTCGCCGTCGCCGACCCGAGCCGACAGGAACGCGTCGAGATTGTCGGGGGTGACCTGATCCTGCTCGAACGTCACGCCCTGGGCGATCGAACCTGCGATTCGGGCGCGGTTGTCGATCATGTCGACGATCGTGACGTGCCGCGGATCGATCCCAAGATCACGGATCAGCAGTGGCAGTGTGCACTGGGCGACCGAGCCACAACCCAGCACCAGCACACGCTCGGGGCGCATGGTTATTCGGCGTACTCCGGGGTCATCGCGGCAAGTTCGCTGTCGAGCTTTGCTGCTTCAGCAGACACCAGCAATGACTGCCAGTCGTATGCGATTCCCTTGCGGCCGGACGTCGTTGTCCCGTCGAATGCTTCCATGACTGCGCCTCCTGAAAGACGTGTTGGGGGTGAGATCGGTTTCCTTTCTGGCCGGTCTGTCCGGCACAGGCTGACGGACGCTAACGGCGTCGAACGCGCACAACTACTATTTGATTCATCAGGCGGTTTTCCTGCTGCATCGGTCAGTCCGACTGACTCGCTGTGCAGCGGATTCGAGCAGCCGTTCCCTCGAGCGCTCGACCGCCATGCGATGCTCGCGTGGTACCTTGCGAGAGGCAGCGCTGCAGGGGTTTCACCGGTGGGGCATCGGTCGGCTGAGGGCGGGCGGGAGGGGACAACTGATGCGTCGAAGTGGTGATCCAACGGTCATGAAGGCGATGCGCTCCAGGACGGATCGATCGAGGCGACGGCTGATGCTCGTGAGCATCCTGACGTCTGTCCTCGTGACAGTCCCGACGGCCGTCGTGCAATCCGCCCCGGTTGCGTTCGCGGCCTCTGCCACTCCGGCGGAGTTCGTGTCGCTTTCGCCGACCCGCATCCTCGACACGCGAATCGGGTTGGGGGCTGCGGCCGGAGTCGTGCCGGCCGGTCATTCGATCGACCTTCAAGTCGCGGGGGTCGGCGGTGTGCCGATCGGCGCTACGGCGGTTGCGTTGAACCTGACCGCAACCGACTCACTCGGTGCCGGCTATGTCACGGCCTGGCCGAGCGGGTCAGTGCGACCGACGGTATCCAGTCTCAACTTGCAGGCTGCGGGTGCGACGGTCGCCAACTTGGTCGTGGTCGTCCTCCCATCGGATGGGGTGCTGTCGCTGTTCACGCAATCCGGCGCCTCGCTCGTAGCCGATATCTCCGGCTACTGGATTCCGGCGCCCGGAGGAATCAGCGACGCTGGACGGTTCAACGCTCAGCGGCCCGCGCGAATCCTCGACACGCGCGATGGTACGGGGGCGCCCGCAGGGATGCGCAACGCCGGCGAATCGGTGGTCTTCTCCGTGGCCGGTCAGGGCGGCGTGCCGGCCACAGGCGCCAGTGCGGCGGTACTCGTGGTGACGGCTACTGACGCACGAGCGGCCGGCTTCGTCTCGGCCTGGCCATCGCAGACCCCCCAGCCGTTGGCCTCGGTCCTCAACCTCAAGTCCGTGGGCGACACGGTTCCGAACCTCGTCATCGTGCCGCTCGGTGCCGACGGCCAGGTCGTGCTTTTCACGCAGCTCGGCGCGAACCTCGTCGTGGATGTCGTCGGATGGTTCACCGATGCGAACGCCCCTTCGGCATCGAGCGGTCTCTTCGTGCCGCTCGCGCCGGAACGGTTCCTCGACAGTCGTTCGCGAACCCCCTTCGGAAAATTGTGGCCGGGCCAGCGAAATGACCTCGTCGTCGGCGGCAGAGGCGCCGTTCCATCGACCGGTGTCTCGGCAGTCGTGGCCAACCTCACGTCCACTGACGCCGCGAATCCGGGCTTCCTCACGGCATGGCCGGCGGTCACCAGCCAGCCTTTGGCGTCCAATCTCAACGCCCCGGGGGGCCGGGGCACGGTCGCCAGCCTGGCCTTCGTGGCGCTCGGCTCGACGCTGGCCTTCTCGTTGTACTCACAGGCGGGCAGCGACATCATCGCCGATATCGCCGGCTACTTCCTCGGTTCGCCGCTTCCCGCCGAGCCGGGAGTTCCCGTCGTTCCACCGCCGCCACCTGCGCCGCCGCTGGTTTCGCGCCCGAACGTGGCCGGTGCGGGGACATTCGCGTGCAACCCCGGTGCGCCGATGGATCAGATCAGCCGCGTCGACGTCAACCCCGGCCTCGTCGCTTACTTGCAGGACCTTTCGCCGTACTCGAGCGGTGCGGCGCTGCGATCGCTCGCCTACACCTTCATGGCCAACAGTGGTCCGCTTCCGGCGCGCGTCGCCCTCGATCCGATGTTCGATTTCTGGATCAGCATCACCGCGCCCACGGTCACCACGCCGCTCGCACTGATGAGCCTGTTGAACCTCGCCTACCACGAGACCATTCATGACCTGCAATCCGGTCGATGCGCGCTCACCGGCCCGACGACTGGAAACCCAACGCCTCGAATCGGATTTCTGCAGTCGGATATTTTCGATGACGTGAACACCCGCATCGATGCGATTCAGCCCCTATCGGGACAGGACAGTTTCTACGCTCACGACGTCGCCTCGACATACCTTGCGGGCGATACGGGCGCCCAGGGCTTCGAGTCGCAGATGTGGGAGATCAACGCCTATGTGCTCGCCGCAGAATGGGGCGCGGCGATCAACGACACCTTCGGAGTTGGCTTCTTGGGCGACACCGCCGGTAACGACGACACGATGTCCGTCAAGTTCCATCAACTCGCCCGCTATCTCAATCGGGCGCAAACCCAACCTGTCTTGTGGGCCGCGATGCAGGCGAGCGGTCTGCCGCGCACGGTCGCCGAACACTGGAACCTCGGCGTGCAGTCTTGGCAGGTGTACAAGAACCCGAACAGGCAGCCGACCATCTACTGGGATTTGGCGTTCGGCCCCGACGTGGCCCCCATCGTTGCTTTCACCGGCGGCTCCGCAGGCGCAGTGGCTCCACCGAGACCGTCGCCGTAACCTCGGTGCCGCCTCACTGCCACCGATCGAAGTCTCACCCTGCGCTGCAAATCAGCTTCGAACCGGGAACGCAGCTCGGTCGCGCTAGTTGACCAATCTGGTCTGGCCCGCCCAGTAGCTTTCGCGCAGTTTGAACTTCTGCAGCTTGCCGGTGGCCGTTCGCGCCAAGGCGTCGCGAAACTCGACCGCCTTCGGGCATTTGTAGCCCGCCAGCTTCGTCCGTGTGTAGGCGATGAGCTCGGCTTCGGTCAGCGTCGAGCCGGGTGTCGTCACGACGAGGGCCATCACCTTCTCACCCCACTTCTCGTCGGGGACGCCGATGACTGCCACCTCGGCGACCTCGGGATGGCTGAAGACGGCATCCTCGACCTCGATCGAGCTGACGTTCTCGCCGCCGGAGATGATGACGTCCTTGCGGCGATCGCTGATGGTGACGTACTGGTCGGCGTCGATGAACCCGCCGTCGCCGGTGTGGAACCACTCCGGTCCATCGGGATCGTCGGTGGTGGCGCGTATCGCGGCTGCTGTTGCGTCGGGCTGTTCCCAGTACCCGGCCATGATGTGGTTGCCTCGGGCGAGGACCTCGCCGTCGTTGGAGATTCGCATCTCGACGCCGATCGCCGAAGCACCGGCGCGGCTGAGCTTGACGGAACGGTCGGCCGTCGACAGGTCGTCGTACTCGACGCGCTTGCGGTTCATCGTCAGCAGTGGAGTCGTCTCGGTGAGCCCGTAGATCTGGATGAACTCCCAACCGAGCTCGGTCTCGATCCGTTCGATCGTGCGGGTGGGCGGCGGGGCGCCGGCGATGACCATGCGGGTCGTCCCGTTGCCCGGGATCGGGCCATCCCAATTCGCTGCCGCATCGAGGATCGCGTTGGCCACGGCAGGTGCACCGCACATCAAGGTGACGCCATGCTGTTCGACGCGGCGCAGGATCTCGGTCCCGTCGATCTTGCGGATGATCACATGTCCGGCTCCCATGCCCGTCACCGCGTAGAGCACGCCCCAGCCGTTGCAGTGGAACTGGGGCAGCGTGTGGAGGTACACGTCGCGGTCGTTGATTCCGAGCTGCCAACCGAACGTCGTCGCGTTGAGCCAGATGTTGCGGTGCGTCAACTGCACGCCCTTCGGCCGCGCCGTGGTGCCGCTGGTGTAGTTGATGGTCGCGGTCGCGTCCTCGTCGTACACCCACGGCTGCGGCTCGGCGTGTTCTGCCGGCGCGTCGCTCTCGTTGCCGATCACGTACTTCTGCTCGCACTCCACATCCGCCATGGCGTCTTCGAGCTCCGGATCGATCATCAGGATGCGTGCGCCGGAGTGCTCGACGATGTACTTCACCTCTTCGGCGACGAGGCGGAAGTTGATGGGCACCAAGACGCGCCCGCTGCCGCTGACGCCGAACAGCGATGTCAACAGCCGCGCCGAGTTGTGGCTGATGATCGCAACCCGGTCGCCGATGTTGATGCCGGCGCGATCGAGCGCGGCGGACTGGGCGCGAGCGCGTGCGGCCATCTCGGCGTACGTGATGGTTCCCCACGACTCCGCCGGCTGCACCGGTTCGTCGATGATGGCCTGCCGGTCGGGATATATCTGTTCGGCTCGCCGGAGGAAGTCGTTGACGGTGAGTGCGACCTTCATGCCCGGAATTGTTACCCATCGCGTCCGACCCCCTCGCACCCGGGCCACATGCGATGAGACCTGCTCGCTCATCGCGCAACCTGGGGGTGCGTGGCGGTACCCTCCATGCTCGACATGTCTGAAAATTCCCGCCCACCTGGGGCAGCGCGGCGTCGGCGCCGCAAACCCACTCCAAGTCCAGCTCGCACACCGGTCGAAGCTCCCACCATCACGATCGATCCCGACGCTTACATCCCGACCGCATTCATCGACATCGGCGTTCCGACCGAAGTCGACATGGGTCTTGCCGCTGCCGGGTTCACCACTCCGTTCGCCATCCAGACCAAGGCCATTCCCGTTGCCCTCACCGGACGCGACGTGTGCGGCAGGGCCAAGACCGGCTCCGGCAAGACACTCGCCTTCGGTGTGCCGATGCTCGCCCGCCTGTCGGGTGAAGCGGATGCCCGCCGCCCGCTGGGCATGGTGCTGGTGCCGACCCGCGAGCTCGCCCTACAGGTCGCCGAAGTGCTCGCGCCCGTGGCGGCCGGCTGCAACCGAACGGTTCTTGCGGTGTACGGCGGCGCGTCACGCCATCAGCAGATCGAGGTCCTCAACCGCGGCGTTGACGTGATCGTCGCGACTCCGCTGCGCTTGATCGACCTGTTGAAGGAGAACGAACTCGACCTCAACAAGGTAGAGATCGTCGTGCTCGACGAAGCCGACCGCATGGCCGACGACGGCTTCACGCCGCAGGTCGAGTGGATCCTGCGCAAGGTCACCGGCCAACACCAGACGATGCTCTTCTCGGCAACGCTCGACGGCGACGTCGGCCACCTCGTGCGCCGGTACATGACCGACCCGATCGAGGTCGCGATCGATTCAGCCACCGACACCGTCGGCACGATGCACCACCTGTTCCTCGCCGTGCACCACATGGACAAGGACAAGGTCGTTCAAGCGATCGCGTCCAGCATGGGCAAGACCCTGGTCTTCTGCCAGACCAAGCGCACCTGCGATCGCGTCGAGCGCTCGTTGCTCGACCTCGGAGTGCAGGCTATGGCGATCCACGGCGACCTCGCCCAAGTCGCCCGCGAGAAGGCGATCCGCCGATTCAGCGACGGCGAGCTCAGCGTGCTGGTGGCCACCGATGTCGCCGCCCGCGGCATCGACATCGACGACGTCGGGGTGGTCATCCACTACGAGCCGGCACCCGATGGCAAGGACTATCTGCATCGCAGTGGGCGTACCGCCCGCGCCGGTCGCGATGGCTGGGCGGTCACGATGGCCGAATACAACCAGCACACCCAGGTCCGCATCCTGCAACGGGCGTTGCGCCTCGAGGTTGCGCCGCCCATCGAGGTGTTCTCCAACAATCCGAAGTTGCGCAACCTGTCGGAGTTCGAAACCTCCTAGTGCGCCAGCCAGGCGGGGCGTCGCTGTTCGAACGAAGTGATCTCGTCGGCGTGGGTCATGGTGATCCCGACGTCGTCGAGGCCGTTCAGGAAGCGGTACTGGGTCTGCGGGTCCATCGGGAACGACTCGGTGATCCCGACGGCAGGTACCTCGACGTTGAGACGTTCGACGTCGACGGTGATCTCCGTTGACGGGTCCGATTCGATCGCGGTCCAGATCGCTTCGACCGTGGCCTCGGGGACGATGACGGCCACGAGCCCGTTCTTGGCGCAATTGTTGCGGAAGATGTCGCTGAAGCTCGGCGCGATGACAGCGTCGAACCCGCCCTGCTGAATGGCCCACACGGCGTGCTCGCGTGACGACCCGACACCAAAGCTCTGGCCGGCCACGAGGATCGAAGCGCCCGCGTACTGTTCGTCGTTGAGCACGAAGTTGCGATCGTCGCGCCACGTCGCGAACAGTCCCTTCTCGAACCCGGTGCGCTCGACCCGCTTGAGCCATTCGGCGGGGATGATCTGGTCGGTGTCGACGTCGCTGCGGCGTAGCGGAACGCCGCGACCTGAGATGACTCGTACGGACTTCATCGTGCGTCTCCTAGATCGTCGGGGGTGGCGAAGTGGCCGGCGACGGCAGTGGCCGCGGCGACGGCGGGCGATACGAGATGTGTGCGCCCGCCGCGACCCTGACGGCCCTCGAAGTTGCGGTTGCTGGTGCTGGCCGATCGTTCGTTCTGCGCCAGCTTGTCGGGATTCATGGCCAGGCACATGCTGCATCCCGGCTCGCGCCAATCAGCACCGGCGGCGAGGAACACTTGGTGCAGCCCCTCTGCCTCCGCCTGCGCTTTGACGGCGTGACTGCCCGGAACGATCATCATTCGCGCCGTTGTGACCGTCCGACCCTTCAGCACGGCTGCGACTGAGCGCATGTCTTCGATTCGGCCGTTGGTGCAACTACCGACGAACACGGTGTCGACCCGGATGTCGCGCATCGCGGTGCCGGCCTGAAGGCCCATGTACTCGAGTGCGCGAGACACGTTGTCGCGTGTCGTTGCATCTGCAAAATCATCCGGTGATGGAACGAGGCCGTCGATGGTCGTCACCTGACCGGGGTTGGTGCCCCACGTGATGTGCGGTCGCAACGTAGACGCGTCGATGACGACCTCTTTGTCGAACACCGCGCCGTCGTCGGTCACGAGGGTGCGCCAGTCGGCGACCGCCGCATCCCATGACTGACCTGCCGGGGCATTGGCCCGACCCTGGAGGTACTGGAACGTGGTGTCGTCGGGTGCGATCAGTCCCGCCTTCGCGCCGGCCTCGATCGACATGTTGCACACGGTCATGCGGCCCTCCATCGACAGCGCTCGGATGGCGGAGCCGCGGTACTCGATGACGTGCCCGATGCCTCCGCCGGTGCCGATGTTGCCGATGATGTTGAGAATGATGTCCTTGGCGGTGACCCCATCCGGCATTTGCCCGTCGACGGTGACACTCATCCACTTCGGTCGCATCTGCGGCAGGGTTTGCGTCGCCAGCACGTGCTCGACCTCGCTTGTACCGATGCCGAAAGCCAGCGCCCCGAACGCACCGTGCGTAGCGGTGTGGCTGTCTCCGCACACAACGGTCATGCCCGGCAGGGTCCTGCCCTGCTCGGGAGCGATGATGTGGACGATGCCCTGCCCGGGATCGCCCATCGGGAAGTTGACGATGCCAAATTCCTTGGTGTTCTCGCGAAGCACCTCGACCTGGCGGGCGGAGATCGGATCCGCGATCGGCTGGTCGATATCGGCCGTCGGCACGTTGTGGTCCTCGGTCGCCACGGTGAGATCGGGCCGACGCACGCCGCGACCCGAGAGCCGCAGACCGTCGAACGCCTGCGGGCTGGTGACCTCGTGGACGAGGTGCAGGTCGATGTACAACAGGTCGGGTTCGTCGGCTGCGGCGTGTACGACGTGGCGGTCCCACACCTTCTGAGCAAGGGTTCTGGGCCGACCGACGGTGCGAGGCGATTGCGATTCGGACATGGGGCGTCGCGTCTCACTTCCTGAGATATGATTCTCGTGAATGGACATTGTAAGCGGTGTCGGCGTCATTGACAAAGGGGTCTCGATATTGCGCGCCTTGGCGGGCTCCCCGTTGGATCTCGCCGGACTGCAGGATGCGACGGGCCTCCCGCGGGCAACCGCTCACCGCCTGGCCGTGGCCCTCGAACTGCACGGGATGGTGCGCCGGGATCAACAAGGCCGTTTCTGCCTCGGATTCGAACTGATGCGGCTCGGGAGCGCCGCGGAGGACGAGTTCCCGCTGGCCGAGCTGACGCGGCCGATCCTGACGGCGTTGCGGGATTCCACGGGGGAGAGCGTGCAGCTCTACGTCGCCGATGGCGAGGGCCGTCGCTGCGTGGTCTCGTTGGAGTCGACTCACGGGTTGCGCTGGATCGTCCCGCAAGGCGCGCTCCTCCCGCTCGACCGCGGTTCGGCGGGCCGGGTTCTCCAAGGCGACGATTCGGCCGAGAGCGTCGAAGAGCGCGAGCCAGGTGTCGCCTCGGTCAGCGCGGCCGTGCGCGATCGCCGTGGCGGCGTGATCGCCGCCGTCAGCCTCAGCGGTCCGGTCGAGCGACTCACCCGCCGGCCGGCCGTGAGGTTCGGCAAGCAGGTTTCCGCTGCTGCGCGAGAGGCAACAGCCGCCGTCGCCCGCTAGGGCGTCACGTCGCTGTGTCGCCAGTCGCCAGTGGTTGCCGAGTTGGGTCACGACGGCAGCTGTTCTCCGCTCCGGCCGCGGATGACGAGAACGCGTGACGCCGACGCCGAGTCGTGGAAGGGCCGGGCTACCGTGCAGGTATGGCCATCCAACGAAACGCGACCCGACCGGTGGGAATCACCAACTCGTCGGGTCAACCGGAGATCGTGCTCGAGATCGAAGGTCTGACGATCTCGATGACGCCACCGGCGGCCGCCGACGCCGCAACGAGGACCGAGACCGAGGACCCGCCGGCCTCTGATCACTGAGTCGCTAGTACATCGCGACGAGACCTGTATAGACGACCAACGGTCGATACAGAACACTCACGGGCCGCGCGGTCGAACTGTGCAGCCACAGTTCGGTACGTATGATTCTGTGGCTTCACGAGTTCGTCGGTCGAGTCGCCAGTAGCGCCGAATGCCCTGATATTGGGCGGTCGATGCGAGACGGTGCGGCGATCGCTACGTTGGATCTCTTCAACAAGATCGGCTCGCCTGAGGCGTGGGCCGACACGCACGCGATCGCCGAGGTGCGCTCGGGTCCGCCTATCTCGTAATCGCCGCCCTACCAACGTCTTCAGTACACCG
>JBDTYA010000209.1:0-3773 GCA_040005915.1 Ilumatobacteraceae bacterium
CCTCCGGCCTCCACGTCCCGAACGTGGCACGCTAACCAAGCTGCGCTACACCCCGTTGGTGCCTGAGCAATCTACCCGACGGGTGCGGGTTCTTCCTCAGGCGTTTCGGCGGCGACCGCTGCCTGAGGATTCAATATTGCACGCGCCGCACGCTTGAGGCTCAGCGGGTTCAGTGGCTTGACCAGGTAGCCGTCGGCCGCGCAGCGTTTGGCCAGGTGTATGTCGGCTTGCCGGTCGAGGAGCATCAGCACCTTCACGTTGGGCAGCGTGCCGGCGCTCTCGTCGAGCCGCAGCGCCATCGTCACGGCCATACCACCCATCGAACCGATCTGCAGATCCAGCACGACGAGGTCCGGTGTGCGATCCTCGACCACGCCGGAAACGTCGCGGCCGTTGCGGCACACGGTGAACGACACGTCGGGCCCGCCGAGCGCGGCAGTGATGTCGTGGAGGACGTAGTCGGCATCGGTGGCAACCAGGATGTGCACGGCTGCGACCCTACCGGCTGGCGTCAGAATCGTCGAACAGGAGTGAACGGATCGAGTCGAGCGCCCCGAGATCGTGAACGTCGCCCGGCAGCAATGGCACCCACGTCGGCTCGCGACCGGTGTCGGCGACCAACGGGGCGATGTGATCGCGCTCTCCGGCGGCGAGGGAGTGCAGCTGTGCTTGGTTGTCGAACAACGCACCCTCGTCGATCCGGCGCGGTCGCTTGCCTTCGGGCTTGCCGAAGTCGGGTGTCGCACGGTTGACGATGACCGCGCCAACCTCGAGGTCCTTCTCCGTCAGCCGGTCGGCGAAGAACCGGGCCTCGTCGATCGTGTCGATCCTCGGCGAGGCCACGAGGACGAATTGCGTGCGCTTGCCGTGCAGCAACTCGATCACTTCGTCGGCGCGCGTCCGGAAGCCGGTCTCCATCCCGTCGAAGGCCTGGAAGAACGCCACTGCGTCGGCGAGAACCTCGCTGCCGATCACCTTGCCGATCGATCGCAACAGCGGCTGCGCGGCGATGCTCAGCACCCGGAACCCGCGCCGCGTCGGCATCATCATCAACTTGAAGACGGGATGGTCGAGGAAGCGGGCAAGCGTGCGCGGCGCATCGAGGAAGTCGAGAGCGTTGCGTGTCGGTGGCGTGTCGACGATGACCACGTCGAATCGCTTGTCGAGGTGCAAGGCAAGAAGTCGTTCGGCCGCCATGTACTCCTGCGTGCCGCCCAACGAGCCGGCGATGTTGCGATAGAACGGGTTACCCAGAATCCTGGTCGCCTGTTGCGCGTTCATTGCATTTGCAACGACCAGGCCATCGAACGTCGTCGCAGTGTCGAGCATCAGCGCCCACAGTTCGCCGGGCTCATCGACGGCGAGCCTGATCGGATCATTGGTCAACCCACCGGGCACACCCAGGGCGTCGGCAAGTCGCTTCGCCGGATCGATCGTCACCACCACGCACCGTCGTCCGTTGCGGGCAGCCTGCAACCCCAGCGCGGCCGCCGTGGTCGTCTTGCCGACACCTCCCGATCCGCAACAGACGATCACGTCGGCGGCCGTGATCAGCTCGGCGATCTCACTCATCGCCGCGTCCGAGCCCTTGGGCCAATGTGCGGATCGAGTCGCGGTCGATGGCCGCCGACGTCACCATCGGCAGGCACACGTGGGGCAGGTCCAGGGCGTCGGCCAGCCGTTGCGACTCACGGCGGTGCAGGCTGCGCCGTGCATTGCGGAAGTCGGCCGCAGCACGCAACGTGGACCCGAGGAGCGCCTTGTCGACCGGAAGGTCGGCGCCCTCGTCGAACGCATTGACGACGACCGGCCCGAGGTGCAAGCCACCTTCATGCGTCAGTGCCGAGGCGGTTTCGATCACCTCGTTGACGGGTGTCGTCTCCGGCAATGTCACCAAGACGATCTGGCTGCGTGACGGGTCGGTCAAGAGTTCGGCGACTTCGATGGCCTGGCTGTGGATCGGGCCGCCGCGCACCAGCTTCAAGAGGTTGACAGGCGCCATCAGGAAAGTGATCGCATGGCCCGCCGCGGGCCCGTCGACCACGATCAGGTCGTAGCTGCCGCTCTGTTCGAGCTGTTTGATCTTGCCCAGCACGACGATGTCGTCGATGCCGGGTGCGGCGGTGGCCACGACGTCGATGACACCCGATGTGGCCAGCCGTTTGGCGACGCGACCGAGCCCGTGAGTCTCGAGGTATTCGGCCAACGCAGCAGACGGGGTAAGGGCCAGGCAGGGGATGTCGTTGTCCACCAGCCCGGCCAGTGCCGGCTTTCCGTCGAGCTCCACCACCAGCACGCGAAGTCCCCGATCGGCTGCTGCTCGCGCCAAGATCGCGGTTACCGTTGTCTTTCCAACCCCACCCTTGCCAGCAACGATGACAACATTGGCGTCGGTCAGGAACTGCAGCGGTTTCACGCTCTTCGGAGGCACTTGTGCGCAGGCTAGCCATCACCATTCTCATCGCGCCCCTTGTCGGGCTCGCGGGTCTGTCGTTGTTGTCACCGCCTGCCCATGCCTCCACCCCGCCGACCACGCCGGTCGCTACAACCGTCGCCGATGCATCGGGGGCCGTCGACGCCTCGCAGCTCGCGCCGGTCGACGTGCTACAGGTCTCGGGGATCTTCGACAAGATTGTGGTCCGTTCCATCGTCGAGGCCATCGACCGCGCCGAAACCAACGGTTCCGAGGCCTTGATCCTGCAACTCACCAGCCGCGGTGCGGTCGTGTCGACCGAGGAGATGACCAAGCTCGTACAAAGGGTCGCCGATGCCAAGGTGCCCATCGGCATCTGGGTCGGCCCATCGCGCTCGTCGCGCGCCTACGGCCTGCCCGCGCAGTTGATGGCTGTCGCCGACGTCACTGCGATGGTCGGTGGGAGTCGGATCGGCTACATCAGCACGCCGCTGTTGGTCGACGGCAAGCCCATCAGCTTCGGTCCGTCCACCGACCAGCTCGTCGACGGGTCGATGAGCTTCAACGAGGCTCGCGCCGCAGGTGCGTTGAAGCTCGACACCACCGACCAGGGTGTGCCGACGGTGCGCAACATGGTGTTGGCGATGGATGGCCAGGTCGTCGACGGCCACGTGGTCAACACCGTCGTCAAGCAGCTCAACGACAAGGGTGAGGAGCAGAACATCTCGACAACGCCGGTGTTCAACGGGCTCGGCCTGTTCGAGCAAGTCCTGCACACGGTCGCCAGTCCGCCGATGGCTTTCCTGTTGTTCGTCATCGGGCTGGCGCTACTGATCTTCGAGTTCTTCACAGCGGGTGTCGGCATCGCCGGCGCCGTCGGGGCGGTGTGCGCCCTGCTCGGCTGCTATGGCCTCAGCGCTCTCCCGACGCGACCCGTCGCCCTCGCGCTGCTGATCCTTTCGATGCTCGCGTTCGCGATCGATGTACAGGTCGGCATACCACGAACGTGGACGGGTGTAGGGGTGGTGTTGTTCATCATCGGGGCGTGGTACCTGTACCGCCCGGTGCCGGGCAACGACCTGCGGCTCGGGTGGATCACTTTGGTCGTCGCGGTCGGTGGCGTGATGTTGACGTTCATCGTCGGCATGCCGTCGATGGTGCGCACCCGATTTGCAACGCCGACCATCGGTCGCGAATGGATGATCGGCAGCGAGGGAACGGCGACGACGTCGATCGATCCCGAGGGTGTCGCGCTGGTCAGTGGAGCGCGATGGCGGGCACGCACCAACCGGTCCACGCCCATCACGGCGGGCGCCGCGCTGAAGGTCGTCGCGATCGACGGTGTCACGTTGGAAGTCGA
>JBDTYA010000210.1:0-30933 GCA_040005915.1 Ilumatobacteraceae bacterium
CCCACCACCACGAACACCAATCCCATTGAACAAACCATCAACCGTCGACAACCCAACCCGCGACTCCAACAACCGCGCCGGCACCAACGACACCACACTCGACCCCGTACATGTGTAGAACGAGACGTCGTCGATGAACCAACCCGGCAAGCCGACCGAGCTGTCACTACCGAGCCGGAACCGGAACCGCAGGGTCTGCCCCACCAACGTGCTGAGGTTGATGCGAGTCGTCTCGTAGCCGGGGCTCGCCCCAGAGAAGGCAGCGCGACCGGAGAACGGGTTTCCCGCTCCACTCTCGAGTATCCCGTCGTAACCATTGACCGTCGGGCCGGGCAGTGCCACTGCATCGTGCCAGGTCGTTCCACCATCACCGCTGTACTCGACGATCCCGCCGTCGAAGAAGCGGCTCGCGTCGCTGTCCATGTCGTACGAGTGATCGAAGCGCATGAAGGTCGCGGCCCCGGGTGGAACCGCAACGCTGAACACACTCTGCAGAGTCGACGTCGCGATCGAGCTGACGTCGGCGGCGTGCAGCGATTTGACTCCGCTCTGCGATGACCCGGTGAAGTACCCGAACCCCGATCCCGCTGCCGACGCGCTGGTGGTCCAGTTGCCGTTGTTGACCTCCATGTTGTCGCTCAACAGCACCTTCTCCTGCACCGCAGTCCCGTCGCAGATCGGCGCGGCAAGGTGGGCGCCCGGCGTGGTGGGGAACTTGTCCATCTCCGTAGCGGTCACCGCCTTGACCACTTCTGCGCAATCGGCCGACACGATCCCGTGCGTGCCCACCAGGTTCGTACATGCCTGAGGCAGGATGTGAAACAGGTCGAGGTAGTCGGAGCCCGGCCCGAGCAGCGTCGTCTCCGCTGCGTAGTAGATCTGCGCCGCTTTCACCTCGCCGAGCCCGACGATGGTCTGCCCGTTGAACGAACCGCCATCAGTGATGAGGAACGCGGCCTTGTTGTTGACACCGCTGTTGCGGTGCACGCCATGCGAGTCGCCCGGTCCACCGGCATACAGCGCGCTGGTCATCCTGTCGGGATCGTTGTGCGCCGGCGGGTTCGACATGCTGCGGATGGCGCCGCCGGGAATTCCTTCCCCCAGCTGCCATCGATCAGCGGGAGTATCGAACGTGCTGGCGTACGAGAGGTCGATCAGCTCGCCCATCACATCCGACATCGATTCGTTGATCGCGCCCGACTCGTCGTAATACAGCAGCCGCGACGTGTACTGCGTGACGCCGTGCGTCAGCTCGTGCCCCACCACATCGTCGGCGGTCGCATATCCCTGGCCGTAGACCATCTGAAAGCCGTTCCAGAACGCGCCCTTGTACGGGCAGTCGGAGGGATTCGTGGTCGGGCAGTAGAGCACGGTCGACTTCAGTGGCAGCCCGGCTCCATCGACGCTGTCGCGGCCAAAGCGGCTGCTGTAGAAGTCGTACGTGACGCCGCTGAGATCGAACGCACCGTTGACATCGACGGCGCCGGGTCCGGCGTACGGACTCACGTCGGATTCGATGCGAACGGGTGTTGTGCACTGCTCCGAGTTCGACGAGTTTCCGTCGCTGCACACCGAGCGGTTGCGCGCGTCATCGCGTTGGCTGAAGTGCAGGGCGACGTCGCCGGTGTGGGCATCGATCAGCACGAAGCGGTCGGCATCGCCCAGTGCGGTGCGTACGTCGACGTGCCACACCAGACGCGACCCGGCGGGGCTATCCGCACCGAGCAGCGATGGGTCGTAGATCATCAGCTCGGGCGCGCTGGCCGTCAAGAGACCCACGTCGACCTCGTCGTACTTCGACGTGAGGCTGCGCGCCAGGTCTGCCGCTGCCGAACTCGCCACCCGAGCCGTCACGTCGACGTTCAGGTCGGGAAGCGCCTCGCCCGACGTCGACTGCACGCTGCCGTCGGCGGCCACCTGAACCGCGAGCTCGCCGGCCAGGACCGGCACACCGCGGTACGTCTGTTGAAATCTGACGGCCGAGTTGCCGGAGCTCGCCCGGAACGTGCGCAGTTCGGTGAGGTCGGTAGAAGGATCGGCGACGCCGAACAGGGCGCCGTAGTGGTCGACGAATCCTCGGGCGGCAACCTCGGCGGTCGCCTTGACAGCCGGCGCAAGTGGGTGACCGCCCGATCCACCGACGAAGGTTGCAACACCCGTCTGAGGTCTTACTGAGACCTGCGTACGGTCGCCCGATGCTCGCTGCAGTTCAGCGGTCAGCGACTGGGGCGTGGTCGCGATCGCTGCCACCGGGCCGGAGCTCCACGACAGAGTGGTGGCGACGATGAGCACCGACGCGCCGATTGTCACCAGTCGCCTCCTGGAATCCGATTGCATCCCGCTCCTTAGCGCGTGCGCCCTCACGCGGCCGGCTTCGTTGCCAGCACAAGCCGGTCCCGAGCCTATCCGCCTGCAATGGGTGGAGTGCCTCACACCCACCTGGGTGCCTCGCCGCACTCCACCGACGCGCCCTACGTGTCAGGCGACGAGGTCGGCGTAGATCATCCAGCGGTGCGTGTCGCCGTCGCAGGTCTGGAGCAGCAGTCGTGCGGCCTTGTTGCCACCGTGGTCGGGGCGGATGATCGAGTCGAGGGTCGCCTGACCGGTGGCATTGCCGTTGGCATCGACGACACGGTCGTTGCGGATCGTGACGTAGAGGCGGCCGACGACTCGATACGTCGCGGTGTAGGTGTCGTCGGAGACCGTGATGAGGGCACCGTCGGCGAGGGTCGGGACAGCGGCGAAGGCTCCGCCGTGCGACGTGCGGTGACCTGCGACCCACAGCAGGCCGGCACCGCCGGGACGATCTGCGAGGACCTGGGCGATCGCCGGGTCGGTGATCAGGGTTGCGGCGCCGGAGTCGAGCATCGCCTGCCCGCCGGAGTACACCGGGCACGTGTACGAGACGTCGGGGATGGTGATGGTCATCACCGGATTCGCCAGATCCTGACGGCAGTTCGAACGGTTCACATCGACGGGCACCGCAGGGACTTCGGCGACCGGCACGACAGTGGGCGCCGGGGCCGCTGGGAGCGTCACCTGCGGCGCAGGAGGATCGAGGCGTACCGCAGGCGACAGAGCGGTACCCGCTGCCGGGCCGAAGTTGGCAGCCGACTGGATCAGGAACGTCTTGCCATCGGCGTAGGCCGGGCGGCCGGCCCCGAAGGAGGCGATCGCACTCAGGGCGACGGCGGCGAGGACGGCGGCGGCGGCGACGCGGGTCGAAACGCCGATTCGGAACGAGACGAGAGCAGGCATTGCGGGGACGATCCCTTTCCGGGACCGCAACGCGACGGATGTCGGAGCTGCGGTTCCAAGGGGTGGGTTCGCCGTAGCTCCTCGCTGGACAAGCGACCATCTCAGTCCAGCGGATCAATGCTTCCCTCTCGATGGGCAAGCTAGTTGTTGCCCATCGACTTAGAGGCGATACGCAGGCCAAATGGGCCATACGACTCACTGCAAGCCGGACGACTGAGCGCTCTCTGCACACAATTGACCGCGGAACGTGAAAAATATGTCTCAAGGCGGCCGGCGTCGGGGTATATCAGGTCGGGCAAGTCTTGGAACCCTTGTTCGTCCGCACACGACCAAGGAGAAGCACGATGACCAGATCGATCCGCCCACCTTCCACGGTGACGCCCCGAGGCCGGCGATTCGCACGCCGGCTGGCGATTCCGGCTGTCGCGGCGACTGCGGCGCTGCTCGTCGTGATGGGCCAACCGGCCAGTGCGGGCATCGTCCCCACCGTTCTCCTGGCGACATCGGGCAACTACTCGGTGTTGGGTGGTCAAACAGTCACCAACACCGGCCCGAGCATCCTCGGTCAGAGCCTCGGCGTGTCACCGGGATCCGCCGTCGTCGGATTTCCGCCGGGCCAGGTACTGGCACCTGGGACGATCGAGGCCGCGAATGCCGTGACTTTGCAGGGCGAGAACGACCTCACCACTGCGTACGTCGACGCCGCGAACCGGCCCGTTGAGTTCACCCAGACCAACCCTGACCTCGTCGGCCAGACCCTCGCCCCTGGCGTGTACGCCGGCAGCAGCAAGTCTCCGCTCGGGCTCAGCGGTCAACTGGTCCTCGACGGCCAGGGCAACCCGAACGCAGTCTTCATCTTCCAGACCGACTCCACGCTGATCACGAGCTCGGGGAGCACGATCGAGCTGATCAATGGCGCCTCGGAGTGCAACGTCTTCTGGCAGGTCGGTAGCTCGGCGACGCTCGGCACCGGCTCGGTGTTCGTCGGCAACATCATGGCGCTCACCTCGATCTCGGTACAGACCGGGGTCGTCGTGCATGGACGGGCGTTGGCTCGCAACGGGGCGGTCACCCTCGACAACGATGTGTTCACACAACCCAGTTGCGTTCCGGCGACAGCGTCGTCGCCTCCGCCGACGACGGTCGCCGCTGCGCCGGTGACGGTGCCGCCGCCCGGTGCGCCTGGTGGACCGGTCATCACGGTTGCCCCCAGCGACACGACCGCACCGACACTCCCCAGCGGGTTCAACGTCACCGACATCACGCTGCCGAGGACCGGAAGCAACGGCGTTGGGCCGACCTCGCTCTACGGCGCGGGCGCACTGCTGCTCGGCATCGGCGCACTGGTGCTGGCGCGTCGTCGCCGACCGGCGGTCTGACCGCAAGTTCGACGCTGCATCGTGGCGCAGGGTGCTGCGCCACGATGCACGTCTTGCCACGTGTTCTGTACGGCTCGATCGCACACCGACAACTTCGTAGCGGTATCGTCGGCCCCATCTCGAGATGATGGGAACGCTCCATTGACTGACACGCAGGCCCGCCCGAGCCACCTCGGTTGGCACTCCTCGGTTCCACCCAACGGCTTCGCCAACCGACTGGTGACACAGGCGAGCAACAGCAACCCGCTGGGCCTCGAGACACCGCCGGCAGACGAGATCGAGACCACGCCGGAGCACTACAACCTGATCGGCGGCGATCAAGGGTGTGCAGGCTGGACACGATCGTACGACGACCCGCACGTGGTTGCGTATCGCGACGAGCTCAATCGGCACAACGGGATCAGAGGGCTCGAGATCCTCGATCCCCCGGAGGTCGAACGCGCCGCCGAGCTCTTCCACCGCGACGGCTTCGTCGTCGTGCGCGATCTGTTGGGACCCGAGCAGCTGGCACGCATGAGACGGGCAACCGAGCGTGCGCTCGACGAGATGTTGGCGGTGGATCCGACGTGCGCGGCCGGCGGTGGCGCCGGTGGCCTGCCCCACCGGTTCTCCTTCGGCAGCAGCTCGGCTTCGCGCCACATGCTGCATGTCGACGAATGGGTCGAGCTGGTCGACATGCCCACGACGACCCCGATCCTGAAGGCCATCTTCGGATCGCCCAACTACATCCTCATCGGCGCCGGGGGCGACGTTGCAATGCCGGGCGCGATCGAATACCAGGGTCTGCACAGCGACAACGTGTGGTCGGAGCTGCACGACCCGACCGGCCGCATCTCGACGCGCGAGCTGCCCGTGCCCGCGGTCACCATCAACTTCCCGATGGTCGACCTCACGCGCGAGAACGGCCCTACCCGGCAGATCCCCGGAACGCAGAACTCGCGCAACGCGATCCCGAACCTCGCCGACGAGCCCGAGTGGATGAAGTTCAGTACGGTCGGTCCCGCTCCTGCCGGCTGTGGCATCTTCCGAGATCTGCGCGCCTGGCACGGTGGCACGCCCAACCTGTCGCAGGAGATCCGCGCCGCCCCCAACGTCGAGTACTTCGCGCCGTGGTTCCGCAGTGAGGCCGTCGTCCGTTCGATGCCCTACGAGCAGTGGAAGAAGCTGTCGCCGCACGGCCAGCGCATCGCCCGCTACGTCATGTGCGGTCCCGGTGAGCGCGTGATCGGCGCCGGCTACATCCATCCCCGCGCCAAGATGCGCGAAGCGTTCAAGCAGCAGCAGTTCGCCGAGCTCGGCGCGGAGGCCGCCGAGGAATACCTGCGCCGCCAGTAGAGCGCTCTATCGCGGCGACGTGTCTATGCCATGCTCTCCACGGAAACTTCGCAAGGAACCATCGCAAGGAAGGTGACAGCGTGCTGACAGAAAAGATCGACGCAATCGAGGCCCTCGCAGAATTGAACGCCAAGGGCCATGTGGTGATCCCCAACCTGATCTCGAAAGACATGGTCGCCGACCTTCGCGATCGCGTCGAACGCATGCTTGCACACGAACGAGCGAACCCCGCCGATCCTGGCGAGAGCACCAACGCTGTCGATCAGGCCGCCGAGGTCGACTTCGATCTGTGGCACAGTGGCGACGACGAGATCGAACGGATGAAGAACCGCATCCGCCATCGTCAGGCCGAGGAGTTCGACACGCCGTGGCCGGTCAGCGGCAACGACGTGTGCATCAGCTTCATCCACATCCCGTCGCTGTTCGACGGCGATCGCTCCCAGCGGATCTTCAACCTGATCAACAAGGACGTGGCCTTCGCGCCGATCGTCGAGCATCCGGTGGTGTTGTCGATGATGGACGAAGCTCTCGGGCGCGATGCGATCGTCCTCGACATGAGCGTCAACCACGTCGGGCCGCATACCAACAGCGCCGGATGGCACGTCGACTCGCCACTCACCCAGATCGCCGAGCCACTCCCCAACTTCACCCTTGGGATCCAGACCGCGTGGATGCTCGACGACTTCACGTTCGAGAACGGCGCCACACGTGTGGTCACCGGCAGCAATCACACGCAGCGCAAGCCACCATCGGGACGGGCGTTGCTGGAGAACGAGACCGTGCTCGAAGGCCCGGCCGGCTCGATCGCCATGTGGCTGTCGCAGACATGGCACCGCCACGGCGAGAACGTCACCGATGGCGTGCGCAACGGGGTGATCGTGCAGTACGGCCGCTCGTGGGTCAAGCCCTTCGTCGACCTGCGGACGCCGATGACAGCAGAACAAGCCGCGGCGTTCTCGCCGCGGCTGCGCTACATGTTGGGTTGCAACGCCAGCGCACCAGTGCGCGGCTGAGCGGAGCGCTGTGCGCTCCGCTCGAGCGATGCGACTAGATGAGGCGTACCTTCTGGGCTTCCTCGCCCTTCTTGCCCGGAGCAACCTCGAACTCGACCGTGTCACCCTCGTTGAGGGACTTGTAGCCACTGCCTTCGATGTTGGAGAAGTGGACGAACACGTCGCTGCCACCTTCTCGTGAGATGAAGCCGAAACCCTTTTCGGCATTGAAAAACTTTACGGTGCCTGTAGCCATTGCCTTTTTCCTTCAACAAGTGAGCCGCCGTCGACGGCTGATCGATGACGTTACCCGGTCGGGACTCGCTTCCTGCGACTCTCCGCGCGTCGACCCGCAAGAAAAATGACATCGTTGTGGCGCGGCGGCAGCGACACCGAGCATCAATCGCTCAATCGCCAGACGTTTGGCGCCGATACATTGACGTGACCTCGCGGAGGCTGCACCCTGAGATGCGATGTTGGAGAGGCTCATGAGCAGAATCACCTACGACGAGTCCATGAGCAGCAGCGATGCGTTGATCTGGCACATCGAGCAGGACCCGTTGTTGCGGTCGACGGTGATGAGCGTCTGGTTCCTCGAGCGGCCGCCCGAGCCGGATCGCATGCGCGCGACGATGGAACGGATGGTGGCCCAGTTGCCACGCCTTCGTCAACGGGTCGTCGACGCCCGGCCCCGCCCGGCTTGGGTCGAGACCGAGCGCGTCGACATCGCCCGGCACTACCAGTACACACACCTCGACGGGACTGCGACATCCGACGACGTGCTCGCCATCGCCCAGGCGTGGGTTCGGGAACCGTTCGACCGTTCACGCCCGCTGTGGCAGCTGGGGATCTTCTCCGGCCTGGCCGACGGCCGCGGCGCATTGGTACTGAAGGTGCACCACGCGATCGCGGATGGCGTCGGGCTGATGCTGATGTTGGCAGCGCTCGCCGACCTCGAGCCCAATCCGCGAAATCGTCTCTCGGCCGCCGATGTCGTGACGCCGCCGGCTCCGGTGGTCAAGGTCCGACAACCCGTCACGACACTCGTGCGCCATCCGTTGGCGACGGCCAGGGCCGCGGCGCGAAGTGCAGTCTCGATCGCCCGCCTCGTCATGCCCACCCGCAAGCCGATGAGCCCGCTGATGACCAGCCGGTCCAGCGACCTGTGCCTCGACACGAGGACCGTGCCATTCGCGACGCTGCACCACGCCGGCAAGCAATCCGAGGCCAGCCTGAACGACGCGTTCATCAGTCTTGTTCTCGACACACTCGACCGCTACCACGCCAGGCACGGAGCCTCGTGCCAACAGATCCGCATTCACATGCCGATCAACATTCGTGATGCCGCGACGGCCGATCACGCTGGCAACCAGTGGGTTCCTGCCCGCATCGTGATGGACGTCGGGAACGACGACACAGAGGGCAGGCTCCGGCGCGTCAGCAAGCATCTCGCAGCTGTGCGACAGGAGCCGGCTCTGAGGTGGGTCAACACGGTCTCGGCAGCCATCCAACGCCTCGGCGTCCCCATCTCACGGCGCATCATCGGCGGGATGATGAAGGGCGTCGACGTGCTGGCGTCGAACGTGGCAGGCCCGCCGTGTCCGCTCTACCTCGCCGGCGAGCACGTCGAGGAGTTCTACGCGTTCGGCCCACCGGCGGGTGCAGCGCTCAACATCACGCTGTTCAGCTACGACAACAAAGTGCACCTCGGTGTCACCAGCGTCGACACGGCCGTGCGGTCGCGCGAGCAGTTCATGGCATGCCTCGACGAGGCCCTCGCCGAGATGGCCGAGCTCGCTTCGAACTGGGTGCAGCCGGTCGGCCCCAAGGCCGTCCGGTCCCCCGCCCGCGCTGCCTGACGTCGGAGCCGGCAACGAAATCAGCGCCGTCGAGCAGACACGTCGCCGCCTATTGTCAGGCCCGTGCCACCGCTGTCGACACTCCCCGTCTTCGTCGTTGCCTCGCTCACGCTGTTGGTGATCCCCGGACCAGCCGTGCTGTTCATCGTCGCCCGTAGCGGCGCGCAAGGTACACGTGCCGGGTTCGTCTCGGTGCTCGGTGTCCACACCGCCTCGATCGTCCACGTGCTCGCCGCCGTCGCCGGCCTGTCGGCTGTCGTCGTGGCCTCGTCGCTCGCGTTCACCGGGGTGAAGATCGTCGGCGGCGTCTATCTCGTCTTCCTCGGTGTGAAGTCGATCCGCGCCGCCGGCCGGGTGGTCACCGCGTCGGTGCCGGCCGTCAAACCGGAGACGCGGCTCTTTGCCGAAGCGTTCGTCGTCAACCTGTTGAACCCGAAGGTGGCACTGTTCTTCCTCGCGTTCCTGCCGCAGTTCGTCGCCCGCGATGACGGGCCGATCTGGTCGCAGACCCTGCTGCTCGGGATCGTCTACATCCTCCTCGGTCTGTGCAGCGACAGCGTGTACGCGATGTTGGGGTCCCGGCTCGGCACACGCCTCAGCGGCACCACCGCCCGGCTACGGGCCGGCCGCTACGCAGAAGGTGGAATCCTGGTCGGTCTCGGGGTGCTGACCCTCGCACTCCCCCATCGCAAGCCGCGCAGGTAGCTCGAAGTCGACATCCGGACCTGCTCCAGCCGGTTCCGCTGACAGCTACTACGGGAGTGAGCGCTCCCACTCGGCATCGAGCTCGTCGACGGCGACCGAACCGGCTCGGATCTCGCCGCTGAGCATTCGCGACGCGTACCGCTGCAGGAACTCGTTGGTCGGGGCCTCGATGCCGTGCAGTCGGGCCAGCAACAGGATCTCACCGTTGAAGTAGTCGGTCTCCATCGTCGGCGCCCCCTTCATCAGGCTCTGCCACGTGGACCCGCCGATGAACGTGTCGCCTTCGGGGAACTCGAACTGCATCGATGCGGCGCGCTGCCTGTAGCGCTCGGCGCTGTCGGGGGACTGATCCCAGCGGATGCCGGCTGCTCGGTACACGGCTTTGCCTTCATCGATGGCCGCGGCGACGACGCGTGCACCTCGGCCGGCAATGCCGGATGCGGCGTCGGCGATGTTGCCGAGATTGATCAGCAGCTTGCCGTACTTCTTGGTCATCACGTCGTCGTCGGCCTCCGACAACAGGTGCGGGGATGCATCGATCAGCGCGGCAAGTTCGGACGCGGTGTCGTCGGTGCCCGCCGGATAGCGCCCGACGTCGAGGATCGCGTTGGTCGGCCCGCACAGCACCGTCACCTCACCCGGCTTCTCGAACTGCGCCGGCAGTTGGATGACCATGCCGTACACGCGAGCAAACCGCCGCAGCGCCAGGCGCTCGTGCTCGACGCCGTTGGTGCCGCAGACGACGGCGACGTCGGGGTTCCAGTCGAAGAGGGCGGCGTGGATCGCCGGCGTGTCCTGCGTCTTGGCGGTGACCACGACGACGTCGTCGTTCCCGGGTGTGAGGCGATCGATCGACGTGACCGCCTCGATCGCGACGATGTCATTACCCGCGGCCGCCCGCAGCGTGAGGCCTGAGGCGTTGATCGACTCGGCGTGCGCCGCACGGCTGACCAACACCGCGTCGGCACCACCCTGGCGCAGACGCCCACCGATCACGCTCCCAACCGCACCGGCTCCGTAGATGATGATTCGCACCGTCGGCAGCGTACGAGAGGTGACTGGTTCGCCGCGATTCGGGTACCCCGAGTCGAAACGCCCAGGAGGTTGACAAGGAGTGCTAAGTCTGTAGCGCTCACCACGGCCATTCGGACGTGCTGTACTAGTCATCGTGACAGGAGCGTCAATGGCCGAAGCTGTCCCACTTCGGTTCGGGATACCCGAACCGCCGGCCCGACCGGGTGAGTTGGCCGACTTCTCGTACCTCGACTTGTCGGCGGCCGGCAGCGTTCGGCGACCCGATGTCGATGTCGCGCCGGCCGAGATGCGCGACCTCGCCTATTCGTTGATTCGCGTGCTCGACGACCAGGGCGCCGCCGTCGGCCCATGGGCTCCCGACGCCGACCTCGGTGCGTTGCACGAGGGACTGCGGGCGATGGTGATGACGCGCGCGTACGACGACAGGATGGTGACCGCCCAACGACAGGGCAAGACATCGTTCTACATGCGCTGCACCGGCGAAGAGGCCATCGCTGTAGGCCATGCTCTGCAGCTCCGACCGGGCGACATGTTCTTCCCGACCTATCGCCAACAGGGGTGGCTGATCGCCCGCCGCTGGCCGATGGTCGACATGATGTGTCAGGTCTTCTCCAACGAGAAGGACCGCCTGCACGGCCGGCAGATGCCCATCATGTACTCGGCGCGCGACGCCGACTTCTTTTCCATCTCCGGCAACCTCGGCACGCAGTTCATCCAGGCTGTCGGGTGGGCGATGGCCTCCGCCATCAATGGCGACACACGTATCGCCTCGGGTGTCGTCGGTGAAGGCACGACGGCCGAGGCGGACTTCCATCACGCACTCACCTTCGCGACCACGTACCAGGCACCGGTCATCCTCAACGTCGTCAACAACCAATGGGCCATCTCGTCGTTCCAGGGCATAGCCGGCGGTTCTCGATCGACGTTCGCCGCCCGCGGCATCGGCTACGGGATCCCCTCGCTGCGCGTCGACGGCAACGACTACCTCGCCGTGCTCTCGGCCACACGGTGGGCCGCCGAGCGCGCCCGCAGCAACCGCGGGCCGACATTGATCGAATGGGTCACCTACCGCGCCGCGGCGCACTCGTCGTCAGACGATCCATCGCGTTACCGGCCCGCCGAGGAGTGGAAATCGTGGCCGCTCGGCGACCCGATCGAACGATTGAAGACCCATCTCATCGCGGTCGACGAGTGGTCCGAGCAACAGCACGCCGACCTCGTCGCCGATACCGATCGCGAGGTCCTTGCTGCGGCGAAGGAGGCCGAGTCGTACGGCACGCTGCTCGACGGCCGCGTGGCGAGCGCCAGGAGCATCTTCGAGGACGTGTTCAAGGACATTCCGCCACACCTGCAACGTCAACGCCGGCAGATGGAGGACGAGCGTTGACCGTCATGACGATGAACGCTGCCATTCGATCGGCGTTGGACGTGATGATGGAGCGCGATCCCAATGTCGTCGTGTTCGGCGAGGACATCGGCTACTTCGGTGGCGTCTTCCGTTGCACCGAGGGCCTGCAGGCCAAGTACGGCAGCGAGCGCGTCTTCGACACCCCGATAGCAGAGGGCGGGATCATCGGCGCCGCGGTCGGCATGGGCGCATACGGCCTCAGGCCGGTCGTCGAGATCCAGTTCGCCGACTACGTCTACCCCGGCCTCGATCAGCTGATCTCCGAAGCAGCGCGCCTGCGCTACAGGTCCAGCGCCGAGTTCACCGCGCCGTTGACCGTGCGCATGCCGTGTGGAGGAGGCATTCACGGCGGGCAGACGCACAGCCAGAGTCCCGAAAGCCTGTTCACCCACGTCTGCGGGTTGACGACGGTGCTGCCATCGAATCCGTACGACGCCAAAGGACTGTTGATCGCCTCCATCGAGGACGACGATCCCGTCATCTTCCTCGAGCCGAAGCGCATCTACAACGGGCCCTTCGACGGGCATCACGACATGCCGGTCGTGCCGTGGTCGAGCCATCCGTTGGGCGAGGTTCCAGATGGCTACTATCGCGTCGATCTCGGTCGTGCCGCCGTTCGCCGAGCCGGCGACGACGTGACGGTGCTGGCCTACGGCACGATGGTGCACGTCGCCGAAGCCGCTGCCTCGGAAACTGGGATCGACGCCGAGATCCTCGATCTACGGACCCTGTTGCCGCTCGACACCGATGCGATCGAGGCCTCGGTCGACAAGACGGGCCGTTGCGTGATCGTGCACGAGGCGACACGCACGAGCGGCTTCGGCGCCGAGCTCTCGGCCACCGTCCAGGAGCTGTGCTTCTATCGACTCGAGGCTCCCATCGAGCGTGTCACCGGTTGGGACACGCCGTACCCACATGCGCAGGAATGGGACTACTTCCCCGGACCCGCTCGGGTCAGTGCGGCCCTTCGACGAGTGATGGCGGGCTGACGTGAGCGAGTACATCGTCAAGCTTCCCGATGTCGGCGAGGGCATCGCCGAGGCGGAGATCGTCGAATGGCATGTCAGCGCCGGCGACAGCATCACCGAAGACCAGGTGATGGTCGAGGTGATGACCGACAAGGCAACGGTCGAACTCCCGTCGCCGGTGTCGGGCGTCGTCATCTCCGTCGGCGCCGCAGTCGGCGAGGTCCTGTCCGTCGGATCACCATTGATCCGAATCGAGACCGACGCCGGCGGCGCAGATCCCCCCTCGGCGCCCACGAGCGCCCGACAGTCCGATCCCCCACCCGACATCCAGCCAGACATGCAACCTGCCGCTCAACCCGACGATGCACCCGCGCCACTCGCCCCACCGACGCCCGACACTGCTGTCGTGCCGCACGTCGCCCAGGCCGTCCGGGTGGGAAAGGCCGCCGCCGCACCCGCCGTGCGCCAGCGCGCCAAGTCCTTGGGGATCGACCTCGATGAAGTCGTCGGTACCGGGCCTGATGGACGGGTGCTGCACAACGATCTCGACATCCACCTCACGAGCAACGGCGGGTCAACCCCCACACCACAGCGGTCGGCATTCGATGCATCCAACGATGCCGTCGAGGAGATCCCGGTCATCGGCCTACGCCGCAACATCGCACAGCGGATGGAGATCTCCAAGGCCCGGATCCCACACTTCACGTACGTCGAGGAGATCGACGTGACCGAGGTCGAGCGACTGCGCGGGGAGCTCAATCACGAGCACGACGATCGCGCCGCACGACTGACGATCCTGCCCTTCGTGATGCGGGCAGTAGTCGTGGCCATCAGCGACTTCCCACAGATGAACGCCCGATACGATGACGAGAACGGGCACATCAACCGCCACAGCTCGGTGCACCTCGGCGTAGCCACGCAGACCGCCAAGGGATTGATGGTCCCCGTCGTCAAGCGCGCCGATCAGCTCGACCTGTGGCAATGCGCAGCGGAGGTCGCGAGGCTGTCGACGGCCGCCCGCGACGCCACGATCACGCTCGAAGAGCTGGGCGGGTCGACCATCACCATCAGCAGTCTCGGTTCACTGGGCGGCATCGCGTCGACGCCGATCATCAACTATCCCGAAGTGGCCATCGTCGGCGTCAACAAGATCGCCACCCGACCCGTCTTCGTCGACGGCATCGTCCTGCCACGTCAGATCATGAACCTCTCGTCGTCGTTCGATCATCGCGTGGTCGACGGAGCCGACGCCGCCGCGTTCATCCAGCGGATCCGGGTGTTGCTCGAGACACCGGCCCGCCTGTTCATGCGGTGAACTCTGTGCCCGCGGCATCCCCGCCTGGCATGCTGGTGAGTCCATGAGCGTCGCAGCACCCACCCTCACCGGCACCTACGTCCAACTCGAGCAGCTCCGGCTCGACTTCGCCGAAGAGCTGACCGCGGCCGGCAACGAAGACAGATCCACGTACGGATGGACTCCGGTGCCGCCGACGGTTGACGGCATGCAGCGATACATCAGCGGTCTGCTCGACGACCAGCAGGCGCGTACCGTCGTCCCCTTCGTTCAACGACGGTTGAGTGACGGTGGGCTCGTCGGCTGCACGCGCTACCTGCGACTTGAGTGGTGGGGAGGCAACGACCTGCCCGACGAGGTCGAGATCGGCGGTACGTGGTTGGCCGCCTCGGCGCAGCGCACGGCGATCAACACCGAAGCCAAATTCCTGCTCTTGAGCAACGCGTTCGATGTGTGGAACGTGCACCGGGTATCGATCTGCACCGACTCGCGCAACACGCAGAGCCGAGACGCGATCCTGCGGGTCGGTGCCCAGTTCGAAGGCATCATCCGCAGCCACCGCGGTTCCTACGCGCCGGGTGAGGAGAACATCGTCGCCCGCGACTCGGCGATGTACTCGGTCGTACGCAACGAGTGGCCGGCGGTGAGGGCCGCACTGGAGGCACGGCTGTCGTGAGCGGGCGACCCGTGATGCTCGTCACCGGCGCAAGCCGCGGGATCGGGGCCGCCATCAGCCGCCGGGCAGCAGCAGCCGGCTACACGGTCGTCGTCAACTACGCGACGAGCATCGAAGTGGCACAGGCGTTGGCCGGCGATATCGGCAACGACTCGGTGGCCATTCAAGCCGACATCGGCGACGAGGGCGCGATCATGGCGATGTTCGCCGAGATCGACGAACTGTTCGGTCGCATCGATGTTTTGGTCAACAACGCGGGCATCGCCGGCGGCTACGGCGGGATCGAGAGCTACACGGTCGAGGTACTCGAACGGCTGTGGGCGGTCAATCTGACCGGACCATTCGTGTGCGCCCGCGAGACGGTGAAGCGCATGCGCGCCGCGGGTCGTGCGGGTTCGATCGTCAACATCTCGTCGAAGGCCGCTGTGTTGGGCGGGACGAACGAGTGGATCCACTACGCGGCGTCGAAGGGTGGGATCGACACGATGACCATCGGTCTTGCCAAGGAGCTCGCAGCTGAAGGCATCCGCGTCAACGCCGTCCGCCCGGGATTGATCGACAGCGACTTCCATCGTCACGCAACACCGGGTCGGGTCGAGCGGATGCTTCCGGCGATACCGATGCAACGCGTCGGTTCACCCGACGAGGTGGCGCAGGCGGTGCTGTGGTTGGCCTCGGATGCCGCCAGCTACGTGACGGGTACCTTCATCGACGTCAGCGGCGGCCGCTGAGCGCCGCTGACCTGCACGATGTGGCGCACCCACAGTCCAGCAGCGACCGTTGCCAGGCATGCCACGAGCGTGACCGTCGGAAGCACACCCGGGCCACGAGCATCGAACAGCTGTCCAACCGTCCACGGCATCACCAATCCGCCGAGGCCGGCTGCGCCGATGAACGCCGACGTGGCGGCGCCTGACAGTGCGAAGTGCGCCTCGGCGTAGGCGATCATCGACGCGAACTGCGGCGCGATCGAGACCCCGAACAGGAACGTGACGATCCACAGTCCGACGTTGCCTCCGTTGACGATCACCAGGGCGACCGAGGAGATCAGTGCCAAGGTCATCGAGCCGACCAGCATCCAGCCGGCGGTGAACTTGCCGGCCAACCAGATCGACACGACGCGACCGAACGAGAAGCCGACCCAGAACGTCGCAGTGACCCCCGTCGCGGTGTTTGCGTCGCCATATCCGATCTGCTCGACGTACGAATGGATCCAGTTGGCGAAGCCGACCTCCAGCGCGACGTACACGAAGAAGAAGAACGCGACGATGGTCAGTTGGCCGCGTCGCACCGACGCGGCCCCGGCCCCGGCGTGGCCGTGGCTGACGGCGCGAGTCTTCGTCGGCGCCGGCGTGGTCAGCAACCTGTATCCACAGATCGCTGTCAGCACCGCCAGCGGCACGGCCACGGGCCACAGCGAGTCGGTCCAGGCAATCGCCCGATTGGTCAACAGCGGCGCCGAGAGGGCCCCCAGGGCGAAGAACAGGTGGAGTGCGTTGAGGGCTGCGCCGGGCGAATCGGGCCGGCTCCAGACCACCAGCGTGTTGCCGCTGACGTCACCCGCTCCGCAGGCGACCCCGAGGAGGACGAACGCGGCCACGAGCGGAGCGAGATCGCGCAGCTGGGAGATCAGCACGATCGCGCCGATCGACGTCGTCATGCAGGCAGTCCACACCTGGTGGCCGAGGCCGCGGTCGAGGAAACGGCCGCCGAGGAACGACCCGATCATGTACCCACTCGACGAACCGACGAACACCAGGCTGATGCCGCCGTCATTGGTGCCGACACGGTCGCGGAGATGCGAGAGCGACGGACCGGCGATGCTCAACGCACTGCCGAGCACCACGAAACTGACGAGATACGTCCACACCGGGACACGACGTTGTCCCTGCGGTTCCATCGACGACGATGGTAGAGGGCGCAGCTAACGTGCGGCCAGCATGCGAGTCGTCGTCGTCGTCGCCCATCCGGATCCAGCCAGTTTCAACCACGCAATAGCCGCCAGAGCGACCACAGGTTTGACCGCCGCCGGCCACGAGGTGTCGGTGCTCGATCTGTATGCCGACGGGTTCACCGCCGCAATGAGCCACGCCGAACGGGTCGCCTATCACACCGACCAGCCGATCCTGGACCCGCTGGTGCAGCGGCACGCAGGCATCGTCAAGCGGGCCGAAGCGTTGGTGTTCGTCTACCCGACGTGGTGGAGCACGATGCCCGCGGTCCTGAAGGGATGGCTCGAACGTGTGATGGTGCCCGGCGTCGGCTTCGTCTTCGACGAGAACCATCACGTGCGCCGCGGCCTGACCGATGTTCGTCGCATCGTCGGCATCTCCACATACGGCTCGCGGCGGCTCTACGTGAAGGTGATGCACGACAACGGCCGGCGGACGTTGTTGCGCGCCCTGCGCCTGAACACGGCAACGTTCACCCGCCGTTCGTGGATGGGTCTCTACGAGATGGACACCCGCACCGCCCGGCAGCGCGCCGAGTTCTTGACACGCATCGAGCGGAAGATGCGGTCGCTGTGAACAGCTACGTCGTCTACTGCCATCCCGATCCGGAATCGTTCACGGCCGCGCTGCGGGACCGGGTCGTCGACGCGCTTCGATCGGCCGGGCACGAGGTGAGGGTCTCGGATCTGCATGCCGATGGCTTCGACCCGACCCTCTCGCAACGCGAGTGGCGCGACCACCTAGCAGTCCCCGAGATGCTTCCACCCGACATCGCCGCATACTGCGACAACCTGCGGTGGTGCGATGCCTTGGTGTTCGTCTACCCCACGTGGTGGAGCGGCCAGCCGGCGATGCTGACCGGATGGCTGGATCGCGTGTTGGTGCGCGGCGTGGCGTGGGACGTTCACGAAGGGTCGACGCGTATTCGCGCTCGCCTGACGAACGTGCGTCGGCTGGTGGCCGTCACCAGCCATGGCTCAGGCAAGCTGTTGAACATCGTCGAGGGAGAGACCGGCCGGCGCATCATCGGCCGGGCGGTGCGCGTGTTGTGTCATCGATGTGCGCGCACATCCTGGCTGGCGTTGTACAACATCGACCGATCGACCGACGCGCAACGCCGGGCTTTCCTCGATCGAGTCGGCCAGCGGATGACCGACCTGTGAGTATCGACCACTCGGCTGTCAGGACCGCTGCCGGTCGAACGTCGTGACCACCTCGACGTGATGCGTCTGAGGAAACAGGTCGTGGACCACCGAGCCGGTGTGGGCGTACCCGGCCTCGCGCAGGAGGCCGGCATCGCGTGCCAACGAAACGGGATCACAGCTGACCAGCACGATTCGTTCGGCCTCCGTTGCGCACAACACCGCCACTGCCTGCCGGCCGAGACCGTTGCGCGACGGGTCGGCGATCACGAGGTCGGCGTACCGCGGCTTCCATTGCTCGACCTGCGTGCACAGCACCTTGGCGCGACGATGGGCGAGGTTGACCATCGCGTCGGCGCACGCTGCTTCTGATCCTTCGACCACGGTCACGGCCGCTGTGCCGCCCACGACGGAGGCGAACAGGCCGACACCGCCGTATGCGTCGACGATCATCTCGGAGCCCAGCAACTCGCCGCAGGCCCGACTGACCGCGTCGACCAACATCTCCGCTGCGGCCGGGCCCGATTGAAAGAACGACGCCGCGCTGACGCGGAAGTTGGTGTCGGCGACAACCTCGTGAACGACCGCCGTCGGTCCGACCTGCACCCCGACCGGCAGTCCCGACAGTTCGACATCGCCCTCCACGACCCATGCCGACCGCTCGCCGCTTGCCGAACCGACCCGCAGGCTCACCTCGCCATCGCCTCGAACTCGGACGGTCGCGAGCATCTCCTGCAGCAGGGGATGGCTGACGGGACAGGCTTCGAGCTCGACGACGTCGTGCGAGGTGCGCGCACGAAGACCGAGCCGATCAACACCGGTGGCGAGGCGAAGGGTCGTGCGGTAGGCCCACGCGGGAACGGAGCCGCCGATCTCGACGAGCGGATCGACCAACCTGCCGGTTCGGGTGAGCGCCTCGGTGACGACCGCCGCCTTCAGCCGCAGTTGCGCCCCAGTGTCGACGTGTTGCCACGTGCATCCGCCGCAGCCGGCGTGGTGCGCCGGGCATGGCGGATCCACGCGATCGACCGACGGCTCGACCACGTCGAGGACCTCGGCACGGACGAAGTCCTTCTTGGACTGCACGATGTCGATCGCCACCAACTCGTCCGGCAGCGCGCCGCGTACGAACGCGACCCTGCCATCGGCGATGTGGGCGATTGCATCACCGCCGGCTGCCATCTTCTCGGCGCGCACCACGATCGACGACATCGGCGACGACTGTAGATCTCGCAGCACCGGTGCCACCCACTACCCTCGGATCTGTGCCGCGACCAATCCAGATAGCACCCAGCGTGCTGCCCGCCGACTTCGCCAAGTTGGGCGACGAGATCGCCGCTCTGGAGGCCGCCGGAGTCGACAGGATCCAGTGGGATGTGATGGACGGTCAGTTCGTTCCCAACCTCACGTTCGGGCCTGACGTCATCGCTTCGGCGCGCAAGCACACATCGCTTCCGTTCGAGGCGCATTTGATGGTCTTGACCCCCGACGTGATGGCCGGCGATTACGTGCGCGCCGGCTGCCAACGGTTGATCGTGCACGCCGAGGCGTGCACCCACCTGCACCGCACACTCGGCCACATCGCATCGCTCGGCGCGACCGCCGCGGTGGCCATCAATCCGGCGACGCCGGCCGACGCCGTTGCCCATGTCCTCGACCTCGTCGACATGGTTCTGGTGATGACGGTCAACCCAGGTTTCGGAGGCCAGCGATACATCGCCTCGATGGAGCCGAAGATCGCCGAAGTCGCCGAGATGATCCGCGCCGCCGGCCTTTCCGACACGGTCGATCTCGAAGTCGATGGCGGCATCGGACCCGAGACCGTCGCCGCGGCGACCGCTGCTGGTGCGAACGTATTGGTCGCCGGCAGCGCGTTGTACAAGGACCCACTTGGTCTCGAACACGCTGTCACCGACCTCCGCTCCCGTGCCACCTCGGCGCGGAGCTGAAGGTGGCCGGCGCTGTGCACGTGTATCTCGAAACAGAGCGGATGGTCTTGCGACGATTCACCCCGGACGACCTCGAGCTGATCGTCGCCCTCGACAGTGATCCGGCGGTCAAGCGCTACATCGACAACGGCGCACCCGTCGATCGCGACGAGTCGCAGGAGATGTTGGATTGGTGGCTCGGTTACTACGAGCGCGGCGACAAATACGGGTTTTGGGCAGCGATCGAGAAATCGACCGGCGGGTTCCTCGGTTGGTTCCACTTCCGCCCGGGCGAGGGTGCAGGCCCGCTCGAGCCGGAGCTCGGCTATCGGCTCGTTCGCGGATCGTGGGGCCGTGGCTTCGGCACCGAAGGATCCCTGGCGCTCGTCGACAAGGGGTTCACCGAGTTAGGTGCCGAGCGCGTCTACGCCTCGACAATGGCGGTCAACATCGGCTCTCGTCGGGTCATGGAGAAGGCGGGCCTACGTTTCGTGCGCCACTTCCACATGGAATGGCCCGTGAGCATACCCGGCGACGAGGAGGGCGACGTCGAGTACGCCATCACTCGAGCCGAATGGGAAGCCGACCGCCCCACGACCTGACCCTGTGGAGTGTTCTGGGGCACCCAGGTGGGCGCTACGAACTCCACTGGGCATCAAGAGGCTCGCCGCGTGAGCACGCCTCGACGGCCACCCAACTCAGTCCACCGGCAGCGGTAGGGCTTCTGCTCGAGCGCACAGACCGGCCGCACCTCTGCTCGCTCACGAAGAACGCTGGGTCGTGCCCGACGGGTAGGAACTACCGTCGTCGCCGGCGTGTTGGCGGTCGCGCTGCACTTCGAAGGGGACCTGCTCGTCGTCGCCACGTTCGCGGGCTGCCCGAACCATCGCGACGATCAACAGCTTGATCGAAGCCAGGAACACGAGGATCACGAACGCGATGACGAGTGGTTTGAGGACGGCCTTGAGAACCGATTTCTTGGCCGTCTTCAGGGGAGCCAACACACCGGTATCGACCTCGCGACCATCGGCGAGGAGGGTCTTCACCCCGTCCTCGACCCGCGGGCACCGCACGTCGCTGTCGTTGACGCCGATGACCGCGTCGCCGCCGAACAGGGGCGCAGGTAGGCGCACCTTCGACCTCAGCCGGCCGAGCAGAGGATCTGGGATCGCCCCGACGAGATACTGCTGCCCGGCGTGCAAGAACCGAATGTCGTCGTCGTAGCGGACATCGACGATGGTGTTGACCGCGTACCCGTCGAGACTGCCGGCGCGGATCTGCTGCACGGCATAGCGGGCGGTGGTGGCGTCGGCATCGGCCAACGTCCCGACGAACACGACGACAGGGGCGGGCGGCGCCGTGCAGCCGGGGGGGATGACGACGAGCGGTGCCGACACGACGAGTGGGTCCACGATGGGTGGCGGTGTCTCGACGACCGGCACCTCAGTGCCGACGCCCACGGGTGCCGGAACGACCGTCGAGGCCGGATCGGCCGTCGGCGCGGTCGACGATGGATCGATCGGCGGCACGGTCGCGCCAACGGGAGAGCTACAGGCGATGGCGATCAGCACCGCGACGAGGACCGTACGCACCTGCTTCACACCGCCACGCTACTGAGCGGGCCGCGGCCGAACCGGTCAGCGACCCTCGAACCTCGGCTCACGCTTCTCGCCGAACGCTCGCAACGCCTCGGCGGTATCGGCCGTGCTGAAGTTGAGCGCCTGGGCGACACCCTCGTCGTCGAGCGCTTCCTCCAGCGTCACCTGCATCGAGTTGTCGAGCATCCGCTTGGTCATTGCCAGCGCGATCGGCGGACCGGCCGCCAGGCGCGCCGCCCATCCGGCGACGAAGTCATCGATCTCGGCATCAGGCAGGACCCTGTTGACCAGACCTATGCGGTCGGCTTCGGAAGCATCGATGATGTCAGCGAACAGCGCGAGCTCTTTGGCGCGGTGCATTCCTACGATCCGCGGCAGGACCCACGAGCCGCCGAAGTCGACCGACAGCCCACGCCTGGAGAAGATCTCGGAGAACCGAGCGTTGTCGCTCGCGACAACCAGATCGCAGCCGAGCGCCATGTTGCAGCCGGCGCCCACCGCAACCCCGCGGACCTTGGCGATGGTCGGGATGGGGATGCGATGCAGTGCGAGCGCGACGTCGGCGACGTGGCGCATCTGCGACAGCATGTGCCGGCCGGGTGCACCCGTTCCACCTCCGGTCAGGTCTGCACCGGCGCAGAAATCTCCACCCGCGCCCGTCAACACCATGACCCGGTCGTCACCCGCTGCGACCGCCCGGAACGTATCGAGCAGCTCCGACCACATCTGGGCGTCGGCAGCATTCTTCTTCGCCGGCCTGTTCAGCGTGACCGTTACGATGCCCGACCCTCGGCTGACCTCGATGGTTTCCACGGAAACGGCACGATACTGGTGCGATGGGCTTCAACCCGTATCGCAAGTTCGTCGCCAAACCCGCCGACTACGCCATGGTCGCCGCCGCCGTGCTGGCCGTCGTCGCCCTGCTGGCCTGGGCGCTACTGGGCTAGCGGCTAGAAGGCCGCCTCGAAGACCTCGATGTGCACGCCGGTGATCGCGGCCACGTCGAAACGGATGGCCCCATGGCGATCATGCTGGGCCAACCACTCCGATGCGAGGAATCGGATGCGTCGCTGCTTGGCGTGACCGACGGCGGCCTCGGGCGGACCGAAGCGATCGGACGCCCTCGTCTTGATCTCGCAGAACACGACGAGCGATTTCGAGCAGGCGACGAGATCGATCTCGCCGGTGCTCGACCTCCAGTTGCGGTCGACGACTTCGTACCCGTGGGCGGCGTACCAGCGCGCTGCCAGGTCTTCGCCCCATTTGCCTCTGGCTCGATTCGCCAGCGAGGGCTCTACAACTCGGTCGAGGGAAGCTCTTCGACGTTGACGTCCTTGAACGTCAGCACGCGGACCTTCGGTACGAACCGGGTCTTTCGGTACATGTCCCATACCCATGCGTCGCTCAACTCCACTTCGATCACCGGCTTGGCGGCGTCTCCGCTGACATTCAGCTTGACGTCGTTGGCCAGGTAGAACCGGCGCTCGGTCTCCACGGCGAAGCGGAACATGGCCGCGACGTCCTGGTATTCCTGAGCAAGTTGGAGCTCGCGCTCGGCCTCGAAGTTCTCGAGATCGTCGGAACTCAAAGCGGGTGCTCGATCACACCGATGGAACGCGAACGCTCAGGCGTCGCGCTTCTCCTTGATCTTGGCGCTCTTGCCAACGCGGTCACGCAGGTAGTACAGCTTGGCGCGACGCACATCGCCACGCTTGACGACCTCGACCTTGACGACCGTCGGCGTGTGCACCGGAAAGGTGCGCTCGACACCGATGCCGTTGCTGACCTTGCGAACCTTGTAGGTCTCTGACACACCACTGCCGCTGCGGGCGATGACGTTGCCCTGAAAGACCTGCACACGCTCTTTGTTGCCCTCGACGACCTTGACGTGAACCTTGACCTCGTCACCGCTGGCAAAGTCGGGCACGTCGGTGCGGATGTACTGGTTGTCGACAAGATCAGTGGACTTCATGGCGCGAACTCTCTGAGTAGTTTGGCTGAGTAGTTTTGGCTGAGTGCTCTTGCTGACCGCAGCCAGGGAACGGTCAAGGATAGGTGACGGAGGGGAACTCTTCCAACAGCCGCCGGTCAACTTCACCCAGGCCACCGGCCGCTTCGACCAGATCGGGACGGTACCGCAGGGTACGGTGGAGGACCTGGGCACGGCGCCAGCGCTCGATGCGGGCGTGGTCGCCACTGCGCAGCGTGTCGGGGACTGTCCATCCCCTGAACTCCCCGGGGCGGGTGTAGTGCGGTTCTTCGAGGAGCCCCGAGGAGCCGAAGCTCTCGGTCACGGGGCTCATGTCGTTGCCCATCGCCCCTGGCAGCAGGCGGGCGACGGCCTCGATCACGAGGCACGCGGCAACTTCTCCCCCACCGAGCACGACGTCGCCGATGCTGACCTCACCATCGACGAGATGCTCCCGAACTCGGTGGTCGACGCCCTCATACCGTCCACACAACAGGCTGAATCCTGGCAGAGTTGCCAGCTCGCCGGCCATCTTCTGGTCGAAACGCCGCCCGGCCGGTCCCAGCAGGAACAGTGGGCGAACCGGGTCTGCCGCCTCGACGGACGCGAAGATCGGCTCCGGTTTCATCACCATCCCCGCTCCTCCGCCGAACGGCGAATCGTCGACGGTGCGGTGGACGTCGGTGGTGTGTTCGCGCAGATCGTGCGTGCGCAGATCGAGCAGATGGTTGACCCGCGCCCTGCCGAGTAGGCCCTCGCTGCAGAAGGTGTCGACCAACGAAGGGAAGATGGTGAACACGTCGATCTGCACGGTGTGCAAGCCTACGAGGCGATGATCTTCCATATCACCGACGCGGCGACGTGGGCCGGCTCGCAGCGCAACGGGCAACACACCGGGTCGACACGCGGGATCGACCTCGCCGAAGAGGGCTACATCCATTGCAGCACCGCTGCGCAGTGGCCGGGAGTGCTCGCCCGGTTCTACAGCGGCGCGACCGATCTCGTCATCCTGCACATCGACGAGCACAAACTGACATCGCCGTTGGCGTACGAGCAGCTACCAGGAATGTCCGAAGCGTTCCCGCACATCTACGGACCCATCAATCTCGACTCCGTCGTCGGCGTCGAACCGATCGAGGCGTAGAACGAAGGCCAGCTCCCGATCGTTCGATCGGGAGCTGGCCTGCCGTACAACGTGTTGTGGAGGAATCCGTATGGGCTACTCGTTCAGCGAACGCCGATCCGGCGACGACGGCCGATCAGCAGCAGTGCGCCGCCGACCAGCACCCCGCCGAAGCTGAGCGCCAGCATCTGCTGGATGTGCTCTGCACCCGTACGGGGCAGTTGTGCGGCCGCGCCGACCGGAGGGGTCGGCACCGGCGGCGAGCTGGCCACCTGTGACTGGCCCACCGGAACGCCGACCTGAGCCGAGAGGTCGCAGACAGTACCGGCTTGCACCGGGATGCAGCTGAGCGCTGGGCCTTCGGTACCTGCGCCGGTGATGGCCGTACCGAGGCTGTATGCACCGTGCACCATGGCCTGGTTGACGATAGTGCTACCGGCGACTGCGGTTGCGTCGACATCGACGACCACAGTCACGACGGCGCTGACGGCACCCGGCGCCAGAGCACCGGTCATGTCGCAGGTGAGCAGTTGCGGGCGAGCCGACTCGGTCAGCGTGCAGGATCCTGCCCCACCGGCAACCGACGCCGAGAACACCGACACCATGCTGGGCAGGCGATCGACGATCACGTAGGGATTCAGGGTGAGGCCACCGGTGTTGGTCGCCTGCAAGGTGTAGGTGATCTGGCCACCGGGCACCACCGATTGGTTCGACGTGGTCTTGTCGATCTGGATGGAGGCGTAGCCGTTGGTGATCACGACTGCGACTGTCTCACCGAGGTGACCTGCCAGCGTCAGCTGACTGGGCGTGATCGTGCTCGTGTTGGCCGAGCCTGCGTTGATCTCGTCGATCTTGTAGTTGACACCGGCCGGGTCGAGGGTCGAAGGCAGCGTGATGGTCTTCGTCTCGTTGGCCTTGATGGCGAACGTCAGGTCGGGAACGTAGGCGCCGTTGACGAGCCGAGACACCTGAATGGTGTACGTCTCACCGGTTGCCGGCTGACCATCGAGTTCCTTGGTGAAGGTCACCGTGCGCTGGCACACGGCCTCGGTGGCCGGGGTCGTGGCGATGGTTGCCCCGTTGTGCGTGAGCACGAGGGGAGCAGTTGGCGACTGCACGGCCACAGTCTGGCCTGCAGGCACCGTGATCGTTCCGCCGCCGTTGAACCCGACTGTGACATCGGTGCTCTCCGTATTGGTGACGTTGAACCAGTAGCCCGTGACGACACCGTTGACGTCGACGGAGTTGCACACCGCCGCGACCGAGAAGACCGGAGCGCAATGGGACTGCACGACGATGTTGTCCTGCGGCACACCGTTGATCGCCAATGTGATCGTGTTGGTGCCATCGGCCAGGTTGGCGATCACGACCGGCAGTGTCTCGCCGGGGTGCAGCACGTAGTCGGTGCCGTTGATCGTGAACGTGACGTCGACGTCGTCACCCGGGTTGGAGATGGTGACCGTGACGGTGTCGTCGAAGGTACTCGCGCAGGCCTGCGAGAAGCTCGAGGTCGGTGCCAGATCGCAGTGGGTCGTCGTGAGGAACGACAGGTCGGTTGCACCCGCTGAGACAGCGATGGTGGTCGGTCCGTCATTGAGCCCCGAGATCACGACGGGGGTCGTGGTGTTGGGAGCCACCGAATAGGGGGTCCCGTTGACCGTGAACACGACGGGCAGCTCGCCACCCGTGGCGATCAATGTGATCGTGACCTGGCCGTCGTTGTCGACACAGGTTGCGGCGGTCGAGATGGTGCCCGTTCCCGGGTGGTCACAAGCGACGGTGATGCTGTCGAGGCCCAGGCGCACCTGGCCGACGAAGACGTCGATCGTGTGCGTGCCATCGGTCAGCGGGCCGACCGTGACGGGTGTCGAGGTCTTCGGTGCAACCGTCGTGGCCACGCCGTTGACCGTGAAGGTCACCGGCACATCGTCGCCGTTGTTGGTCAGGGTGACGATTACTTGGCCGTCGGCGATCCCGTTGGGTGCGTCGACGCACTTCTGGGTCGAGCTGACCGTCGGTGCAAGATCGCAGTGGACCGTGACCGGCTTCGAGAGGTCGGTCGCGCCCTGGAAGATCTGGATGACCTGGTCACCGTCGAGCAAGCCCGACACCGTGACCGGCACGCTGGAGTCTGCGGGCACGCTGTAGCTGGCGCCCTGCACCGTGAAGGTCAGCGGCAGCTGGCCACCGATGTTCTTGAGGGTGACCACAACCACACCATCTTCCGTTGCGCAGGTCTGCGAGATCTCCACGGCCGGCTGGCCGGGGCGATCGCAGTCGACCGTGACATCGAACGTCTTGTCGACGCCGTTGATCGTCAGCGGGATGCTGTGTGGGCCGTCGGTCAATGCGCCGATCGTGACTGTCTGGGTTGCGCCCGGCGCAAGCGTGTAGGTGGTTCCATTCAGGACGAACGTTGCGTTGACATCGTCTCCGTCGTTCTTCATGGTCACCGAGACGCTGCCATCGCCGCTGACACACGTCTCCGCGTGGCTGAACGTCGGGGCGAGATCGCACGCCACAGTGAAGGTCTGGGTCAGTGTCTGACCGTCGGCCGTGATGACGACCGTGTGGGCGCCGTCGGTGAACCCGTTGAAGGGAACGAGGACTGTGGCGCCGATACCTACCGGCACGTCGGTGACGACGTTCGTGAAGGGGTTGGTCACATGGAAGACGACTGCCTCGGTGCCCGTGTTCTTGAGCGTGATCGTGACGTTGCCGTCATGCGAGGTGTTGTCGCACACCGACGTTGCCGAAGCCGACGGGATCGGATGATCGCAGTCGACCGTGAAGGCTTGCGAGTAGTCGGCAGTGCCGACCGTGATGACGACCGTGTACGACCCGTCGGCGAAGCCGCTGAATGTGCGAGTCGTGGAGGAGTCAGCAGCAACCGTGATGTGCTCGACAGCAGCCGTCTTCGGGTTGGTGACGTCGAAGACCACCGACTTGCCACCGGTGTTACCGAGAGTGACGACGATCTGGCCGTCGCCGTTCACACAGGTGACCGACTTGTTCACCGCGGGGATCGCGGAGTCGCAATCGACGGTGAACGACTGGCTGTAATCGGCGGTACCAACGAGAATCTTGACAGTGTGCGAACCATCCGTCAGACCGTTGAAGGTCACAGGCGTGGTGGCGCCGGTGGCGACCGTGTAGTTGGTGAAGCTCGCCGTCTGGTCGGGGTTGTACACCTTGAACACGACCGCAGAGGCGAACTGCCCGGCGTTGTTCGTCAGCGTGACGACGACTCGGCCATCGCCGTGACCGGCCGAGGTGTTGACGCACGAAACCGCCTTGGCAACGCCTGGTTGACCGGCGCAGTTGGTCGGCTTGGAAATGGTTGTCGAGCTACCTACCTTCGACGTGTTTCCGTTGCCCCATGCGGCGATGGGCTTCGATGAGATCGTGATGCTGGAGGTGCTGGCCGGCCACGCAAAGGTGCCCGAGAACTGGTAGTTGTCGGCAGCATTGAAGGCGCCGTGTTGGATCGTTGTCGTCGTCGTCCCAATCGTCTTGGTGACGAGAATGTCGCTGTTGGTGCCTTGGGCGCCCGTCGACCAGGAGGTCGCCGTCCAGGTGACGGTGCCGCTGCAGGCCACCGACGCCGAGATGTTCGAGTGGTGTGCGCTGGCCAGGCCGGCGAATGCCGGCACCACGACGACCACTCCGAGCAGAACCAATACCGCCGTGAAAATCCGCCGCAACTGTCGCATAAACCATCCGCTCTGTAGGCCAGGGCTCGAGTGAGGCCTGGGGAAGTTCTGCCGACGTGCTGGTTTCGCTCTTGCTCCCCGCCGGCGAAGCGACCAATTACAGCCAGCGGTTCTCTGCATCACGTATCACTCACCGTAGCGATGTACATCACAGAGTGAAATGGGCCGTTCGGATCAAATCGACCAACGCAGAGAGTGATCGACGGGACGCCCTTAGAGATCGAAAAGGCCCTGCGGTGGATCGATTTTTGTGATGCCGGCCTGACAGCTGACGACGAACGTCACCGGGATCAGTGCGCCGCTGTCGAGTTCGAGGATGTCGTGGGCTGGATTGTCGATGACGGCAACACATGCGCCGCGGTCGACGCCATCCTGGTCGACGACGCGCGACCCGATCAGTTCGTGGACCCACAAGGCATCGTCATCGGCGCCCTCGTCGATGGCCTCGATCGGTTCGGCCATCAGTAGCGAGTTGGTCAGCTTCTCTGCTGCCGTGCGGTCGATGACGCCGACGAAACGGACGAGCCAACGCCGCTGTTGCTGCTCGCGGGATTCAACGACTGTCAACCACTGCGAGCCGGCCAGTAGGCGGGCGCCTGGGGCCAACCGTTCGACCCGATCGGTGATCAGCGAGACGTACAGTTCGCCACGAACGCCGTGGGCGCGACCGATGCGCCCGACTTCTCGGAGTGACTCAGTCGACAAAGTCGACGTCGACCTCGACACCATCGCGGGTCGCCGCGGCACGGACGACGGTCCGGATGCTCTGCGCTGTGCGGCCACGGCGACCGATCACCCTGCCGAGATCGCCTGGACCGACTTTCACTTCGAGCTTGAGACGATTGCGTCCTTCGACCGGATCCACCTGCACGGCTTCGGCATCGTCGACGATGGATCGCACGACGTGTGTGAGAACAGCCGTCGCGGTCGGCGCTGCCGAGTTGTCGACGCTCTCGACTTCGCCCACGTCCTGCGTCGGGGCTTCGGACGGCTCGTCGGTGTGGTCGGTCACTTGGCTGCCCGGGCGGCGCTGAACTCAGCCATCGCACCAGACACTTCGAGCAACTTCTTCACTCGTTCGGTCGGCTGTGCGCCATCCATCAGCCATTTCACTGCCTTGGCGTTGTCGATGTTGAGCGTCGACGGATCGGTACGCGGGTTGTAGGTGCCGACGATCTGGATGAACCGGCCATCACGAGGCGAACGGCTGTCGGTAGCGACGACGCGATACTGCGGCTGCTTGGTCTTACCAACTCGGGTGAGGCGCAGTTTTACTGCCATACGACTTCAGGGCTCCTTGCACAATTCGAACGACGAGAGGCTATCAATTGAAGTTGGGGAAGCCACCAGGCATGCCGCTGAGGCTGGGCATGCCACGGCCCTTCTTACCCTTCTTGCCTTTGCCGCCCATCCCCATGGCGCCCATCTTCTTCATCATCTTCTGCATCTCGCCGAACTGCTTCACCAACCGGTTGACGTCGCCAACCGTCGTGCCGCTGCCGTTGGCGATGCGGGTGCGGCGACTGCCGTTGATGACCTCCGGCTTGCGGCGCTCGAGCAACGTCATCGAGCGGATGATGGCCTCGACCGGTTTGAGCTGATCGTCGCCGATCTCGGCACCCTTCAACTCCTTCGGCATGCCGGGCATCATGCCCAGCAGGTTGCCCAGCGGGCCCATCTTCTTCAGCGCCTGCATCTGCTCGAGGAAGTCGTCGAGGGTGAACTCGCCGTCCATCAACTTCTCGGCGGCGGCCTCGGCCTGATCCTTCTCGAAGGCCTGCTCGGCCTGCTCGATGAGGCTCAGCATGTCGCCCATCCCGAGGATCCGGCCGGCCATCCGATCAGGGTGGAACTGCTCGAACTCGTTGAGCTTCTCCCCGGTGGACGCGAACGCGATCGGTCGCCCGATGACTTCCTTCACGCTCAACGCCGCACCGCCACGGGCGTCACCATCGAGCTTCGACATGATCACGCCGTCGATCGCGAGCGTGGCATGGAACGCCTCGGCAACGCCGACCGCGTCCTGCCCGGTCATCGCATCGATGACCAGGAAGGTGTAGTCGGGCTGCACGGCGGCGCTGATCTGACGGACCTGCTCCATCATCTCCGCATCGATCGACAGGCGACCAGCGGTATCGACGATCAACACGTCGCGACCGAGCCGGCGGGCCTCTTCGAGACCGCGGCGCGCCGTCGAGACGGGATCGCCCGGCTCGCTGAAGACAGGCACGTCGATCTGGCGGCCGAGGGTACGGAGTTGCTCGACGGCTGCCGGTCGCTGCAGGTCGGTGCCGACCATCAACGGCTGCCGGCCCTGGCTCTTGAACCAGCGGGCCAACTTTGCCGAGTTGGTGGTCTTTCCCGAGCCCTGCAGACCGGCCATCAGCACCACGGTCGGCGGCCGGCTGGCGTACGTGATCTTCAGCGTCTCGCCACCCAACAAGGCAGTGAGCTCGTTGTTGACGATCTTGACGATCTGTTGACCGGGATCGAGCGCTTGGCTGAGCTTGGCGCCCACCGCCTGCTCGCGGATGCGAGCGGTCACGTTGCGCACGACGCCGACGTTGACGTCGGCCTCGAGCAGGGCGGTGCGGATCTC
>JBDTYA010000211.1:0-8651 GCA_040005915.1 Ilumatobacteraceae bacterium
GGGTGCGGTTCCACGGCTACGTGCGCAGGCGCGTAGTGATAGCTGGTGCCCTCATCGCGCACCGCGCCCGTTGGGATGATCACATGGCCGACGTCGAAGCCGGAGCGCACGATCCCCGCGCCGCCGCAGCCGATGATCTTCGTCGCCCCAAGCGAGATCAGCACCTCGAGCGTCGTCACCGCGGCCGGCGCTCCAACACCGGGACTGACGAGCGCGACCTCGACACCGCCGTGCTCGATGACGAAGATCGCATGATCGCCATGCTCGAACGGAACGTTGTGCACCGGCGTGAGGCCGGCGGTGCGTTCGCCGACGACGTTGCCGAACCAGCACGTCACGGCCCGAGTCGGGAACCCATCGATGGGTCTGTGGATCGACGGATTGATGACAGCGTGAGGCGACGGGTCGAACTCGAACAACGGATGATCGTGAGGCGTCATGACGTCAGTGGCCTGCGCGACGTTGCGTTCAGTCGGTCCGGGTAGTTCGCCGGATCTCGACGATTCGCTCCTGCGAGTGGTTGACGTCGTCACCCTGATCGTTCATCAACTTGGCACGGTCCTTGGCAGCCTCGCGCTCCGCCAAGGTTGTGTCGACGCGGGCGATCGCGGCTTCGGTGCCGTGCTCGTTGATGAACTCGGCCCACTCGACCAGTGCTTCGACCATCTCGGACTCGGGAACTACCGCGACGTTGCGGCCCTTCACGAACAGGTGTCCGCGCTTGTTGCCGGCAGCGATCCCGAGGTCGGCCTCGCGGGCCTCGCCGGGCCCGTTGACAACGCATCCCATCACGGCGACCTGCAACGGAATCTTGCGATCACCGAAGGCCTTCATCGCCCGGTTCGCGACATCGATCACGTCGATCTCGGCACGCCCGCAGCTGGGGCAGGCGATGAGATCGATGTTCTTGCGCTCCCGCAGCCCGAGCGCCTCGAGCAACTGGCGACCAGCGCGCGCCTCCTCGACGGGATCGGCCGTCAGCGAGTAGCGGATCGTGTCGCCGATCCCTTCCATCAACAAGGTCGCGATGCCGGCCGTGGCTTTCACCAGACCGGCCGGAGGTGGCCCGGCCTCGGTGACACCGAGATGCAGCGGCACGTCGGTGACCTCACTGAGCTGTCGGTAGGCCTCGACCATCAGCGGCACGTTCGACGCCTTGACACTGATCTTCATCAGGTCGAAGTCGACCTCCTGGAAGTAGGCCATCTCGCGCTGCGCGCTTTCGACCATCGCCTCGGGAGTGATTCCGCCGTACTTCTCGTAGAGCGACGGATCCAACGACCCACCGTTGACCCCGATGCGAATCGAGATCTGTCGATCGCGGGCTTCGGCGGCAACAGCCTTGATGTGCTCCGGCTTACGAATGTTGCCAGGGTTCAAGCGCAACCCGTGCACCCCGGCTTCCATCGCCGCCAATGCCATGCGGTACTGGTGGTGGATGTCGGCGATGATCGGGATCGGCGAGCGGGGCACGATCTGGGCCAGCCCCTCTGCCGCCGCTTGCTCGTTGCACGTACAGCGGACGATGTCGCAGCCGGCGGCCGCAAGCGCGTAGATCTGTTGCAGCGTGCCCTCGACATCGGCGGTCTTGGTGATGGTCATCGACTGCACCGAGATCGGCGCACCCCCACCGACCGGCACCTTGCCGACTTGGATCTGGCGAGTGACCTTGCGCGCGAACGGCATGGACGAAGTGTGCCAGCTCAGCGCAGCGGCTTGGCGAAATCGAGGTAGAGGCCGGTGATGAACAGCATGGCAAGCACGGCCATCATCGTCATGGCCACCGGGATCATCTTGGTGATGTCAGCCCGGTACGGCGGCTGATTGCGGCGCGACCGCAGTCGCTCGTACGTAGCGATGGCCGCATGGCCCCCGTCGAACGGCAGCACGGGGAACATGTTGAGCAGACCGACGAACACGTTGACGGCGGCGAGTGTCAGCAGCAGGCCACCGAAGCCGGATTGGTCGCCGATCTCAGCGCTGAGCTTGCTGATCCCGACCACGGTGGTGGGTCGCGTGTTGAGGTCGTCGTTGGTGCCGGTGAGGTGGCCGACGATGTTGACGGGGTTGAGAACTTTCACCACACCGCCGACGCTCTGCCACACGGTCGGCCCGAGATCGAAGATGCTGTCGCTCGCGGCATGGGCGATGGACTCGTTGTTCCACACGACCTCGTTGCCGGAACCGACACCGAGGAACGCGGTGCCCTGGCCAACGCCCGAAGAGGGATTGGACCCGAGACCGACGACCTTGGTCAGCGCCGCGCCATCCCGCTCGAGGACCAACGTGATCGACTCGCCAGGCTTGTGGCTGTGGATCTGGTCGACGAACTGTTGCGGTGTGGTCGGCGAGACACCGTCGATGGAGACAACGATGTCGCCGGCTTTGACTCCGGCCTGAGCGGCGGGATAGCCCGCCGAGACGCTGCCGATGCCGACTCGATTGGTTTCAACTCGCCGGCCGTTGACTGCGTAAACGGCGAAGATCAGCGAGATGGCGATGATGATGTGCATGACCGAGCCGGCGGTGATCACCAGCATGCGGCGCGGGTAGCTCTTGTTGCGGTAGGCCCGGGCCTCGTCCTCGGGTGCGACCTCGTCGAGGTTGTTCATCCCGATGATGCGGACGAATGCGCCGACCGGGTACGCGCGGAAGCCGTATTCGGTCTCGCCACGGCGGAAGCTCCACAACTTGGGTCCCATGAACAGGAAGAACTGCGTCGCCTTCATCCCTGTCAGCCGGGCGGTGACAAAGTGGCCCATCTCGTGCAAGAAGATGGAGATCAACAAGCCGACGGCGAACACGAACGCCCACGGGCTCCACAGATAGAGCGCGACGAGCAGGCCGACGATGACAGCAAACCCGATGATCGCCGTCGGACCGCCGGCGGTCGGTTCGAGATCAGGGTTGTCGGCGCCGCCAGCCATCACCTCGTTGCGAAACTTGGTGTAAGTGTCAGTCACGCTGTCAGAACCTCCGTGGCCACCTGTCGAGCGCGAGCATCGGCGGCAATGATGTCGTCAACCGTTCTATCGGCAGATCGCTCGAAGCGCTGGAGAGTTGCGTCACAGACCTCGGCGATCTGCGACCAGCGGATCCGCCCGGCGAGGAAGGCTTCGACCGCCACCTCGTTGGCCGCGCTGAGCCACGCCGGAGCGGTGGACCCGATGCGGCCCGCCTCGTAGGCCAGCGGCAGGCAACGGAACGTGCTCACATCGGGTGCTTCGAAGTCGAGTCGCCGCATCGTGGCCCAATCGATGCGGCCGAACGCGGTTGCGATCCGGCTTGGATAGCCGAGCGCATAACCGATGGGCAGGCGCATGTCGGGCATGCTGAGCTGGGCTATGGTCGAGCCGTCGGTGAACTCGACCATCGAATGGACGACGGATTGCGGATGGACGATCACCTCGATCTGGTCGTACGGGGTGCCGAACAGTTCGTGAGCTTCGATCACCTCGAGGCCCTTGTTCATCAGCGTGCTGGAGTCGATCGTGATCTTCGGGCCCATCTTCCACGTGGGATGCGCCAGCGCAGCGTCGACGCCGACGTCGGCAAGATCGGCAGATGACCGCCCGCGAAACGGGCCTCCGCTGGCGGTCAAGACGATCCGCGAGACCTCGCGACCGACGTCGATGCTGCTGCGCAGGCACTGGTGTACCGCGCAGTGCTCGCTGTCGACAGGCACCAGTTCGGACCCCGCAGTCGCCCGCAGAGGCTGCACCACCGGGGCACCGGCGATGAGGCTCTCCTTGTTGGCGAGCGCCAGTCGCTTGCCGCGTTGCAGAGTGCGAACAGTCACGGAGAGCCCGGCGAACCCCACCACACCGTTGACGACCACATCGGCATCGTCGGCGAGGTCGGCCATGTCGGCGACCACCTCGGCGAAGGGCAACGCCGCGGCAACCTGCGCTCGTTTGCTTTCATCGGCGACAGCGACGACCTTGGGGCGGAACTCGGTGGCTTGCGCGATGAGGACGTCGATCGACGAGCCGACGCCGAGGGCCACGATCTCGTACCGGCCTTGCTCGGCACGAATGACGTCGAGCGTCTGCACGCCGATCGACCCCGAAGAGCCCGCAATCGCGACACGCACCGTAGACATGGGCCGTCAGTCTCGCACCGTCGAGGGCGACAGAAACCTCGCCTCGTTACAACCGCGCTATTTGGTGACCCACGGCTGCAGCACTTGCAGCAGGTAGTAGGCGGCCGGCAGGCAGAACAGGAATCCGTCGAAGCGGTCGAGCACTCCGCCGTGACCCTTGATGACCGCACCGAAGTCCTTGACGTCGAGGTTGCGCTTGAACATGCTCTCGGTCAGGTCGCCCAGCGGCGCCATCACGGAGATGACGATGCCGAGGATGATGAGATCGCCTGCGCTGTTCCATGTGGTCGAGCGATCGGTGAGGTTGACGACGACCATCGCGAGGATGGTGGCCACCGTGCCGCCGAACAATCCTTCGACGCTCTTGTTGGGGCTGATCCACGCCCGTAGCGGCGATTTGCCCGCGGCACTGCCGAGCACGAAAGCACCGATGTCGTTGGCGACGACGCCGATGGCCAACAGGCACAGCGTGTCGGTGCCGATGCTGGTACTGATGATCCCCGAGGCCACCGGGAATCCGCCGCCTTTCGAGTAGCGCAGTATGAGTGCCGCGAACGAGCCGAGGAACCCGATCCACACCACACCCAGCGTCGTGATGGCCATGTTGGGCATCGGCGCCGCTTCCAGGCTCTTGGCCCCGATGAAGGTGATCGACCCGGCGACGAAACCGACGGCGACGATCAGCGGCAACGCCTGCTCGCCCGCCCAATAGGCGGCAACCGGAGTTGCCACGCAGGCAATGATCCCGACCATCGTGGCCGGTCGGTACCCCTTCTCGGAGACCTTGTCGAAGTACTCGATGGCCCCGAAGCCGAGGACGGCGACGACCACGAGCAACACCAGCTTCGGTCCGACCATGACTGCAACGATGAACAGGATCGCGAGCAGCAGGCCGACGCCGATGGCTGTCGGGAGGTCGCGGCCGCCCGAATTGGCGGGAACCGTGGCCGGTCGAGCCGTCGTGCCGCTGCGTGCTGGACGACCACCGCGAACGGCTTCGCCTGGCCGGCCCTTGCGCGGTATCGGCCGCGAACGGTCGTCGGTGGGGTCGGTGCCGATGGTGATGCGGCCCGGCTCGCGGCGCAGCGGGATGGAATCGTCGCGGTTGGTGATGTCGTCGCCCGCCACGACGATCGGTTCGACGGCGATGACGCGCTCCATCTCGCCGGTCTCGTCGTGCGGATCGACCGGTTGATCATCGCGCCACACTGGTGCCTTGCCTGCGAATGAAGACCACACGTCGAGGTCGTCGGTCGAGTCCGGGGAGACCGCCGTGGTGAGCGTCCGCGGCAACTCCCCAGTCGGCGGCTCTGTCCAATGCGGCAGCGGCCCAGTGTCGGAGGCGCCGAACGAGATGCCTCCATCCGTCGTGTCGTCGTCGGTGGTGTCGGCGAACAGAGGCGGGCCGTAGTCCTCGGCTTCCCCTTCGTCTGGGCGTCGGTTACGCCGTGAGTCGTCAGTCATGAATTCCCCTTTTGCTCGCTCAGACCTCGAGGAGTTCTTGCTCTTTGCGGCCGAAAGCCTTGTCGATCAGGTCCACATGCTCGTGCGTGATCCGCTCGATTTCCTTCTCAGCCCGCTCGAGCTCGTTGGCCGAGATCTCGGCGGCCTTCTCTGCCGCGTCGAGGTGCTTACGGGCGTCACGGCGAATGTTGCGAACGGCAACCCTGCCGTCCTCGGCCATGTTCTTGACGATCTTGACGAAGTCCTTGCGGCGCTGCTCGGTGAGCGGCGGAAAGTTGAGGCGGATGATGACGCCGTCGTTCGACGGGCTGACACCGAGATCACTATCGCGGATGGCCTTCTCGATGGCTGCCAACGTGGCGCGGTCGTGTGGCTTGACGATCAACTGGCGAGCCTCCGGGACCTGGAAGCCGGCCAACTGCTGAACCGGCACCATGGCGCCGTAGTAGTCGACCAACAGCCGCTCGACCAACGCAGGGGAGGCGCGACCGGTGCGCACGGTCGTGAATTGGCTCTGCACGTGCTCGACCGCCTTCTCCATCTTGTCGATGGCGTCGAGAAGTGTGTCGTCGATCACGTTGCCCAGCGTATCGACCGGTGAGGATGCGTGACGCACATCACTCAGCCCTCGATCGTCGTGCCGACGCGCTCGCCCCGGAGAATCGCCTGCAATCGCCCGGGCGAAGACATGTCGAAGACCACGATCGGCATGTTGTTCTCGCGGCAGAACGCGATGGCGGTTGCATCCATCACCTTGAGGTCCTTGGTCATCACTTCGATGTATGTGATCTCGTCGTACCTCGTCGCCGACGCGTCGAGACGAGGGTCTGCGCTGTACACACCATCGACACCCGAATGCGTGCCCTTCAACAACGCGTCGGCGTCGATCTCCGCAGCCCGGAGCGCGGCTGCCGTGTCGGTGGTGAAGAACGGGTTGCCGGTGCCGGCCGCGAAGATGACGACCCTGCCTTGCTCGAGGTGGCGCATCGCCTTGCGGCGGATGTACGGCTCGCACAAACGCGGCATCTCGATGGCACTCTGCACCCTGGTGTCCTGGCCGGCACGCTCGAGTGCGTCCTGCAACGCGAGAGCGTTCATGACGGTGCCGAGCATCCCGATGTGATCGGACTGCGTTGCGTCCATGCCCGACATCGCCCCGGTGCGGCCGCGCCAGAAGTTGCCGCCACCCACCACTACGCAGACGTCGACATCCATCCCGCGGACAGCGATGATCTCCTGTGCTGTGGAATCGAGCGTTGCCGCGTCGAGGCCTTGACCTGAGTCACCGGCGAGCGCCTCGCCCGAGGGTTTGAATACGATTCGCTTCCATCGGGGCGCCGCCGCCGGAGACATGCGCCGATCAGCCGATCTCGACCTGAGCGAAGCGGACGATCGATGCCGACCCGATCACCTGGGTGATCGACTGCTTGTCGTCCTTGGCGTACGGCTGGTCGAGCAGGGCAACGTCCTTGAAGAAGCCGTTGAGCCTGCCCTCGATGATCTTCGGCAACGCAGCCTCGGGCTTGCCCTCGTTGCGGCTGATGGTCTCCAGCGTTTGGCGCTCGTGGGTGACGACGTCTTCGGGGACATCGTTGCGGCTGAGGTACTTCGGCCGGGCGAAGGCGATGTGCACAGCGATGTCGTGGGCGAGCTCCTGCGAGGCGTTGGCCATCTCGACAAGGACCGCATTGACACCGCGACCGCCCTGCATGTGGATGTAGCTGTCGAGCACGTTGCCCGGAGCGGCCTCGAACCTGACGACATCGCCGAGCTCGATCCTCTCCTTCAGCGTGATCTTGAGGTCGTCGAGCTGGGCGGAGCGCTGGGCGACTGCGTCGGCGCCCTCGGCGATCACGAGCTTGGCCAGGGTGTCGGCCTCACCCTTGAACAGGTCGCTGCCGGCCACGAAATCGGTCTCGCTCTTCAGTTTGACGATCGCGCCGACGTTGCCCTGCACGACCAGGGCAACGAGGCCCTGGTTGTTCTCGCGATCGTCGCGCTTCGCGCTGGCGGCCAGGCCCTTCTCACGCAGCCATTGCTTGGATTCCTCCATGTCGCCGTCATTGGCCTCGAGGGCCTTCTTGGCGTCCATCATGCCCGCCCCGGTCGCCTGGCGCAGTGCCTGTACGTCTTTTGCAGTGAATGCCATTTCGGTATCAGCCTTCGGTTTCAGTCGCTGCTGCGGTATCAGGTTCGGCGTCGACTGCGGACACATCGACTGCGGGGTCGGCGGCCGCGCTTGCGGTCTCGTCGGCGGATGCCACTGCCGTCTCGTCGACGGCTGGACCATCGGCTGCAGGCGCATCGTCTTCGTCGACTGCGACGGCCGTGCTCGACGATGCAACTCGGGCATCGCGCTCGGCCTGGGCCGCGGCCGCCTGGCGGCGGGCGTCAGCCTGCGATGCGGCGAATGCGGCTTCGTCCTCGGCGCTGCGCTTCGGAGCGGCGGCCACCTGCGGATGCCGCTTGCTGGCGATGTAGCGACCCTCTTCGATGGCCTCGGCGATGACGCGGCTCATCAGGGCGTTGGCCCGAATGGCGTCGTCGTTGCCGGGAATGGGGAACTGCACGACATCGGGATCGACGTTGGTGTCGACGACGGCGATCACGGGGATCTTCAGCTTGTTGGCCTCGGTGACCGCGATGTGCTCCTTCTTGGTATCGAGGATGAACACTGCGTCGGGACGCTTGCTCATGTGGCGGATGCCGCCGAGGTTCTTCTGCAGCTTCTCGAGCTCGCGCCCGAGCAGCAGGGCTTCCTTCTTCGGCATCGAATCGAACTCGCCGGAGACGCGCATGCGCTCGTACTCCTGCATCTTCGAGACTCGCTTGGCGATGGTCTCGAAGTTGGTCAGCATGCCACCGAGCCAACGCTCGTTGACGTACGACATGCCGCACTTCTCGGCGTAGCTGCGCACCGGATCCTGTGCCTGCTTCTTGGTGCCGATGAACAACACCGTGCCTCCGCCGGCGGCCAGGTCGCGAACGAAGTTGTATGCGGTCTCGACGCGCGTCAGCGTCTGCTCGAGATCGATGATGTAGATGCCGTTGCGCTCGCCGAAGATGAATCGCTTCATCTTCGGGT
>JBDTYA010000212.1:0-8347 GCA_040005915.1 Ilumatobacteraceae bacterium
GCGCAGGCGTCGGCGATGATCGACAGGCTGCCGTCGATGGCCGACGGGCTCTCGTGATGGTCGATGATCCCGGTCGTCCCGCACATCAAGGCCTCCATCGCGCCGAGCATCGCCGACCAACGGATCATCTCCTCGTCGAGCGCGACGTCGACCCGCCACCAGATCTGTTCGAGGATCTCGATGAAGCCGTGCGGCGGCTTCGGCGACGCAGGCATGCCGCGGGCGAGCGCCGAGTACAGGTGGTGATGCCCACAGACCAGACCGGGCGAGACCGAGCCCACTAGACCGGCCCCACTAGACGCACTCGACCGGATCAGGCTCGATCGTGCCGCGCTGCCCGGTGATGCGGCCGTACAGCTCGGGCCGGCGATAGCGATCGAAGTCGAAGAGTGTGTCCTTGTAGCGCTTGCACCAGTCGAGGTCGCAGCGGGCGACGACCAATTCGTCGTCGGAGGACAGAGCTTGGGCGACGATCTGTCCACTGGGGGCGACGATCATCGACTGCGCCAACGAATCGACGCCTTCCTCGAACCCACCCTTGGCCACCCCGACGACCCAGGTGCCGTTCTGGTAGGCACCGCTCTGCATCACCAATGCGTTGTGGAATCCCTGCAGGGCGTCCTGGCTCGGGTCGGGCACGTAGTGGATCGGCGTGTTGTATCCGCACAGGATCATCTCGACGCCCTGCAGCCCCATCACCCGATAGCTCTCCGGCCACCGACGGTCGTTGCAGATCATCATTCCCATCAACCCGCCGAAAGCTCGCCACACCCCGAAACCCTCGGGCGAGGGTTCGAAGTAATAACGCTCGGCGTGCTGGAAGGGGCGGTCCGGTTCGTTGTGCTCGTGGCCCGGGATGTGGGATTTTGCGTACGTGGCGACGATCGACCCGTCGCGCTCGACGAGGGTCTGCACGTTCCAGCGATGGCCGGCATCGTCGAGCAGGGCGTAACCGATGCAGAAGCCGATGCCCAGGCGACGCGCCTCGTCGAACAGCGGTTGAGTTGCGTCGTTGGGCATCGAGCGCTCGTACCAGTGATCGGCCTGCGAGATGTCATCGACGAACCACCGCGGGAAAAACGTCGTCAATGCCAGCTCGGGGTACACGATCAGCTCCACGCCGTGTTGAGCCGCCTGATGGAGGAGTGCGATCATCCGGGCGACGACCTGTTCGCGGGTGTGGTCCCGCTGCACCGGGCCGAGTTGCGCGGCGGCAACGGTGAGGATTCGTGACATTGGCGAACCTCCCTCCGGCGTGATGAACAAATCGTAAAGCTACCGGGCACACCCCGTGACCGAGGCAACCCTCACGACTGGGTCGCGCACTGCTTGCCGAGCTCGGCGAATTCGGTGGCCTCTTCAGGAGTCAGGTCGGGTCGATCGAAGAATCCCTGCAACTCGTCGTTGGACTTGCCGTCGAAGAAGGCGGTCACGACGCACTCGGCGGTCGGACCGTCGAGACCGCGACCCTCCAATTGCTTCACCAACGAATGGCGGGCGTCGTCGCGCGGGTTCGAACTGCAGCCGGCGACAGCGACGATCAGAGCGACGAGCAGGCCGCGCTGCAGACATCGCCTGACGCGCTTCACCCGACGTCGATGAGCTGTTGGGCCCCACCGAGGCCGTGCTCGATCACGTTGCGCGTGACCCGACCGACCAACGGGTCGCCGGCGAGCCCGAACACCCAATCGGTCGATCCGATCGAGACGACCTCACCCCCGTCGCCGCCGAACGGTCGGCACGTCACCATGACCGCGTTGCCGTGGCGGCACAACGCGAGCGTCTCCTCGTCGACCCGGCCGTGCAGGCGTGCCGCGATGAACTCGAGATCGCCTTGGTCCTCGAGTGCGGCGATCGATGCCGGATACTCGCCCATGGCCAGGTTCGACGACGGCGTGAATGCGACGACCTCGATCTCGGACGGCGTGCCGTCGCCGCCGGCGGCGACGGGGAGTTGGTACGCGTCGAACGCCAACCTGCACCCCACGGTCTCGTAGCCGACCACGCCGTCGTCGGCACCCAGCAGATCGCCGTATCGCAGGCCGGTGCCCTCGAACATCCAGTGATCATTGCGGTAGACGGTGAACGCGCCCGACCCACGTGGTGTCGCCATCCCGAAGCGGCTGTACATGCCCTGCGCGGATCCGGCGCCGAACAGCGCCGTCTCCGGCCGGCCGACGACCGGGTCGGCCCACATCCCCGACATCGTTCCTTCCGCGTCGGTGCCCATCACCGGGTCGATCTCGTGGGCCCGGTACTTGTAACACACCATCGCCCGCCGATCGTCCTCGAGACGGACCTGCCAGAACATGGTGTTGCCCGACAGGCTGACGTAGTTGCCGCCGCCACGCACATGCCGCTCGACGACAGCGCGTTGCCCGGCTGACCAGTACTCGTCGTGACCGACACCCACCAACAAGTCGTAGCCGTCGACGACACCGGCATCACGATCGAGGTCGCTCGACACCGCGTAGTCGAGGTCGAGCCCCTGACCCTCGGCCCACTCGACGAACCGCCGCTCGTACGTGAACCAACCGGCCGAGCCCATGAAGCCCGGGTAGCCGTTGGCGAACCGGTAGTCCTGGTAGATCATCCCATCGACGTCGGGATCCTCGCGACGGTATCGAGGGCGAGCCTTGCGATCGTCGCGCTCGGTCCCCGGGCGCATCAGCATCCCCCGACCGAACGGCCTGGCGAACGAGACCCGCCAACCGCCCGTGTACAGGCTCTTGCCACCCCAGCTGTTGTATGCGTTGTACGTGTTGGTCGCGATCACCAACAACGCACGATTGCGTCGCTGGCCGCCGCGCACGATGAAGGCTGCGTATCCCACGGCGCGATCCGCCGGCGCATCACGAGCGGTCAAGGTGACGAGGTAGAACCCAGTGCGCCAGTCATCACCGATCGGCACGGTGACATCGCTCGGCCAGTCGCAACCGTTCGAATCGGCGTCGTCGGGTGTCGGGTGCTCGGTGCCCGCCAGACCGTCGGCCGACCACACCAACTCGAGCGTCGCGCCCCAGCGATGGATGGCGATGTCGTAGCGACCGGTACGGCACGAGACGTGAAGCGCGAGCGACGCGCCGGGTACGACGCTGAGGTCGCTGCAGTAGGCCTCGACCGCGTCGTAGCGAGTGATGTCGTCGGTCATTGCCGATCACGGTAACTGCATTCGTCGGGCTCGGCAGAGCCTGGCAGAATCGCCGCGTGCCCTTGCATCCCCAGGCCCAATCCCTGCTCGCTCAGATGGCCGCACTCGGTGAACCACCGCTCGATCGGTGCACGCCCGCCCAGGCCCGCGAGATCCGAGCAAGGCGCCAGCGTCCGTCGACCGAACCTATCCGCCACACGGAAGATGTCGACGCCGGCGGCGTGCCGGCTCGCCTCTACCGTCCCAACGATCGCGACGCCCTCGGGTTGCTCGTGTTCTTCCACGGTGGTGGCTGGGTGCTCGGCAACGTCGACACACACGACAACCTGTGCCGCATCCTGGCCAACACCAGTGGTCAGGCCGTGCTCAGCGTCGACTACCGGCTCGCGCCCGAGCATCCGTTCCCGGCGCCCCTGGACGACGCGATCGCAGCGACGATCTGGGCGCACGCACATGCAGAGTCGCTCGGTTGCTCACCCGACCGGCTGGCTGTCGGCGGCGACTCTGCCGGCGCGACGATGGCGATCGTCATCAGCCAGCTCGGCCTGGTCCCGCTGCGATATCAACTATTGGTCTACCCGGCCACCGATCTGACGTGCAGCACGCCGAGCTTCACCGAGAACGCGGACGGCCCGCAGCTGACAAAGGCCGGGATGCGATGGTTCATCGACCACTATCTCAGTGGTGCACCGACCGACCTCACCGACCCGCGTGCGTCGCCCCACTATGCGCCCGACCACGTCGTCGCCGCTTCACCGCCGACGATGTTGATCACCGCCGAATACGACCCGTTGCGCGACGAGGGCGACGCCTATGCAGCGCGCCTCGCGGGTTTGGGCGTGCCGACGAGCCACGTCCGGTTCAGCGGCATGTATCACGGGTTCTTCTCGCTCGCCGACTTCTACGACGATGCGATCGCCGCCAATCACCTGGCAGGTGCCGCCTTGGGACGCGCCCTGAGCCGGTGACGCGGTGCTCGACGACGGTCACCGGCTCGTGTCGATCACACAGAAGATGTTGCCTTCAGGATCGGCCAACACCACGAAATCGGGTTTCTCGGGGTACAGGTCCCAGTCGACCTGCGTTGCTCCCAGCGAAATCAGTCGCTCGACCTCCGCGGCCTGGTCGGCGGCGTCACCTGCGAACAGGTCGAGGTGAACGCGCGGATGCTCCTGGACCGGGGTCCGAGTGACGTCGAGCGCCAAATGCGCCCCCTCGCCCACCGCTGGGACGAGCACCATGAAGTCGTCATCATCGGTCATCTCCCGCTTCGGCGTGTAGTTCAGCGCCTTCGTCCAGAACTCGACTGCCCGCCCGAAGTTCTCGACACCCATCACTGTTGTCCCAATGCTCAACATGCGCAGCAGTATTGCTGCGCCTACGGCCGCCGAACGCAGCGAGCTCGACCGCCCGCTCGAACACGGCATCGAGCATCGTCTCGGTCAGGCGGCCGGTGAACGTGTTCTGCTGGCTGGGGTGGAACGAGCAGACCAGCGTCAGCCCGTTGGGCGCCACCACATCCACACCGTGTCCGAACTTCGGTCGCGGGCGCACACCGAACTCGGCGCATGCCGCGGCATAGGCGAACGCGCCGAGGCAGATGACGACCGTCAGGTTCGTCAGCAACTCGACCTCGCGCTGGAGGTAGGCGTGGCAGTTGGCGCGTTCCTCGGGCAACGGCTTGTTGACAGGCGGCGCGCACTTCACCACGGCGGTGACCCACGCGCCGCGCAGGCTCAAGCCGTCGTCGAGCGAGACGGAGGTCGGCTGGTTGGCCAACCCGACGCGATGCATCGCCCGGTACAGGAAATCTCCTGAGCGGTCGCCGGTGAACACCCGCCCGGTGCGGTTGGCGCCGTGAGCCGCCGGTGCCAGGCCGAGCACCAGCACGCAGGCCTGCGGATCCCCGAATCCAGGCACGCCGCGACCCCAGTATTCCTGGTCGCGGAACGCCGCCCGCTTCTCGTGTGCGACCAGCTCACGCCAGGCAACGAGGCGCGGGCAGTGCCGACAGGCACTGACGTCAGCCTCCAGGTGAGGGAGCGAATCCACGGTTTGCACACTAAGTTGCAACATCAAGATGGCGAGACCAAAGCATGCACCCCCACCGTCGACGTTGTTCCTCCTCGTACGTCACGGTCTGACCCCGACGACCGGCAAGATCCTGCCCGGCCGCGCCCCGGGGCTGCATCTCGCCGAAGCCGGCCACGCGCAGGCCGAGGCCGCAGCACAGCGGGTCGCCGCGCTCGGTCGGGTCGACGCGGTCTACTCGTCGCCACTCGAACGAGCCCGCGAAACGGCGGCTCCCATCGCCAAGGCACGAGCGCTGAAAGTACAGGTCGACAAAGGCCTCCTGGAGTGCGACTTCGGCGACTGGACCGGCAGCGAGTTGAAGAACCTGATGAAGTTGCCGGAGTGGAACACCGTCCTTCGTGCACCCTCCACGTTTCGGTTCCCCAACGGCGAGAGCTTCACGGAAATGCAGGCCAGGATGGTCTCGACGCTCGATCGGCTGCGCGCCAAGCACGAGGGAGGCGTGGTCGTCTGCGTGTCACACGCCGACACCGTGAAGGCCGCGGTCGCCCACGCGATGGGCACCCACATCGATCTGTTCCAGCGCATCGTCATCAGCCCGTGTTCGATCACTGCCATCGCCTACTCCGCGGGCGGCCCGGTCGTGCTGACGGTCAACTCCACCGGCGGATCATTGGCCGAGCTGCGGCCGTCGTGAGGCGCTGATGGGCATCTTCTACGAATTCGACGAGGTCGACGCGTTCACTGTGGGGGCCGTCGGCCAGCCGGGTCAGCGCATCTTCTTGTTGCAGGCGCGGCGAGGTACCACGCGCGTCACGGTGAAGTGCGAGAAGCAGCAGGCCGCGGCGATCGCCGACTACCTCCGCAAGGTGATGAGCGATCTCCCGTCACCGGCCGAACAGCCGTTGCCCGCGGCGATGGAGCTTGCCGAGCCTGTGGATCCGGCGTTCGTGCTCGGTCCGATCGGCCTCGGCTACGACCGCGACAACGATCGAGTGCTCGTACAACTCGAGGAGGTCGTGCCCGTCGACGAGGAGGGTGAGCCCGATCCCGACGCCGTCGACGACCGCGGCCATGTTCGGGTCTTCCTCACCCGCGGGCAGGCTGCTGCGCTGTGCAGCCATACCGATTCGATCGTTGCTGCCGGCCGCCCGCCGTGCCAATGGTGCGGCAACCCGATCGACCCGGATGGCCATGCATGTCCGCGGATGAACTGACCGGTCGCGCCCACCAACTGCACGTGCTGACGTGCGGCGAGATCGAGATCGAGGGTCGCATGCCGTGGAGCAGCAACGCCACCTTCCTGGTCAACGTGGCGTGTGGCGACGAACGTGCGCAGGGGATCTACAAGCCGATGCGCGGCGAGCGCCCGTTGTGGGACTTCGAACCGGGGTTGCACCGCCGCGAGGTGGCGGCATACCGCCTCAGCGAGTCGTTGGGGCTCGATCTCGTCCCGCCGACCGTGCTGCGCGACGGCCCGTACGGGGAAGGCTCCCTGCAGTGGTTCGTCGATGTCGATCATCGGCAGCACTACTTCACCATCCACGAAGAACGCCCCGATCTGTATGACACGTTGCGCGCCGTGGCCGTGTTCGATCTGCTGGCAAACAACACCGATCGCAAGAGCGGTCACGTGCTGATCGACGGCGACGACCACATCTGGGGGATCGATCACGGCCTGTGCTTCGCCGCCGATTTCAAGTTGCGAACGGTCGTGTGGGAGTTCGGCGGGGAGCCGATCGATTCCCAGTTGATCGACACGATCCGGCCGTTGACCAAGACGGTGCCGTTGGACATCGCGACGCTGTTGGCCGACGACGAGGTCGCCGCATTGCAGGAACGCGCCGAGTGGGTCGCCGAAAATCCGATCTTCCCGATCGACCAGTCGGGCCGTCGCTACCCCTGGCCCATCGTGTGATCGACGTCGACGACCTGGTCCACCGTGCCGATCTCGACGGCCTGGTGCGCCTGGTCGACTCGATGTGCGCCAGCGGTGATTGGTCGGCGCTGCTCGACGTTCGCAACCGCAGCCGTGCCGCGGTCGCGACCGGCAGGCAGTTGTGGCCCGTGGCAACGCTGGCCGAGTACCGACTGGCGTTGTGGGCGCCTGCCGAGTGCCTCGCCGAGGTGCTCGACGAGGACAGCGGCCGCTCGACCATCGGCCCGCTGACCGAGGTGGTCGCCCAACGTCACCAGTTCGACGATCTGCGCGCCGCGCTTCCCGACGGGCCGCGCCTCGGGTTCATCGCCCACGAGTGCGCATTGCGCGGGCAGGCCGTGCCCGCCGACATGCCCAACCCGCTGGAGATCCCGTTCGCGATGCAGCCATGGGAGCCGTGGTACTGCCTCGCCGAGTACAGCGACGAGGGTCTGGCCGCTCCGGCGCCGCCGTTGCCCGGGCCGGTCGATTTCGTCCCGATGGATGCCGAATGCGATGTCGACCTCGTAGACGACCCCGGCGTCACGTTGGCCGTGCGCCAACTGGTCGAGCCGTGGACTACGTCGTCGAACGGTCGGGTCGACGTCGTTGCAGTCGAGGGCAGCGCGGCGTCGGCGATCGCTGCGCTCGGTCTCGACGACGGACGAATGGCGCCGATCACCCCCGCCGCGGCCATGGCCTGGCTGGCATGGGCAGGTGCCGAGGGAGGCGCCCATGGCCGCCGCCGAGGCGGTGCGATCGGGCGGTTCGGCGCCTGGTGGACCATCGCCGCGCTGGCCGACCTCAACGACGACTGGCCCGTCGAACCTGCCGAGATCGGCGAGGCGCTCAACTCGATGCGCTGGTTCTGGTGGGACGCCGTCGAGCCGCATCTCGGATGGGAACTGCAGCTCGCCGTCGCCGATCCCGTAGAGGGCTACGCCTGGGCCATCAGCGCCCACGACGCCGCCTGACGGCTGAGCGCAGCGGGCCCGGAGCGGCTCAGCGGGCTTGGAGCGCTTCGATCAACTTCGGCAGCACCTTGTGCACATCGCCGACGATGCCGAGGTCGGCGATGCCGAAGATCGGCGCTTCCTTGTCCTTGTTGATCGCGATGATGTTCTTGGCGCCCTTCATGCCGACCATGTGCTGCGTCGCCCCGGAGATCCCACACGCCATGTAGACGCCCGGCTTGACGACCTTGCCGGTCTGGCCGACCTGATAGCTGTAGGGCACCCAACCGG
>JBDTYA010000213.1:0-2867 GCA_040005915.1 Ilumatobacteraceae bacterium
GGGAATCCGAGGTCGACGGTGCTGGTGCGCGGGTCCGGCCAACGCGAGGTGACGACCTTGGTCTTGGTGTAGAAGTTCACGCCTTCAGGCCCGTACATGTGGGTGTCGCCGAACAGGCTGGACTTCCATCCCCCGAAGCTGTAGTAGCTGACGGGTACCGGCACCGGCACGTTGACGCCGACCATGCCCACCTGGACGTCGAACTCGAACTGCCGAGCAGCGCCACCATCGCGGGTGAAGATGGCGGTGCCGTTGCCGTACGGGTTGTCGTTGATCAGTTGGAGGCCTTCCTGGTAGCCGCTGATGCGCGTGACGGCGAGGACCGGACCGAAGATCTCGTCGTCGTAGCACGCCATGCCGGGCTTGGCGTTGTCGATGAGTGAAGGGTTCAAGAAGAAGCCTCCGGTCGGTGCGCCCGTGCGACCGTCGACGACCAGGGTTGCCCCCTCTGCGACGGCACCCTCGATGTAGCCGGCAACCTTGTCGCGGTGCTCGCCGGTGATCAGTGGGCCCATCTCGCTCTCCGACTCGCTGGCCGGACCGACCTTGATCGCCGGGATGCGATCCTTGATCTTGCCGATGAGCGCGTCGGCGATCGCGTCGCTGGCGAGCACGACCGAAACGGCCATGCACCGCTCGCCGGCCGATCCGAAGGCCGCACTGACGGCCGCATCGGCAGCCATGTCGAGGTCGGCGTCGGGCAGCACGAGCATGTGGTTCTTGGCGCCGCCGAGGGCCTGCACGCGCTTGCCGTTCCGCGTACCGGTCTCGTAGATGTACTTCGCGATCGGCGTCGAACCGACGAAGCTGACCGCGGCGATGTCGGGGTGATCGAGGATGCGGTCGACAGCGACCTTGTCGCCGTTGACGACGCTGAAGCACCCGTCCGGCAGTCCTGCCTGCTTCAGCAGTTCCCCGATGAACATGCTCGCCGACGGGTCCTTCTCGCTGGGCTTGAGGATGAACGTGTTGCCACAGGCGAGCGCGTTGGCGAACATCCACATCGGCACCATGCCCGGGAAGTTGAACGGTGTGATCCCGGCAACAACACCGAGTGGTTGCTTGATGCTGTACACGTCGATGCCGGTGCTGGCCTGCTCGCTGTACCCACCCTTCAACAGGTTGGGTATGCCGCAGGCGAACTCGATGTTCTCGAGCCCGCGGGCGACCTCGCCGAGCGCATCCCCGAGGACCTTGCCGTGCTCGCGCGAGATCAGCGAGGCAATCTCCTTGCGGTTCGCGTCGACGAGCTCGCGCATGTGGAACATGACCTCGGCCCGCCGGGAGAGATTCGTGGCCCGCCACGCCGGAAACGCAGCCTTGGCCGAGGCCACGGCCACATCGACCTCGGAAGCGGAAGCCAGATCGACCGAAGCCTGTTGGGACCCGGTCCCAGGATCCCAAACGACCCCTGAACGCCCGGAGGTCCCCTCCAGAACCTTCCCATCGACCCAATGACTGATTCTGTTCATTTCCCAAGCCTTCTTCCTATTGATGGCACGGCGCACATCCCATCTGCCGTGTGGTGAGTATGTCCCGAGATGCTCTTGACGAGCGGCTACGACGAGCGGGCTAGACGAGGTATTGGGACAGACCGCGTTTGATGAATCGACCGTGCCCTTTACGACCGATGTATTGATCGCTTTCGATGACCACGACTCCACGGGACAGGACGGTGTCGACCTTGCCGTCGATGACCCAACCTTCCCAAGCCGAGTAGTCCATGTTCATGTGATGCTTGTCGTGGATCCCGATCTTGGTCTTCGAGTTGGGATCCCACACGACGACATCAGCGTCGCTTCCCGGGGCGATCACACCCTTCTTGGGGTACATCCCGAACATGCGGGCAGGGGTCGTGCAGCACGTCTCGACCCAACGTTGCAACGACAGCTCGCCGGCGACAACGCCTTGGTAGATCAGTTCCATACGGTGCTCGACACCACCGATTCCGTTGGGGATCGCCGCGAAGTTCCCGATGCCACGCTCTTTCTGATCCTTCATGCAGAACGGGCAGTGGTCGGTGCTGACGACGGCGAGCTCGTTCATGCGCAAGCCCTTCCACAGGTCGCCTTGGTGACCGTGACCCATCTGGCCGATGTAGTCGGGGTCGTGGTCCCTACTGCGGATCGGCGTGCTGCACACCCATTTGGCCCCTTCGAAGCCGGGCTTGCCGAGTGTCTCCTCCAGTGTCAGCCACAGGTATTGCGGGCAGGTCTCGGCGAACACGTTGCGGCCGGCGTGCCGGGCGGCGGCGACCTCGTTGAGGGCGTCGCCTGCCGACATGTGGACGATGTACAGCGGCACGTTGCCGGCGACGTGACTGAGCACGATGGCTCGATGTGTCGCCTCGGCTTCGAGTGGCGACGGACGGGTGTAGCTGTGGTACTTCGGGTCGGTGTCACCGCGGGCCAGGGCCTGCTGGACCAACACGTCGATGGCAATCCCGTTCTCGGCGTGCATCATGATCATCGCCCCGCACTCGGCGGCGGTTTGCATGGCTCGCAGGATCTGGCCGTCGTCGCTGTAGAGCACGCCGGGGTACGCCATGAACAGCTTGAAGCTGGTGACGCCCTCGTGGTCGACCAGGTACCTCATGCCCTTCAACGACTCTTCGTCGACGCCACCGATGATCTGGTGGAAGGCGTAGTCGATCGCGCATTCGCCCTCCGCCTTGCGATGCCAGTCGGCGAGTGCGGTGTGCACGTTGCCGCCGGTGTTCTGCACCGCCATGTCGACGATGGTCGTCACGCCGCCCCACGCCGCGGCCCGAGTGCCGGTCTCGAACGTGTCGCTCGCGTACGTGCCGCCGAAGGGCATCTCCATGTGGGTGTGCACATCGATCCCGCCGGGGATCACGTACTTGCCGG
>JBDTYA010000214.1:0-5177 GCA_040005915.1 Ilumatobacteraceae bacterium
CTGCGCGGCGCGCACCTGGGGGAGCCTGGCCGCGATCGCGGCGACATACGTACGAGAGCCGCCGACAACGGTCATCCACTGAGGCGAGTCGGTCACCGCCAGCATTCCGTGGTGCGACAGGAAGCGGAAGAGGTAGCGGGCGGGGTAGTCGAGTGCCGCATCCGCGCCCATCGACCACACGCACGACACCACAGGCACGGCGTACATGCGAATGAATCGTTCGGAGAACCGATGGTCGCGCAGGAAGTCGCCATAGGTCGTCTGGTCGACCTCGTCAGCCTGCCTCAAGAACGTGTTGGCAAGCGCGTGGAATCGTCTGACTTGATTGAGCATGTTGAGAAAGCGCGGATCGAGCAACCGGCGCCGTTGCGCGAAGATGCCTTTCGCGCCGCGGCCGCCGGCGAACTCGAGGCCGCTGGGCATGTCGCGGATGCTCATGCTCATCTCGGTCGGCCGGGTGCGCACACCGAGCTCGCCGAACAGTCGCCGCAGTTGCGGGTAGGTGCGGTCGTTGTGAACGATGAAGCCGGTGTCCACCGCCAGCTCGTTTCCGGCGGGGTCGACGATGTCGTGGGTGTGGGCATGGCCACCCAATCGGCTGTCCGCTTCGTAGAGCGTCACCGCGTAGCGCTTGGACAGGATGTACGCCGCCGTCAGCCCGGAGATGCCCGCGCCGACGACCGCGACAGTTCGCTGACCTGCTGATGGTGGGGGATTGTCGTGTGCCGGTCGCATCGCCTGGGTGTGTCCGTTCGGGTCGTTGCCGTTGATCTGTCTAAGGTTTGTCTAACGAACATACCCAGGTGACGCGGCATTCAACAATGTTTGTCTAGATTTGGTAGAGTGTTTGTCGTGGAGACCGAACAGACGCAACAGACGGGGGTGTTGCGGATCGGCGAACTCAGTCGGCGAGTCGGTGTCAGCGACCACGTCCTGCGTGCCTGGGAGACCCGCTACGGGCTACTTCACCCCATGCGCTCCACCGGTGGTTTCCGTCTCTACTCGCTCGCCGACGAGAGTCGAGTCCGGCGGATGCAGTTCCACCTTGCTCGAGGGCTGTCGGCAGCTGAAGCAGCGGGCGCGGCGATCGTCGAGACGCCGGAAATACCGACGATTGCGGGCACGAACGCCTACGCGAACCACGTGACGGAGCTCTCCGATCAACTGCAAGCGGCGTTGGAGAATTTCGACGAGCCGGCCGCGCAAGCGGTGTGGGATCGGCTGCTTGCCGACGTCTCCCTGATGACGGCGCTGCGCGACACGGTGCTGCCGTACCTCCACGACTTGGGCGAGCGCTGGAAGCGACAGGAGATCACGATTGCGCAGGAGCACTTCGCCAGCAACGTGATACGCGGTCGGCTCGCCAGCCTCGCTCGCGGATGGGGCACGGGACGTGGGCCACGGGTCATCGTTGCCTGCCCGCCGGGGGAGTTGCACGACCTGCCGATGATGATCTTCGGGATCGCTGTGAACCGAAGTGGATGGCGCGTCGACTACCTCGGCGCCGACACCCCCATCGAAGAGCTCGTCACGACTGCTCACCGGATCCACCCCGATCTGATCGTCCTCGGGGCCGTCACCGAGGATCGCTTCGCGGGAATCGTTCCCGAGCTCACCCATCTCGCCGGCACGACTCGGCTGGCGCTCGCCGGAGAGGGCGCGACGCGGCGAATCGCCGACGAGGTAGGTGCCCGGTTGCTGGTGGGCGACCCAGTCACTGCAGCACAGGAGGAATCATGGCCCGATACGTCACAACGGTGAGGACGCGGCGGTCGGTCGCCGACGCGTTTGCCTACATGGCCGATCTGCGCAACTTCGCGGCATGGGATCCAGGTGTCAGCAAAGTGGTGCAGGTGGAAGGCGACGGCGCCGGGCCCGACGCAGTGTTCGACGTGACGTTGTCAGGCAGGCGTGCGACGGTCCTGCGCTACCGAACGGTCGAGTACTCGGAGCCCAGTGGACTCCTGGTGGTCGCCGACACCTCTGTGCTGCGGTCTACCGATCGGATCACGGTTCGTGCCGCTGGCGACGCCACCGATGTCACCTACGACGCCGACCTCAGCCTGAAAGGTCCGCTTCGAATCGCAGCCCCGCTGATGGCGCTGGTCTTCCGGCGTGTCGGCGATCGGGCAGCCGGCGGACTGCTTCGTGTCCTCGACGGCGACGTACTGCCGTCGTGACGTTCGAACGAGCGATCGACGTCATCATCGAGGCACCCGTGTTCACCAGCTTCACGCGGCTGGGTTACGACGTTCGATCGCGCCTTGCGCATTGGACGGATCTGTCCTCGTACGACCTCACCGGTCGAGTCGCACTGATCACCGGTGCGACCTCGGGTATCGGCCTCGTCGCTGCGGAACGGTTGGCCGGCTGCGGCGCCACCGTTGTGCTGCTCGGCCGCGATCGAGCCAAGACCGAACGGGTTCGTGATCAACTCGTTGCAAGCAGCGGCAACGAACATCTCGATCTCGTCATCGCGGACATGGCCGACCTCGACGCAGTACGCACTGCCGCCGCCGACGTCCGCCGACGCCATGCTCGGCTCGATGTGCTGGTCCACAACGCGGGTGCGCTGACCGCCAGCCGCCAAGTCGCACCATCGGGCATCGAACTGACCGTTGCCGGTCAGGTCGTGGGCCCGTTCTTGTTGACCGCGCTGTTGCTCGATCGGCTCCGGCAAAGTGCGCCGGGGCGGGTCATCACGATGTCGTCGGGCGGTATGTACACAGCGGATCTCGAGGTCGACGACCTTCAGATGGGCGATGGCTACAAGGGTTCGCACCAGTACGCGCGGGCGAAGCGGGCGCAGGTGACACTCAACGAGATGTGGGCGCAGCGCGTACCTGCCACCGAAGTCGTCTTCCAGGCGATGCACCCCGGGTGGGCCGACACGCCCGGCGTGCGCGACGCCCTCCCGACGTTCCGCAAGTTGGTCGGGCCGTTGTTGCGTTCACCCGAACAAGGAGCCGACACCCTGGTGTGGCTGGCCGCCGACGACGGCGAGCCCATCGCGACCTCCGGCGGCTTCTGGCTCGACCGACGCATGCGACCGATCCACAAGCTGCACTCCACGAAGAGGTCCGACACCGTCGAGAAGAGAAACCGGCTGTGGGACTGGTGCGTCGATGCAAGTGGGATCGACCCCAGCACGCTGCCCTGAAAACGGTTCTGATGATGGGTGCGCGGCGGTTCGGCGAGTCAGTGGCTCCGATCGAGCCAGCCCGGCTGGATGCGGTCGGCAACGTTGTGGCTGGCGCGAGCGGCGACCAGGTTGCTGCGTGTGCAAATACCTACGAGCCGCCCATCGTCGGCGACCACCGGAAGGTGGTCGATGCCCTCTTCGTGCATCAGCTCGAACGCGGCGGCGACGTTCGAGTCGGCGGTGGCGGTAACGACGTCGCGCACGGCGACGTCGGCGAGCCGGGCGTCGTCGGCGAGGTCGCCGCTGAGCAGGTCGCTGCTGGTGATGATGCCGACGCAGCGGTCCTCTGCATCGACCACGGGATAGGCGCTGTGACCGGATCGGGCGAACTCCATGACCGCGCCACCGACCGTCGAGGTGAATTCGAGGGCGACCACAGATCGGGTCATCACATCGGCGAGTCGGGCTGATTGCAGCACGTCCATGTGGTAGTCGCGTGGCACGATCAGTCCCCGTCGCGTGAGCTTCTCGGTGAGCAGGCTGTCGTGCGACAGCCAGGTCGCGACCAGTGTTGCGAGCACCGTGGCGAGCATCAGAGGCAGGATCGCGTTGTAATCGTGGGTCAACTCGAACACGAACACGATGGCCGCGAACGTGGCGCGGGTCGCCGCACCGAACGTCGCCGCCATGGCGACCAGAGCGATGGAACCGGTCGAGATGCTGAGGCCTGGGATGAGGCGATGCAGGAGTTCGCCGAGGGTGGCACCGAAGCACGCGCTGATCATCAGCACCGGTGCCAGGGTCCCGCCCGAGGTTCCTGACGCGAGCGCCAGCCACCAGACGACGAGCTTGACGACGCCGATGAGGGCGATCGTGCCGAGGGCCAGCCGCGTCGCCAGGGCGTCGTCGATGACGTCGTACCCGACGCCTAGTGTCCGCGGTTCCAGCAGCGCCACCGTCACGAACAGGACCGCGCCGATCGGTGCGTGCCAGAACTCGCTGACCGGCAGTCTGCGGTAGAGCCCCTCGATGAAGAACAGGCCGCTGCAGATGACTACGGCCAGCAGCCCGCAGAGCAGGCCCAGCACTGCGAAGACGGGGAGCTGGCCGAGACCGGAGAAGTGGTGCGCCGGCACGTTGAGCAGCGGTCCGGAGCTGAACAGCGCCGAGTGCACGCCGGCGGCGACGCTCGTGGCGACGACCAGGGGGATGAACGATCGGGTCGAGAATTCGAACAGCAGCAACTCGATTGCGAGGATCACTGCCGCGAGGGGGGAGCCGAAGACCGCTGCCATGCCGGCGGCAGCGCCGCTGGCGAGCAGGATCTTGCGCTCGTTGGGCGTCACATGTATGGCCTGGCCGAGCAGTGATCCGATCGCCCCGCCGGTCACGATGATCGGACCCTCGGCGCCGAACGGCCCACCCGTACCGATAGCGATCGTGGCCGAAAGGGGCTTGGCGATCGCGGCCCGCGGGGCGATGCGACTCTGCTTGGTGAGGACGGCTTCCATCGCTTCCGGAATACCGTGGCCACGGATCACCGGCGACCACTTCGCGAGCAGCGACACGACCAGCGCCCCGCCGACGGCAACTGCGTACGTCGAGGGACCGATCGAGAAGCCGCGCAGCGAGGGCAGGTCCCACCCCCACCGATGGAGCAGGGCGAGGTTGGTGAGGAGGCCGATCGAGTGCACCAGCACGAACGCCGCGCCACCGGCCGCCAAGCCGATGCCGGCGGCGCACGCCGTGAGCTTCACCAATCGACCTTGCGCGCTTCCTGTCCTCGTTTCGCTGGACTCGCTCGCTGTCGTTCGTCGAACCATTTGAAAAATATATCGTGTTACGATCTATTAGATGGTCTCGGATCTCGACTACACGCGACTGCTCGGGCTTCGCGACGGCCTCCGGCGCTTCCTGAACTGGAGCGAGGAGCAGGCCCGCGAGGTCGGGCTCACACCGGTCCAGCATCAGTTGCTCCTCGCCATCCGTGGTCACGACTGCGCCGAGGCAGCGACGGTCGGCGACGTCGCCGACC
>JBDTYA010000215.1:0-4027 GCA_040005915.1 Ilumatobacteraceae bacterium
CGGTTCTGGCACAAGGTGCTGTTCGACCTCGGCCACCTGTCGTCGAAGGAGCCGTACTACCGCCTGTTCAACCAGGGTTACATCCTGGCGGCGGCGTTCAAGGACCAACGCGAGATCTACGTCGAGGCCACCGAGGTTGTCGAGCGCGACGGCGGATACTTCCACGACGATCGGCCCGTGACCCGCGAGTGGGGCAAGATGGGCAAGAGCCTGAAGAACGCCGTCTCGCCCGACGACATCTGCCAGAGCTACGGCGCCGACACCTTGCGGCTCTACGAGATGGCAATGGGACCCCTCGACGCATCTCGCCCCTGGGAGACGCGCGACGTCGTCGGCATGTACCGCTTCCTGCAGCGCCTGTGGCGCAACGTCGTCGACGAGGAAACCGGAGAGCTCGCGCTGCTCGACGGCCCGGCCGACACCGACACCCAACGATTGTTGCACCGCACGATCAGTGGCGTCCGCGACGACATGGAGGCGCTGCGGTTCAACACCGCTATCGCCAAACTGATCGAGCTCAACAACCACCTCACCAAACTGGGTGGCTGCCCCGCCGACATCGCCGGGCCTCTGGTCCTCATGGTCGCGCCGTTGGCCGCGCACGTCGCCGAGGAGCTGTGGGCGAAACTCGGTCACGGCACCTCGTTGGCGCACGCGTCGTTCCCCGCTGCCGATCCGGCGTTGCTCGTCGCCGACACCGTCGAGTATCCCGTGCAGATCAACGGCAAGGTTCGCGGACATGTCACGGTGGCCGCGGATCTCGACGTAGCGGGCGTCGAGGCCGCCGCGCTGGCCGATCGGAAGGTGTCGACCGCGTTGGGCGGCGCCACCCCGAAAAAGGTCATCGTCATCCCTGGGCGGATGGTCAACATCGTCGCCTGACCGGTCAGCAATACTGGCTCGATGTCCGATCTGCATTATCGATCAGCCCACGAAGTTCTGGAGATGTTCCGAAGCCGCGAGCTCTCGCCGATCGAGCATCTCGAGAGCCACATCGAGCAGATCGAGGCGCACGATGGGGTGCTGAACGCCGTCGTCGACCGCCGGTACGACGAGGCCCGCGCCGAGGCCCGGTCCGCCGAGCAGCGCTACCTGGGCAAGGGCGACACACCTCGACCGCTCGAGGGCCTCTGCGTCGCCGCCAAGGAGGAGCAACCGATGCGCGGCCGTTCGTGGCAACAGGGGTCGTTGGTCTTCGTCGACGAGATCGCCAAGTACGACCATCCCATCATCGAGCGGATCCAGGCCGCAGGCGGGGTCATCCACATTCGCACCGCTACCCCCGAGTTCAGCTGCGCGGGTTTCACCCACAGCAGGTTGTGGGGCGTGACCCGCAACCCGTGGAACACCGAGTTCACTCCCGGCGGGTCGTCGGGCGGCTCTGCTGCGGCGCTCGCCGCGGGATACGCCCCGCTGGCGACCGGCAGCGACATCGGCGGGTCGATCCGCATCCCCGCCTCGTTCTCGGGTGTGGTCGGGTTCAAGCCGCCATACGGCCGCGTGCCCGGCCTCGCTCCGTATCACCTCGACCAGTACTGCCACGACGGTCCGCTGGCTCGCACCGTCTCGGATTGTGCGCTGTTGGAGAACGTGATCGCCGGCCCGCACTGGCGCGACGTCGTGTCGATGCGCGATCCGCCGCAGATCCCACGCAATGCCACGAGCATCGCGGGTGTGCGAATCGGTCTGTGCATGACATTGGGCGACTGGCCCGTCGACCCAGACGTCGTTGCCAACACCAAGGCTGTCGCCGAGGCGCTGCGCAGCGCCGGCGCACAGGTCGACGAGGTCGTGTTGCCGTGGACGATCGATCGTATGTGGAAGGCGGTGTGCGCCCACTTCGGGGCCATCTTCGGTCCCGGTATCGGCGAGATCGAGGCCGAGTACGGCGAGATGTTGAACGACTACACGCGCTCGTTCGTGGCAACGATGCACGAGGCCGGGATGACGTTCTACGACGGCCTGGTGGCGGAGACCGCTATGTGGGAGCCGCTCGGTCAGATCTTCGAAGACTTCGACATCGTCCTGTGTCCCACCATCGCGACCATCGGCCTCGAGGCCGGCAACCCGTACCTCGACGAGCCGGCGGTCATCGAGGGGCGAACGCTGCCGCATCACATCATGTCGATGATGACCGTGCCGTTCAATCTGTTCAGCCGATGCCCGGTGCTGTCCGTGCCGTCAGGCCTTGCCGCCAACGGCGTGCCGACCGGAGTGCAAGTGGTCGGCCGGACGTACGAGGACGTCGGTGCCTTTCAGGTGGCTGCTGCCATCGAGGCCGCCGGCTTCGGGTTCGGGTCACCCGACTGGCGGCCCCCGCTCAGCCCCTGAACGAGCCTCGCTGCAAAGGTGCCCTCGCATCACTTCGCGCAGCTACCGTCGGTCGGATGCGGATCTACGTCGCCGGTGTTCAACACGAGTCGAGCTCGTTCTCGCCCATCCCCACGGCATTCCGTTCGTTCGACCGATGGGATTGGTCGACCGACAAGCCCAATGACGCCGACGGTTTCGGATACGGCGAAGCGTGCCGGCTGGCTGAGGCGACGTCCATGGAGGTCGTCGCCGGGCCGTTCTTCAACGCCGAACCGAGTTCGCCGGCGACTGCCGACGCCTGGCGACAGGTGAGCGAACACATCCTCGACGCGCTGCGATCAGCGATGCCGGTCGAGATCGTCTTTCTCTGCCTGCACGGCGCACAGATGGCACAAGGAGTCGACGATTGTGAGGGACAGCTGATCTCTGCGGCACGGGCCATGGTCGGACCCGATGTCGCCATCGGTGTGCTGTTGGACCTTCACGCCAACGTGACATCGGCGATGTGCGCGAACGCGGACCTCACCGTGTCGTGCCGCGAGTACCCGCACATCGACTACTCCCAACGGGCGTGGGAGATGCTGCCGGTGCTACGCGACATCGCCGGTGGCGTCATCCGCCCGGTCACTCGTGCGTATCGCGTCCCCGCTACCGGTGTATTCCCGACGACGGAGGAACCGATGCGATCCTTCGTGTCGCGCAGTCGAGACGTGCAAGGCCGACCCGGTGTGTTGATGGTCTCGGCGAACCATGGCTTCGAAGGATCCGACGTGCCATTCATGGGTGCGTCGATCGTCGTCACCACCGACGACGACGAAGCACTCGCCGAGAACACGCTCGATGAGGTCGCCAACAGCTTCCTTGCAATCGTGGCCGGCAACACGTGGAGCGGACTCGGGGTCAGCGAGGCGATCGACGAGGCACTGCGACACCCGGTGGGACCGGTCGTGATCGCCGACCGCAGTGACAATGCCGGTGCCGGGGCGGCCAGCGACTCGACGTACATCCTCGCCGAACTGATCGAGCGCGGGGTCACCAACGCGACACTGGGAATGGTGTGGGATCCGATGGCGGTGCGGGCGTGTCACGACGCCGGGGTCGGCGCCAAACTACCGCTGCGCATCGGTGGCAAGGCAGGCCGGCTTTCGGGAGCGCCCATCGACGCCGACGTCGAAGTGCTCTCGGTCCGCGACGATGCAAAGCAGGCGTTGTTCGGGCAAGGCCCACCACGCGAGCCGCTCGGCAAATCCGCTGCGGTGCGCATCGGGGGAATCGACGTGGTGTTGACATCGCGGCGTCAGCAGGTGTTCAGCCCACACTGCTTCACCGAGCACGGCATCGATCCCACGACACGCCAGATCGTCGTCGTCAAGAGCATGCAGCACTTCGTGGGCGGCTTCGCACCCATCGCATCGTGCATCCTTCGATGCGACGGCCCCGGAAGCGCGACCGTCGACATGACGGAGATTCCCTATCGGCGGATCAAGCGGCCGATGATGGGGCTCGACCCGGTCGAAGCGATCCATCTCGAGCCGCTGCCATAGCCATCCGTCACAATCAGCCAGTTCAGCGATAGTCTGTCCGGCGGCGGTGATACGAACTCGTATCCCGCGGTCGAGTGCAGCGCTCTCAGCGCACAGTGATTCCAGCAAGTTGTTGGTCTTTGCATCCACGGCCAACAACCCATAAAGGAATCCCCCACAATGACCACATC
>JBDTYA010000216.1:0-8424 GCA_040005915.1 Ilumatobacteraceae bacterium
CGCTCCAAACCTCGGCCGGCTGATTCGACGAGATGTCGAAGGAGCGAGGCATGGACACGATCACGGCAGCCCCCGATGGCCTGCTCACCGAGCAGCGTTCAGGACGCGAAGCGGTGCGATCCTCGTTGCGCGAGCGCAGCGACGCTCTGCGGACCTGGACATGAAGTCCATCCTCATCCATCCGTTCGCCGTCGGCACCGACATCGGTCCGGTGGCCAGGATGTTGCCCGACGCGAATCTCGCATCGCTCAGCAAAACTCAAACGTGCCCAACCCGGGGACGGATCGGGGTGGGCACGTTCGTATCGCTGACTGGGGGTTCAGCGCTCGCCGGGACTCCCAGCGAGATCAAGGAAGATCGAGGTCATGACGATGGCCTCGGCGTGAAGCCATGGCCATCGTCGTGACCCGGTGCCTGTCGCCGTTGGGGACGGGTAACGACGAGACAGGAACATGTGGGCCCAGCGAAACGCCCGAGAACTGTCCGGTAGAACTGCTCGCCGCTCACTGCGCCCTCCCTTGCGGAAATCGGTATGTGACCGTTCTTCTACCGCTTTCGAGGATGAACTAAACATGCGGAATCAGAAATCTCACAGCACTTTCCAGCAGCAGGAGGACCACCCGTGACTGACATGGGAAGCAACAACTCGCTCACCGTCGACCACGACTCGGAGGGCTCGATCATCGTTCATGGCGACATCGACGTGGCCGGCGGGCCGATACTGGAAGCCGCCATCCTCCGCCGCGAAGGGGACGGACCGATCGTCATCGACCTCGAAGATGTGTTCTTCATCGACTCGTCCGGCCTACGCAGCCTGTTGGGCGCCAGTCGCCGGGCCCGCGCCCGCAATGCGACTGTCGTACTGCGCAATGTGGGATCGGAGGTCCTGCGGCTGCTCGAGATAACGGGCACGACGGGCCACTTCATCATCGAGACGAATCGTGGGTGATCCGACCATGGTCAACGACGCCCGGGTCAACCCGAGCTCAGTCGGTCCGGTCTCGTTACGACTCCCTCCCGATCCGTCGTTGTCGCGTGTGCTGCGACTCGCGGCCAGTGGAATCGCGGCGATGGCAGGTTTCACGATCGATCAGATCGACGACATCAAGATCGCCGTCAGCGAGGTGCTGCTCGCGTTGATCGAACATGGTGGCGGGAAGGAGATCGAGGTCGAGTTCGCGATCGAGACAGGTGCATTCATGGTCCGTGGACACACCGCAGTGACATCGTTCGACGCCGAGCACCCCGACCTCGCCTTGTGCCGGACGGTGCTGGCCAGTGTGTGTTCGTCGCACGGGATCGAACTGCTCGGGGACCGAGCACACATCTGGGCTGCGGTGGCATACGCCCCCGTCAATTGATCACCATGCAGAGCCATACGGAAGGCGACGAGCTGTGGCTCCAGGAGTCATTCGACCGGTACTTCGGCAACCGTGATCGGGCTCTGCGTGACGAGATTGCGGAACGCACGTCGTGGCTTGCCACCCGCGGCGCACGACGCTTCGCTGATTGCGGTGAGCCCTTCGATGACCTCGTCCAGGTCGCCCGGATCGGCCTGCTCAACGCCATCGACAGGTTCGATCCGGCGCAGGGTGTGCCGTTCGGCGCCTACGCGACGCCGACGATCATGGGCGAACTGCGGCGGTACTTCCGCGACCACACATGGGGCGTGCACGTGTCGCGCCGCGCCAAGGACCTGCGCCCGGCGGTCAATGCCACGAGCGAGACGTTGTCGAAGGAACTGCAACGCTCGCCGCTGATCTCCGAGATCGCGGATCGGATGAAGGTCCCCGAAGAAGCCGTCATCGAGGCCCTCGAGGCGAACAACGCATACCGGGCACACGCCTTGGATCAATCCGGTCGCAACACACCCGCCGTCGAGTCGAACCTCGAAGAGGTCCTCAACCGCGAGGTGATCGCCGGACTGCTCGACCGGTTGCGACCCCGGCAGCGACAGATCCTGTACCTGCGGTTCTTCGAGGAACTCAGCCAGGCCCAGATCGCCGACAAGATCGGAACCAGCCAGGTGCACGTCGGCCGGCTCATCACGTCGAGCCTTGCGCAGCTGCGCGAACACCTTCGCGAAGCGCCCCCGACGCCCTGAACCGTCATGGGCGTCGATCCGACCAACTGCACGCCCCGCAGGCGTTTGGGGCAACCGATGCATGGGTAACACGACGATGCCGCTGCGATGCATTTGTCGCGCCGCGGCCCCGATCGAAGGAGCCACCGATGGCGTCAACCAACAAGCGCTCACGCGTCACGACGACCGCGCTCAGCCGCGGCAACGTCAGTTCGACACGGCAGGCATCGTTCACCGTCCCAACGCTGTCGGGTGATGACGGAGCACTCGTCGCCGAGATCCTGCAGCAGCGGCTCGTCAGCCTGCTCGACCTCGGCCTGACCTTGAAGCACATCCACTGGAACGTGGTGGGCCCCAACTTCATCGCCGTTCACGAGATGCTGGATCCGCACTACGCCGGCGTGCAGGTCATGATCGATGATCTCGCCGAGCGGATCGCAACGTTGGGTGGAGTACCCAGCGGACTTCCTGGGCGCCTCGTGGGCGACCGCACGTGGACCGACTACAAACTCGACCGCGCCGACTCGCTGTCGCACCTCGGCGCACTGGATCTGGTGTACCAGGGCGTGATCACCGATCACCGCGCCGCGATCGATCGGACTGCGCCACTCGACCACGTCTCGGAGAGCCTGCTCACCGACCAGACCGGCAAGCTCGAGAAGTACCACTGGTTCGTCCGTTCCCACCTCGCCGACTGGGCCGGGGGGATGGCCAATGCCGGCGCCGATTCGGCGGTCGGCGCGGCGCGCGCCGTCGCTGCGAAGACCAGCCGAAATGCACCGCGCAGACGTGGCAAGGTGAAGGCATGAGGCCGTTGTGAAGACCACCATGACAACACTCCTCGCTGACGGCTGACGACCCGCAGTGGACGCGCCTTCTCCCGTCGATCCTGCACACCGTGCCGTCGCTCGCTGGGGCGCGCAGACGCAAAAGGCCATCGACAACTTCCCGGTCTCGGGTGACCGCCTACCGGATGCCTTGATACAGGCGCTGGCGATGATCAAAGCGGAGAGTGCGACCATCAACGGCGAGCTCGGCCTCGTCGCCGGGCCCGTGGCCGCCGCCATTCGACGGGCCGCCGACGAGATCGTCAGCGGTGAGATGGCCGACCAATTTCCGGTCGACGTCTTTCAGACCGGGTCCGGCACGAGCACGAACATGAACATGAACGAGGTCCTGGCCAACCGGGCTTCGGAGCTCGCCGGCGAGTCGGTGCATCCAAACGACCACGTCAACGCTTCGCAGTCGTCGAACGACACCTTCCCCACCGCGGCGCGGGTCGCAGCCGTCGTTCAATTGACGACGCGCTTGCTTCCGGCACTCGACTCGCTGCACGGCTCGCTGGTCGCACTGGCCAACCGCAATGCCGACACCGTCAAGATGGCGCGCACCCACCTGATGGATGCCGTGCCGATGACGTTCGGGCAAGAGGTCAGCGGCTGGGCCCGCAGCGTCGAGTTGGCCGGCGAGCGCATCGCCGGCGTGCTCCCCCGGCTTGCCGAGCTACCGATCGGCGGCACCGCGGTCGGCACCGGCCTCAACGCCCCCGCCGGCTTCGGAACGTTGGTCGCGCAACGCCTGAGCGCCCGCACCAACAGCACGTTCACCGAAGCGAAGAACCACTTCGAAGCACAGTCGAGTCAGGACGCGATGGTCGAGGCCGCGGCGCTGCTGAAGGTCGTCGCCCTGTCGTTGCACAAGATCGCCGGCGACCTGCGCCTGCTCGGCTCCGGGCCCAATGGCGGGCTCGCCGAGATCCGGCTGCCGGAGCTCCAGGCCGGTAGTTCGATCATGCCCGGCAAGGTCAACCCGGTGATCCCCGAGATGATGCAACAGGTTGCGGCGCAGGTCGTCGGGAATGATGCCACCATCACGTTCGCCGCCACCATGTCGACGTTGCAACTCAGCACGGCGATGCCAATCACGGCACGGTGCCTGCTGTCGTCCATCCACCTGCTCGCCAACGCCGTGACCCTTCTCGACGAACGATGCATCCGCGGCATCGAGGTCGACGAGCAACGTATGCGCCGCAACGCCGAACGCTCCCCCGCCATCGTCACCGCGCTTGCACCACGGATCGGATACGACGCGGCAGCCGAGTTGGTGCACCAGGCGGAGGATCAAGGCGTCTCCCTTGCCGAGTTGATCGCCCAGCACGACGAACTGTCGGGGTCGAGCGGCGATGCGCTGCTCGCAATGACCCGACCGCGCGACTGACGAGGCTGTCACCCGACGATGTCGACGCAGACCACGGCCAGGTCGTCGAAGCGTTCGGTCACCGAGGCAGCAAGCGTCTCGACGAACTTCTGTACCGGGAGGTCGGCATGCCACGACGCCAGGGCCGCGAGACGGGCCAGGCCGATGTCGAGGTGTTCGCGGCGGCGCTCGACGAGCCCGTCGGTGAACATCAGGATTCGGTCGCCCGGATTCAGCTCGATCGATGACGATTCATAGCGTTGTCCCTCGAAGAACGCGAGCGGGGCGCCCGGCCGTTCGTCGAGATACCTCGATGCACCGTCGGCATGCACGATCATCGGTGAGAAGTGGCCGGCCTGGGCCCAGCTGAGTGTGCGCGCGGCGATGTCGAGCACCGCGAAGCAACACGTGACGAAGGGCCCGTCCGTCTCGTTCAAACGGGCCGTGACGTTGTTGGCGCGGGTCAGTACCTCGGCGGGCGCAGTGTGCTCGGCGGCGATCGCCCTGAAAACGTTGCGCACCTGCAGCATGAAGACCGCTGCACTGTGGCCGTGCCCGGCGACGTCGGCTATCACCAACGCGACGAGGTTGTCGTCGAGGGCGAAGATGTCGTACCAGTCACCGCCAACCGGTTGACGCGCATCGGCCGGCTCGTAGACCGCGGCGATGCGAACGCCGGGAAGGTCGGGCAGCGTGCTGGGCAGCGCCGCTGCCTGCAACAGACCGATCGCCTGACGCTCGGCAGCGGCTTGCAGCGCCGTGGCCCGCGATGCCTCCTCCGCGAGCACCATCTCGGTGACGTCACGCGAGGCCGAGATGTACCCGTCGCCGAACTTGGCGACCTGCAACGTCCAATACGCCTGGCGACGATTCCCGACGGTCCCGTCTGCCGGCGATTTGTGCTCGTCGAGGCTGGCCACGTCTGCGTACTGAACTCGATGCCCCTGGTACGGCAGGCCGGTCTCGACGACATCGCAGAACCGATCGAACATGCCCGACGTCCGCCAGTCAGGATGGATCTCGCACAAGAGCTGCCCCACCAGACCGTCTGTGCCGCGCCGCGCCCCCGTCGAGCTGTGGCTGTTGACGAACTCGATGACGAAGTCGACGATCTGGCCATCGTCACCCCTGATCGCACGCCCAACGGCAACGTCGTCGAGCATCGCATCGAGGGCCTGGCGGAACTCGACCTCGTGGGCGGCCTGCGTTGCCTCGATCCTGGCAAGGGCCAGCGTGACGAGCGACGAGGCCGTGCCTGCCAGCGTCGTCATCATCTCCGTGATGGGCCGCGGGGCAGACCAACCGACATGCATGACGCCCACGGCCACACCCGACGGGTCGGCGCGCAGCGGCATCGACAGACTGGCCTGCTCCTGCGTCGAGGCCGGCGCCGCCATCAGCCGTGGGTACCGGTTGTGGAACTCTGCAGGGCTCGACAGCAGAACCTGGGTGTTGTCCCGAAACGCCTCGGCGATCGGCCCGTCGTCGCGCATCGCCACCCTCGTGCCGACCCGGCGCGCCACTTCGTCCTGGCCGATGCCCGCGAGTGCCGCGACGAACAGACCGTCACCGTCGCGTAGCGCAACCGTGGCTCGTCCCTGAAACGTGTCGATGAGGAACGAGCAGATGCAGTCGGCGATCTGCTGTTCGTCGAGCGATGTAGTGAGCGCTTCCGACAGTTGCAGCAACCGCTCTGCCTGACGCCGGGCGACGATCGCAACCGTGACATCGGTGACTGCCGCGCCGATGCCGACCACCTCGGATCCGCCGCCGCGCAGTGGTTGATAGTTGACGCTCCAGTGGCGCTCGAGGCCTATCTCAGGCATCAGGATCGTCAGCTCGTGATCGGTGATCGGCAGCCCGGTATCACGAACCCGGATCAGGAGGTGCTCGTACAACTGCCCGGCCACCGGGCTGAGGTCGCCGGGACGCAACCCGATGTGCCTCGCCGCGGCCACTCCGTTCATCTGCGCCATTGGCCCGTTGACCCGTTGGTACCGCAACTGGCGGTCGAACACCGCCATGGCGATCGGCGATTGGTCGAGCAGGGTTTCGCTGAGTTGCCGTTCGAGGACTTGCAACCGACGCACGCTCTCCAGCCGGCGCTGCAGAACCACCACTGCGGTCGCCGCGGCAACGAACATGCCGACGTCCGCGAAATCGCCCCAACCGGCGAACATCCACGACCGATTTGGCGGGGTGAATGCCCACCACAGCAGAACGGTGCTGACTGCTGCGGCCAACGTCGCAGCGCGCACTCCGCCGATCAAGGCCGCCACGACACACCCGACCACCAACACGGCACCGGGCCAGAACCTGGCCGAATCGTCGATCGGCCCGATCATCGCGGCAACGATCGCCGGTGGCGCAACGCCGATCAGCAGCTCGCGGAAACGGGTCCGGCGCAACCACCCGAACACTCGTGAGCTGCGGCTGCGCAGCGCCTGCGCGTTGACTGCATCCGATGCCTCGACGGGCCGGCCGGCCAAGCGTTGCGCGCCGGACACCAAGTACTCCAGGTCATCGTCGGTGTACTGGGCTTCCACGGTGGATCGCGCCGCCAGCAACAATCCGGTCGTCGCTGCGTCGAGCTCGACCGGCACCACCATCAAACCATTGACGGGGTGGCCGATGAGATAGTCGACCCACGGCTGCGGGAGGCTGCCGGCGGGCAGGCTGCGTGGATCGAAGTCTCGATCGAGGCGCGGCATCACCAGTGGTTCGTCGAGACCTACTGCAGCCGCGCTCAGCGATGTCGGCGTCAAGGCGCCACTGACCTGGACGAGGTCGGCCAACTCCTGCGACGAGGCCAAAGGCGCGGCAAGGTCGATGACAGTCAACAGTCCGGTCGCATCGTCGACGCTGACCCACACGACAAGGTCGCCGCCCAGGTTGGCCGAAACGACGTGTAGCAAGCCGTCGACGACGTGCTCCGGATCGTGCCACAGCAGATCGTCCTGCGACACCACGGCTTCCCGGAGTACCGGTCGCCCGACGGTCGCCCGTAGTGAACGCGCTCGCACCCGAGGTCGGCTCAAGGCCAGCCGTGGAGGACGACGTGGCCACCGGTGGGAAGGTCTATATCCGCGGGCACCTCGGCCTCCGTCCTGTGTAGCGCTCTGCAGTGCTGGCAAGGCATTGCTAACAGGTCCTTGATACCCAGTTCGGTGGTCGCCTGAAACCTCGGACAGACAGGTTTCGACGGTCGCAACCCGGGGTATCAAGCTGACGATGACGTCCTTCGGCTGCTGGTACGACGAGGCTTCGCCGGATGACCATCACTGACATGAACGCCAGCGCGTTGGACCGTGAGCAGCGGACGTTCGAGCCCGTCCCGTCCAGCGCCCGTGAGGCACGGCAGTTCGTGTCGGACACGCTGCGCCGTCACTCCGCTTCGTCTGACGCGATCCGCGATTTCGCCCTGGTCGTCAGTGAACTGGCCACCAACTTCATCGAGCACGGCGACGGCTCACGACTGGTGATCTTCGTCGACGTCTCCGACCCCGCCTGTTGGGAAGTCGAGGTGGTCGGCAGTGCAGCACGGATGCCCCGCCAGGTGATGCAGCCATCGCTGTGGGCTGTGGCGGCTTCCGGCGAGGCCTCCGGTCGCGGGCTCGGGATCGTCCGCCACTTGATGGACGACATCTCGACCAGCATCGTCGGCGATCAGGTCAGCATCCGCTGCAGCCGCCACCGCCACCGCCACCGCCAATCGATCTGAGCACCAACCGACGACCGATGCCCGGTCCTCGCAGGGTCGGGTCCGGAACGCGAAAGGAGCGGCCGCCGAAGCGGCCGCTCCTTTCGAGCTGTTTCGTGAGCTACTACAGGTGCTCGATGACCGTCGACTGACGGTTGTAGCGGGGAAGCATCAAGGCTGCCAACACCACCACGACACCGATGAACACTGCGATCCAGGCCATCGACGATTCGAGGGCCAACGACTTCTTGAACGAGGTGGTCTGGACGGCGCCGACGAAACCGGCGATGCCCAACACGGCACCGAAGAACACTTCGCCGCTACGCGAACGGGTCGCCGCGCTGAGCAGCAGGGCGCCACCGATGCCGATCTCGATCAGGCCGAGCAGGGTGGTGTGGGTGAAGCCGACGACCTGGACGACGGGATCCGACATCGGACCGTCGAA
>JBDTYA010000217.1:0-5943 GCA_040005915.1 Ilumatobacteraceae bacterium
TCCATCCGGGCCAGCTTAGGCAGACCTGCGCTGCCACACGGCAACATCGTCGACGGTGCCCAGCTGCCGGTACCCATCGTGGATGAACCGCTCGAGATCGGGGACCAGCGAGGTGGGGTAGTTGGTGTAGCCGAGGCGTGGTGACGTGGATGTGTCGAGGATCAGCTCCGGCGGTTGAGCGGCGAGCGAACGAAGCATGATGTCGGCAGCCCCGGGCACCGCGCTGGCCAGCGTCTCCGCCGGGTCGCTGCGGCCGCCCGATCGGCCGACGACGAAGTCGGTGTGGACCAGCGCGCCGGCGGGCAGGCGGTCTGCCGCGAGAAGCACTTCGGGATACGAACCCCACACGAACACCCGATCCTGTGTCGTCGTGTGCGACCTGACGTAGTCGGCCAGCGGACGCGGATCGGGTCGATGGTGGAAGGAGCCGGGTACGAACAACATCACCCACGCCACCACAGCGGGGGTGACCACGCCCGCAGCCGCGACAACGGCGAAGGACTTGTGGCGTGCCGTCCATCGGGTGACCACAGGGGCAGCCAGGAGCACCAGCGGCGGCACGACCTGCAACCAGTAGTGACCGAAGAAGCGCAGACCGGCAGCCCACGCGGCAATGCCGGTCGCTACCCACAGCCACAGGTCGGCGTCAGCAGGAAGCATCCGCCGGCGAAGTGCCGACACGGCTGTCGCGCCACACACGGCAACAGCGACGATCAACACCGCGTGGAACGCGACGAACCCGCCCACCGACGCCGCACCTCGCCCCAGCGCGGACCACAGGCCGGCGCCGGCGAACACGAAGCCCGGGCTGTTGGTCACGTTCCATTCCCAGAACCTGCCGAGAGGTGCGTAGAAGCCCGTTGTGGCGACTGTCGCCGCCGCCGCGGCCAACGATGGCACCACGTTGCGCCATCGCCCGTGCAGCCCGATGCCGATGCACATCGGCGCCACGCCGAGCAGCCAGCTCTGTCGTGTGAGGATGGCCAGGCCGATCGCAACGCCTGCGCCGATCGCGCTCGGCAGCGTTCCGCGACGCGACCAGACGATGGCCGCTGTGCCCGGCAGCAGGGCGAAGTGTGCGTAGTTCGCCGCGCCCGCATCGGCAGGGAACAGGGCCATCGAGCCGGCGATCAGCAACACGCCGCCCCACCATGCCTCGCGCATTCCCCACCGGCGCAGGCAGTCGAGCGCGACGAGGATCCCGCACGCTGCGAGCAGTACGGCGACCAGCACTCGCATCAGCCGCACATCCGTCGAGTCGGTCAGCTTGAACGCTGCCGCGTAGAACAGTGGCGGCAGTGGCGGCTTGCGGTCGTAGATGTCGGTGTACAGGGTGCCTCCGGAGCGAACCACCATCGCCTGCACGCCGATCGCCGCCTCATCTGGATCGAAGAGTCGTGACACGAAGGTCGGTGCGCGGAGCACGAACGAGAGCACCGCCAAGCTCGTGCAGAGAGTGACACGACTGCGGCGCCACTCACTCCTGACCATGATCACGGCAGGCTAGTGGGCGGCCTTCTACGCTGCCGGGGTGGACGTTCGCGGTGTCTTGTTCGACTTCGGCAACACACTGTTCGCACATGATCCATTGCCGTTGACCGTTGCCGAGTGCGCCCGCCGCCTGGGTGTGCCGATGAGCGCTGCCCAGGCGCAGCAACTGGCACGACGCATCGACGCCGCGGCGATGAATCCCGATGAACTGGTCCACGCCCGCGACCTCGACTCCGAGGTGTGGCGCACGCGTTGGCAGGTTCTCTACGGCATCGCCGACGAGTGGTCAGAGCGTTTGGGCGCGGCGATCTACGCCGACATGCATGATCCGTTGGCTTGGATTCCGTACGCGGGGTCGGGGACCACGTTGCGATCGCTGCACGACAGCGGAGTCGCGGTGGGCATCGTCTCCAACACCGGATGGGACGTGCGCGCGGTGTTCGAGGCACACTCCTTGTCGGCCTACGTCACCTCGTTCACATTGTCCTACGAAGCGGGCGCGGTGAAGCCGGATCGCAAGATCTTCCACGCCGCGTGCAGCTCGCTTCATCTGACACCCGGGCAGGTGGTGATGGTCGGTGACGATCCGCGTGCCGACAGTGGCGCGGTGCTCGCCGGAATTCGGACGTTGTTGGTGCCGGCGCTGCCCCCGCACGCCGACAACGACATCGGCGCGGTGCTGGCTGTCGCCGGAATCTGCGTTTGATCGACGGGATCCGCGCGAGCGCGCCACAGCGCGGTATGCTGCTTTCCCGTTGTCAGTTCGCCTGAGACGGAGGTCTTTGTTCAATGCCGAAGCACATTTTCGTGACCGGAGGCGTTGCCAGCTCCCTCGGTAAAGGACTCACCGCGTCGTCGCTCGGACGCCTGTTGAAGCTCCGCGGCCTTCGGGTCACGATGCAAAAACTCGATCCGTACATAAACGTCGATCCCGGGACGATGAACCCGTTCGAGCACGGCGAGGTTTTCGTCACCGACGACGGCGGCGAGACCGACCTCGATCTCGGCCACTACGAGCGGTTCATCGACGAGCCGCTGACCCGCAATTCCAACGCCACGACTGGTTCGATCTACCAGGCCGTGCTCGCCGCGGAACGACGTGGCGATTACCTCGGCAAGACGGTGCAGGTGATCCCGCACATCACCGACGAGATCAAGCGGCGCATCCATCGGCTGGCCAACGACGACGTCGACGTGGTCATCACCGAAGTCGGCGGGACCGTTGGCGACATCGAGATCCTTCCCTTCCTCGAGGCAATCCGTCAGTTCCGCAAGGAAGCCGGTCGCGACAACGTCTGCTACATCCACGTGACGCTGGTGCCGTACATCGGCCCGTCCGGCGAGCAGAAGACGAAGCCGACGCAGCACTCCGTTACCGAGCTGCGCAGCCGCGGCATCCAACCCGACGTGATCGTGTGCCGCAGCGAAGAGCCGTTGAGCGACAACCTCAAGCGCAAGATCTCCAACCTGTGCGATGTCGACGAGCGCGCGGTCGTGAACGCAGCCGACGCCGGCAACATCTACGAGCTGCCGTTGATCCTGCACAACGAAGGTCTCGACGAGGTGGTGTGCGATGTACTGCGGCTCGAGGCCCCGCTCGATCTGGCGCCGTGGCAGGAGGTCGTATCGATGGTCGAGCAGTCCGTGAAGCCCGTCAAGATCGGGCTCATCGGCAAGTACATCAGCCTGCCCGATGCGTATCTCTCGGTCGTGGAGAGCTTGAAGCACGCCGGTTTCCACCACGGCGCTCGCGTCGAGATCGATTGGATCCAGGCCGAGGATGTCGAGGGCCTCCTGGCCGCCGGCCGCCTTGGTGAGCTCGACGGGATGTTGATCCCCGGTGGGTTCGGTGAGCGCGGGTTCGAGGGCAAGATCGCCGCAGCCGGCTTCGCCCGCGAGCACGACATCCCATGCCTCGGCATCTGCCTCGGGCTGCAGGCGATGACCATCGACTTCGCCCGCAACGTGATGAACCTCACCGGTGCCAACTCCACCGAGATGGATCCCGACACACCGCATCCGGTCATCGCGCTGATGCACGATCAGCGCGACGTCGTCGACAAGGGCGGCACCCAACGGCTCGGTGCGTACTACGCGATCCTCGAGCCCAACACCCGCGTCTACCGCGCCTACGGCGAGCCCGTCGTCAGCGAGCGGCATCGTCACCGCTGGGAGTTGAACGCCCAGCTGAAGCCGAAGCTGGAGGCAGCCGGCCTTCGCTGCAGCGGGCTGTCGCCCGATCGCCGCCTGGTCGAGTTCATCGAGCTCGAGGACCATCCGTTCTGGGTCGGCACGCAGGCCCACCCGGAGTTCAAGAGCCGCCCCGACCGTCCGCATCCGCTCTTCCGCGAGTTGGTGTACGCCGCGCTGGCCCGCCGCGAATCCCGGGCACCGCACCTGTTCGTCGTCGATGAAGCCAGCTCGTCTGTCGCGTGAGCGAATCGCCCCCAGCGTTTCGACACCTCGGCGATCGGTTGGTGCATCAGGGATACATCTGGCACGTTGCCGTCGCCACCTTCGAGGCGCCTGACGGCGAGCTGTTCGAGCGCGACATCATCCGCTCGCCCGGTGCCGTCGGCGTGGTGCCCGTCGAGTTCGTCGAAGGCGTACCGATCGTGGTGTTCGTCAACCAGTACCGCGGCCCGCTCGATCGCTACGTCCTGGAGGTCCCTGCGGGGATGCGCGACGTGGCCGGCGAGCCGCTGGAACTCACCGCAGAACGTGAGCTGATCGAGGAGGCCGGCCTGCGCCCCGGCAGGCTCGACTACCTGACGCACTTCTTCTCGTCGGCGGGCATGACCGATTCGGTGCTGCACGTGTACCTGGCAACCGATCTGGAGATCGTCGAACGCGACGTGCACGGCCCCGAGGAGGCGTACATGGACGTCGTCCGAATCCCGCTCGCCGAGGCGGTCGAGATGGTCGTACGCGGCGAGATCAACGACGCCAAGACCGTGATCGGGCTCCTGCTGGTCGATCGCCGGCTGCGCGAAGGCACCCTTCGTCCGACGCCGTAGGTTGGCAGTGTGACCCCCGATCCGTCGATGGCGATGTTGCCCTTGGAGGTCGAGGAGTTCTTCTCGTGGATGGTCACCGAGCGGGGACGATCGGCCAACACCCTCGCCGCCTATCGTCGCGACATCCGGGGCTACTGGGCGTGGCTGGCGAAGCGCGACCTGACTCTGCAGACGGTGGACCGTGCCGCATTGGACTCGTTCATCAGCGAGCGACGTGCCGCCGGCGGCGCTGCCTCATCGGTGGCCCGCCAGGTTGCGGCGCTACGGATGCTGCATCGGTTCCTGGCGGAAGAGGCCATCCGCAAGGATGATCCGTCCGCCGACATCGAAGGCATCCGCGTGCCGGCCGGAATCCCTCATCCATTGTCGGAGGCTGAGGTTGCCTCGCTGCTGGCTGCCCCGGCGACCAACGAGCCTTCCGGCCTCCGCGATCGTGCCCTGCTCGAGTTCCTTTACGCCACCGGGGCGCGGATCTCGGAAGCATGTGGGCTGTCGTTGGGCGATTTCGACCACGGCGAAAGGCTGGTGCGACTGTTCGGCAAAGGCTCGAAGGAGCGGATCGTGCCGTACGGTCGTCACGCCGCGGCCGCCCTCGCGGAGTGGCTCGGGCCATCGGGACGCCCGCATCTCGAACCGCAGCGCTGGGCGCGACGAGGCGACGCCGAGGCCGTGTTCTTGAACCTGCGCGGCGCCCGCCTGACGCGTCAGGCGGCCTGGGCGATCGTCAAGAAGTACGGCGATCGAATCGGCGTCGGTCACAAGCTGTCACCGCATGTCTTGCGTCATTCGTGCGCGACCCACCTCCTCGATCACGGCGCCGACCTCAGGATCGTCCAAGAGCTCCTGGGGCACGCCTCGATCTCGACGACCCAGGTCTACACGCGCGTCAGCCAGGAGCGCATGTTCGACGTCTACCGATCGGCCCACCCACGGGCACTCGGCCGATGAGGCATCTGGCGCGGAGGCTGCTGGGGTCGTTGTCGCGACGCGAGCCGGCCGCGGCTGACACTGCCTGGGCAGAGTCGACGCTGACCAGCGGTGAGCTCCTGCTCTGGCGCCGGCTCAGTGCGCCGGACCGGCGGCACGCGATCGTCGTCGGCCGGCGGTTCATGTCGCTCGTCGGTACAGCACCGTGGACCCGGGACGAGATCGCCGGGGCGCTGTTGCACGACATCGGCAAGCTCGACTCCGATCTGGGCACGGCGATGCGCACCGTCGCCACCATCGTCGGACCACGCACCACCCGGTTCCGCCGGTATCACGATCACGAGAGGATCGGCGCCGAAATGCTCGTAACAGCGGGTTCATCGCCGGTCACCGTCGAGCTCGTCGCAGGTCACGGCCGCGCCGCGCCGGCCCTCGCCCGGGCCGACAACATCTGAGACCCGCGCTCGCGGTCCCAGCACTCAGCGTTTGACGCCGCACGCCCCGCATG
>JBDTYA010000218.1:0-3693 GCA_040005915.1 Ilumatobacteraceae bacterium
GCGTAGAACGCCTTGGTCGAAGCGACGCTCATCTCCACATCGCGACCGTCGCTGGTGTACATCACGCCGTCGGCCTTGTCGGTGAGATCGCTGTTGCGCCGATTGACGATCCCCAAGACGACAGCGCCGCGCCCACGCACGAGGTCTACCGTGCGATTGGTGTCGGTGGTCGTGCCGCTCTGGCTGACGGCGATCACCAGCGTGTCGCTCATGTCGAGCCGCATCCCGAAGCCACTCAGCTCGGTTGCCGTGATCGGATCGATGTCCATCCGGCCCTGCGTGAGCGCGTCGAGAACAGCGGCCATGCTGCGACCGGCGACCGCAGCGGTGCCCTGCCCGATGACCTTGATCTTGGTGATGCTGCCGTCGGCCAGGCGCTCGCGCACGTATTGCGGGAGAGCGCGTACACCTACCGAGGCACGGCGCAGGCCGTCGATCTCGACGACCTTGCCGCGCACGGTCTTGCGGAAGCTCGCCGGGGCCTCGCTGATCTCCTTGAGGAGGTAGTGCGGCGAGTCGCCACGGTCGATGTCGCGCGTCGTGACCTGGGCGACGGCGATGTCGCGTTCGGTCATCGGCAGGTCCCCGCCGTCGTATGCCATCCGGCGGACGCCTTCGAGTTCGCCGGCGTGCGCTCCGTCGAGGACGAACACCTGACCGCGGCTACCCGACGCGGACGGCGTCTCGCCATCCATGCGCACGAAGCGTGTGGTCTCCTCGACAACGCCATACGGCTCGCTGGCCACGATGTAGCAGTCGTGACCGAGCCCGATGTACAACGCCTGTCCACTGCCGCGCAGGGCGAGGTAGAGGCTGTCGGGACGGTCCGCGGCAGCGGCACCGATGGCGACGCTGCCCTCGAACTCGGCAACGGTGCGGCGGAAAGCCTCACCGAGGTCGGCGACGCCCGCAGCGACTTGGTGGGCCATCACGGCGGGGATCACCTTGGCGTCGGTCGTGATGGGCCCGGCGATGTGCAGGCTGTGGTGAACCTTGATGTCGGCGTGGTTGTCGACGTCGCCGTTGAGCACCGCCACCATGTACGGCGCGCCGCCGGTCTGCTCGAGTTCTTCGCTGTTGAGCGGATGACAGTTGGCCTCGCTGATGATGCCGACACTCGCCCAGCGCGTGTGACCCAGAACGGTGAGCCGTGCCTCGGGTTGGGCGAGCGCCAGGCGAAGGAGGTCGTCGGCGGCGATGGCCGAGCGCAGGGCGCGGGTGTTGTCGCCGAGCTCGCCGATCTCCGCCGCGGCCTTGTACACGAAGCCGAAGGATGGCCCCGCCAGGCGGACGGAACCATTCTGGAACAGTGGGTCGCGGTTGCGCTCCGAGAGCAGCCGTTGAACGACGGGGTCCGTCGGAGTCAAACCGTGGTTCCACACGAACAGATGCAACCCTGCGCTGTCGCGGCCACGCACCTCGAGCCGATCGAGCGCCGAGAGGGCCTGCTGCACGGCGAGGTACCCGGCCACGGCGGCGGTCGAACTGTCGCGACCGACCAGAGCCTCTACCTCGCGGGCAGTGCGGAGCCGATCGTTGCGGACGGCCCACGTCGCATCGCGGAGCTCGATCAACTCGGTCGCAATCCGCTCCTGTAGATCTGGATCGATCGATTCGTCGGATTCGATGCCGGCCTCGGCCTCGGCCATCCTGCCTTCGAGCTGATCGAGCCTGGCAACGATCCCCACAGCCAACTCGTAGCGACCGATCAACGCCGACGCACCCGGCACCCCTTTCAACAACTCGTCGCAACGCCTGACGGCCTGAGCCGCGTCGGCGAGACTGCCTGCAGCCACTGCCTGATCGAGATGGGCGAGCACTTCGGAAGCGTCCGGCACCCGACGTGACGAGGGTCGACTGAGGATGCCAATGATTCCGCACATGGGGTGAAGGTTACCGACCAGGGCCGCGGTGGATCCGGCAGCCTCGTGTGAGATCGATTCGACGGAACGAGCCCGGTTCGACGAGCCTGTTCAGCCAAAGCGCCGCAGCACCACAGCCGCAAGGCCGTCGGCCGTCGACTGTGCCAGATGCTGCGTTGCGGCCTCGACCATCACCCGGATCAACGGCTCCGTGCCGCTGGGGCGCACGAGGATGCGTCCCTCACCGTGCAGCAGCGCGTCGGCGGCGGTGATCTCGTCGGCCAGTTCGGCGGCGACGTCGGGGTGCCGATCAGCGACCTTCACGTTGACGAGCACCTGCGGGTACGAGGTCATGACGGCGGTCGCCAGCTCCGCCAGCGGACGCCCGGTCGTCCGTACGTAGGCCGCCAGGCGAAGCCCCGCCAACAGCCCGTCGCCGGTGGTCGCGAGGTGACGATAGATGATGTGCCCGCTCTGCTCGCCACCGACTGCGTAGTCGCCGGAGTCGAGCGCCTCGAGCACCGATCGGTCGCCGACGGGGGTCGTGACGACGTTGATCCCCGCGCTCGCCATCGCCTTGTGGAAGCCGAGGTTGCTCATGACGGTCACCACGACCGTGTTGTTGGTGAGCGCGCCCTCGTCGCGCAGCTGCAACGCGGCGAGCGCGATCATCCTGTCGCCGTCGACGATGTTGCCGATCCCGTCCACGGCGATCACTCGATCGCCGTCGCCGTCGAACGCCAGGCCGAGGTCGGCGTGGTGCGCGATGACAGCGGCCGACAACGTCGCCGGGTGAGTCGCGCCACACCGAACGTTGATGTTGCGCCCGTCCGGTTCGGCGTTGGTCACGATCACGTCGGCGCCGAGCCGGCGTGTCACATCGGGCGCGGCCTCGGACATCGCCCCGTTGGCGCAGTCGAGCACGACTCGCAATCCGCGAAGTGCGCCATCCCCCACCGTGCCGACGAGGTGATCTCCGTAGGACGATGTCGCCGCGGCCGAGACGGTGTTGCCGTTCGCCGAGAGAGGTTCAACAGCACCGGCGATCGACTCGATCGATGCCTCGATCTCGGCGGTCAGCTTCAGCCCGCCGGCGGCGAAGAACTTGATGCCGTTGTCGTGCCACGGGTTGTGCGAAGCGGTGATCATGGCTGCGGGCAGAGACAGGGTGGCCGACAGGTACGCCAGTGCGGGGGTTGGCACGACCCCGGCGATCAACGGTGTCGCTCCGCCGGCGAGCAGTCCGTCGATCAACGCCTGCTGCAGGATCGCGCCGGACTCGCGTGTGTCGCGTCCTATCAACCAGTCGCCACCACCCAACACGTCGGCAGCCGCACGCCCGAGGGCGGCGACGTAATCCGTCGTCAGCTCGGTCAGAGCCCGGCCGCGCACCCCATCTGTTCCGAACCGGAGCTGGCCCACGGCCGCTTCGATCAGCGCTTGGTGTACTGAGGAGCCTTACGAGCCTTCTTGAGGCCGTACTTCTTGCTCTCCTTGCGACGTGGGTCGCGGGTGAGAAGGCCTGCCTTCTTCAGCGTGGCGCGTGATTCGGGATCGAGCTCGACGAGCGAGCGGGCGATGGCCATGCGCAACGCACCGGCCTGACCGCTGATGCCGCCCCCGTGCATGGTGGCGTCGACGTCGTAGTTGCCTTCGGTCTCGGTGACCCGCAGCGCCTCGGTCACGGTCATGCGTTGCATCGCCGTGGTGAAGTAGGCGTCGAACGCCTTGCCGTTGATCGTGTGCGTGCCGGTGCCGGGGCGCAGGCGTGCACGCGCGACGGCCTCTTTACGACGACCGGTGGTCTGAGTGAGCGGTTTGGTTGCCATGG